>JAQXMB010000172.1 GCA_029012425.1 bacterium | reverse complement strand
GTTATTTTGACACCGGAAACCGGCCGTCCGGAGAGGACCCGGAGCGCTTTTATCACGGGTTTGTGCTTGGATTGATCGTGGATCTTCAGGGCAGATATGTGATCACTTCAAATCGGGAGAGCGGATTTGGCAGATATGATGTCGTGCTGGAGCCAAAGGATCCCAAAGTGGATGATGCGATCATCTTAGAATTCAAGGTACATGACCCGGAGGACGAGGCAACGCTAAAAGAAACGGTGCATGCTGCGCTCTCTCAGATTGAGGAAAAGCAGTATGCAAAAGCACTGACTGCCAGAGGCATTCCATCAGAGCAGATCCGAAGCTATGGATTTGCGTTTGAGGGGAAAAAGGTATTGATCGGATGAAAAGTACGACTGTATGATGAAAACCATTGAAAAGTTGAGTCAAAATAATTAATGGTAAAACTATTATTACCTACGCATCTTCCAACAAGAAGGTAGCTACCGTAGATGCTAAAGGTACTGTTACCGGTAAGAAAACGGATACTATCCGTGCAAAGGAGTGTGCTGTGGATATTATATTTACAGAGGCAACAGAAGAAGATATTGCTGAATTGATCAGACTAAGAATTGCATATATGATAGATGATTTTGGAAGTGTGAGTGATTACGAAAAAGAATGCATGGAAAAGCAGCTCTCAGATTATTTCAAGCGAAAACTTGGTGATGAATTAGTCGCATTTGCGGCAAAGGATGGCGACAGAATGGTTTCTGTTGCATATCTTCATATCATTGAGATGCCGGCCAATTCTAGTTTGCTCAATGGTATTTATGGGGTTGTACTAAGTGTTTATACAGAACCGGAATATCGAGGAAAAGGCTTGTGTACACAGTTGATGAACAATTTATTGGAATACGGGAAGAAAAGAGGACTGGGCAGAGTTGATTTAAGTGCAACAAAAGAAGGTCATCCCATATATGAAAAGGTAGGATTTGTTGATAAAGATCATCACTATACTGAGATGAGATATAAGTATTAAGGGAAAAGGATTTTTATTCTGCACGCTCAGAATGGTATTTTGCGTGAGAGGATATTGTAAGTGCTGTGATATGAATTGTCCGATGATTATTTCTTTCGTGAAAAAAGAATAGAATTGCAGGAAAGAGGCTATGTATTTAATCAATCAGGTTTCTAAAATTACAGGATTAACGAAAAAAGCACTGCGCTATTATGATGAACAGGACATGCTAAAGCCATCGGTTCGCGACGAAGAGAACGGATACCGCATGTATGACGAGAAGGATTTACAAAAGGCGCAGCTCATCTGTCTGCTGAGAAAGCTTGATTTTTCCATATCGGAGATCAAGGACACGCTTTGCGTGGCGGAAAATGAACAGGATCTGAATTATGTACTGAAGGAAAAGATTGCGTACATCGAGCGAAATATTTCAAAAGAGAGAAAACTAATCGAGGAAATCGGCAGATACATTGAACCGGTTGCTTCTACACCGGATGAGAAAACATATGAGATTTCGATTGAGACAATTCCACCGGTTCTGGTGGCAAGCCTTCGCATCAAAGATTCCTATGATCAGATTGGAGCGCACACGGCAGAGTTGTTTCGTGCAGTAAAAGGGGCGGCGGCAGGAAATCTGATGAATTGTTATTATGATGAGGATTACACCGAAATCGCAGATATGGAATTATGTGTGCCAATCAAAAAAAGAATTGCTGACGCATCGATTGTGTGCAAAATGCTTCCGGAATGCCGGGCGGTATGCACAACTCATTGCGGAAGCTATGAAAGCTTGCGTTATGCGTATAAGGCGCTTTTTGATTATGTGAATCAGAATGACATGAAGCTTTGCTATCCGTCCAGAGAAGTTTATCAGAAGGGGCCCGGGATGATTTTCAAGGGAAATCCCGATAAATATGTGACACGGATTATTTTACCACTTGATATAAAAAAATGGTAACTGTTCAGAGCCAACCTCCAAAATGCTTTGCATTTCGTCGGTGTGGCGTATCCGCCAAATAAAATATAAAAAACAGTCTTAATTTTGCAAGCATTTTACACCTGTTTTATGAAATTTTGCTTGGCTCTGAACAGTTACAAAAAATGATTGACCTTCCCCTGTGGGGTACACCTTATATTGATTGTAAACAATAATGAGTGATCAATATATGGAGGTACAAAATGAAGAAAATTGTGAATGGATTTACCACACAGGGCGGAAAACACTGTATTACGAACTCGTTGAAGCAGGTGTTTCATTACTATGGAATAGAAGTATCAGAAGAGATGCTGCTTGGACTTGGTTCCGGATTGTCGTTTCTGTATCTGAATCAGGCTGCTTCACCGATGGTAAACGGAAGAACGAAGGTATTTGAGTTTGAGGAAAAGCTGGCGAAACGGATGAATGTTGACATTCAATGTAAGTCGGGAAGTAACTATGAGAAGATTCAGGCGAAGACAAAAGAAATGCTTGACCATGATGAACCGATTCTGATATATGTTGATATGCCATATCTGAATTATCTTGGCTTAGATGAGAACAATCATTTTGGCGGACATGCAGTCGTGTTGTTTGGATATGATGAGGAAGGGCAGGAATACTATATCAGTGACCGCGACAATCATGATTTTCCAATCAGAACGCCGTTTGGACATATTGCAGAGGATTATCATGTCGTTTCATTTGACGAATTAATGCGGGCGAGAACAAGTCGTCACAGACCGTTTCCGGCAAAAAATAAATACTTAGAGCTGGATGTCAGCGGATACCGGCCGCCAAGTAAGAAGGTTCTTGTTGATGCAATTGGGGAGACCTGTGACGGAATGATTTATCCGCCGGCAAAGCTGCTGGGGCTTAGCGGTATTGAAAAGTTCTCGAAGGAAATACTTAAATGGAAAAAGTTCAGCCCTGAGAAATTAAAGCGTTCCGGAGTCACCAACTACTTTCAAATCAGTGGAGACGGTGGAACCGGCGGTGGCATTTTTCGAAAAATGTATGGTCAGTTTCTCATAGAGGCGGCACTCATTTTAGAGGATGCTGTGTTTGAACAGTTGGGTAGAGCGTATCAGGCAATTGGTGATGAGTGGAATCTGATTGCAGATATGATGTGGGAATTATCGCTTACCGCTGATACAACCATGCTTCCCGAAATGTCGAAAATGATTGAGAAGCTCTGGAAGAAAGAAACCGATGTTATGGAGCAGCTGGCTGCTGCGGCGTCAAAACCGGAATTATTAGAAGCGTAATACTTTGGAACAACCAAGTGCAAAGTTGACAGGAGCAGATGAATGGAGTAGTATGAAAAACCAAACGAAAGGGATGAAAAATGACTATGGGGTTCGAAAACGAATTGCTCAAGCATCTGGATGAACTGCATACAACAGCGCTTGGTGTAGAACGAATCAAACGAAACCTGTCTATCGAGACAGCGGATGTGGTGGCGTGGTGTAAAGAAAAGATTTGTCTGGAATACGCCGTGATTGAAAGAAATGGCAAAAACTGGTATGTAACCGTGGACGGCTGTATCATTACCGTGAATGCATACAGTTATACAATTATTACAGCACACAAGGAAAAGAAGCGAAAGAGTAAAATCACGGCAGAAGCATCCGAGTAGATACATGCTTGCCCGACAGGAGCAGTAATCCTGTCATGTAATACATACAGGGATAAAAACGCAATGTGCATTTCAGTTGTGCAGTGATTACGACAGAAATGTGCTAGAGCCGGAAGGTAGCCCGGCCGTCCCGCCGGTTTGGCGGGGTAAGTAACCTGCCCTCCTGGGTTGTCCGTTTCCTGTTTCAATTCATATGAAGGAGGGTTTCGTGATGGACAATGCAAAGCTGACGGTATATTTTGACGAACCGTTCTGGGTTGGGGTCTTTGAGCGGATTGAAAACGGAAAACTATCCGTTTCAAAGGTCACCTTTGGTGCGGAGCCGAAGGACTATGAGATTCGGGACTTTGCTCTGAAAAATTATAACAAGCTGAAATTCAGTCCGGCTGTTGATGTGATTGTAAAGACAGAGAGCAGTAATCCGAAACGACTGCAGCGTGAGGCGCGAAAGCAGACGCTTCAGAAGGGAATCGGTACAAAAACTCAACAGGCATTACAGTTACAGCGAGAGGAGATGAAAACAGAGCGCCAGACTCTTTGCAAAGAACAAAGGGAAGCACAAAAAAAGCATCTGTTTGATCTCAAACAACAGAAACGAAAGGAAAAGCACAGGGGCCGATAGCTCCTGTGCTTTTTTTCTGCATCTCGACTTACAAAACTGCATCTCGGTTTGCAATTGAGCTTCGAAATAGAGGGAGAAACGAAAAGAATATAAAAATTAATGAAAAACATTAAAAAGTAGTTGACAAATATTAACAGCAATAGTATATTATTCTCATAAACCAATTCAATCCTATCCTCGGGGCTGACTTGGAAGAGGAAGAACACAAGGAATCAAGTACAAAAAATCAGATGATTCGAAAAGGAGAGAATAATATGAATGAGAATGAAAAACTGGCAAAAGTAAAGAAAAGCTGTAACATTGCGCATCAGGTATCAAAAGTTCTGATGACAATACTAATTGTTGCAAGTCTGATTACATTAGGTGTTGGAATCTATATGCTTTGTAATCAGGATCGTGTAAATTCCGCAATTGCCAACCAGTTGCAGGAAAACCCGGGTGCAACCATTACAGTGGATGAAACACGATTTGGTGATGGACTTATCTGTTTTACTCTGGATGTTAATGATGAATTGGAACAGGGAATGTACGCGATAGCACTTGGCAAAGTATGCATTTTTGCATTTGTTATGTGTCTTGTTTTTGCGATTATTTTTGCTAATATTGTAAGTATTTTTAAAACAATAAAAATCAGTGAGACACCATTTTGCGAAGCGGTGTTAAAAAAATTAAAGGCAACCTTCATCAAATTGTTCGTGATCTGCGTTTTGGTGTTTGGTGTAACGGAAGCAATTATGTTAGGAATGTTCCTGTGGTGTGTTTACTGCATCTTAGATTATGGGTTTGCCCTTCAGCAGGAAGTGGATGAGACATTATAGAAGGGAGATGTATTTGTATGGGAAAAATAATACTAAGATTGGACCGCGTAATGGCGGATCGTAAGATGTCATTGAATGAGCTTTCAGAGAAGGTTGGCGTATCCAATGTTAATCTTTCGAAAATAAAGACCGGAAAAATCAGTGCAATTCGTTTTTCCACTTTGGAAGCGATTTGTGAAACACTCGATTGCCAGCCGGGAGATATATTAGAGTATGATCCGGTTGCTGTGGTGGAGCGTGAAGCATAGGAAACGAAAAAGATGATATAGAAGACATGCGGTGCTAGCAGTCAGATAAAAAAGGCGAAATTCAAGGCGCGATGCAGGCGCTCTTGAGTTTCGCCTTTTTTGCATTTGGTTTTCGGATGGTTTTCTGATTCGAGTTTTTTATTTTGCAATTGAGTAAAAAAGTATTCACAAGTAAAATATAAAATTACTTTGCAATATATAATTGACAAATGCAAGGCGGAGTTTTATACTGAGCACATCAGGAGGAAATCAATATGAGGAATCTAAAACTAAAATTTCGCCGGATTGAGCTGAATATGTCTCAGACAGAATTAGCCAAGCGGGCGAATGTGACGAGACAGACCATCGGACTGATAGAGGCCGGAGAGTTTAATCCGTCAATCAAACTATGTATTGCAATATGTAAAGCGTTAGATACGACGCTGGATGAATTATTCTGGGAGGATGATCGTGATGAAGAAGAGTAAAAATTCACAGTTAGATGAGAGACAGCAGCAGACACTTTCACAGATTGAGCACCGTGCCTGTTATCTGGCATATTGGGGATTACTTGCAGTAATCCTGTTGCAGCTGATTGTTTTTGACGGCGATGGAAAGACTGTGATGGGTGAATGGATAATTTTTATGGCAACGGCAGTGTATTTGACGGCGGCATGTCTCAAGCACGGAATCTGGAGCTCAACATTAAAGCCGGATCTTAAGACGAATGTGATTGTTTCAGTGATTGCAGCGATTGCCGGAGGTCTTTTGATGGGATTGGTTGTATGGTTCAGATATCCGAGTAAGCCGGCTGGAGCTGCGGCAGCAGGAATTATTATTGGAATTGTACTTTTTGTATTATGCTTTCTTGCACTTTCCTTTAGTGCAGGCATTTATAAAAAGAGAAGCGAGAAGTTAGAGGAAGAACCGGAAGAGAAGGATGAATAACCGCATATGGTTGACAGGATGGAATGGGTACAGTAAGATATACAAAAACACTGTTGCAGAACGAATATGGCAGATATCTATCATTCGTTTGGCAAAAAGGAGGATGTTAGTATATGGAACCCATTACGAAGGAACGCAAGCGTCAGTTATCGACAGATATTATTATGATTCTTGTGTTGTCGTTTTTAGGTCTGGCAGGCTTTGGACTTTTAGACCGGATGATTGACTTAAATTCATTTGTTGATAACACATCCATTAACATTGTATGGCGCGTTTTGGTTGTAGCTGTATTCGGTCAGTTCGCAACTGCAGGATTGGGTATTACGGTTGTCTGTCTGATTCGAAAGGAAAAATTCAGAAGCTTTGGACTGAATACCAGGAATCTTCTTCCGACAATCGTACTCAGCGCGCTGTGTTGTGTGCCGGAACTATTATTCTATTGGTGGCAGGGAACCATACATAGTTGGTGTCCGTTCTGGGATGTACATATGACACGAGAGGTGCTTTCTAGCGGATTTCCGTACAATGTACTTGGCATGCTGATTACGGCAACGGCATGGGGATTCTTCGAAGGCTTCAATTATGTGGTGATTCGTGACAAAATCAGTGAGCTTTGGCCGTCAAAGCATCGTTGGCTTGACTGGGGTGCACTCTTTTGTGCAATCATGTGTATTCTTGTTCACTGGATGGTCGGAGTGACACCGGATGCAATTCTTGAGATGCTTGCAACGATGATTCTGATTTACGGAATGCTGATTGTGCGCAAGGAGACCGGCAATGCATGGGGATGCGTGCTGATTTTCTGTTTGTATTGGAATGCAGTCTGACCGGCAGAAATATGTATGATTTGCAGAAAGGAGCGTCCGAACTGACGCTGACAGGAACTGATATAATTAGGAAAGAAGTATTATGATGAAGAAGTGTAGAATTTTGCTTGCAGGTGTATTGTCACTGGTCATTCTTGGTGGATGCGCCGGGTCGCAAGGCGGAGCAGTTACATCCGGTGATACACCCGATTGGAAGGAACCGAAGGTACAGGAAACGGCCGATTTTGATAAGACGGAAAAAAATGAGACATCACTTGAACACTCGGGGGAGTATTCGAGCGCATTTGTGAAAAAATGGTGCGATACCGTGGATCATATCTTTGATGTGATGATTCACACGCCGGGTATGAATGAGAGTATATCGAAGAAAGAGTTAAAGGCAAGCTGTAAGTCTCTGAAACAGGAGCTGAAAAGTGGACAGATTACAGATGAGATTTCGGCCTATTATCGATTGAGAAATATCATTGCGAAATCGAAAATGATACATATGGATCTCTTTTTTGCCGATGATGCGGTAAGAGACGGCGAGGATGACCTGAAATTTGATGTCATTTGGACAGCGGAAGGACCGATGCTGTTTGGAATCTCGGAAGGGTACGAACAGTATATGGGAAAAATCGTTACTCAAATTGGTGGATATACCATACAGGAATTTCTGGATTTAGCATCTACCATCTATCCGGTTGAGACAGAAAACGGGAAAAAATTTTTGCTGTATCAGTTGAAACGAAATGCCTTAACTGCAATGGGCGTGATCAAAGAGGAGCAGAAGGTGCTCCCGTTGACGGTGCAAAGTGATGACGGTGAGGAAACCTTTGACTGGGTGATCAGTGATTTTTCAGATGATGTTCCGATGATTGTCTGCGACTATCAATTGTTGCCGTTTACCTATCAGATGCGTACGGAGAATATGAATGATGGATGGAATTATTCCTATCAGATTCTCGAGGAGAAAAAAGCAATCTACTTCCAGTATCTATCCTGCTGTGAAAATGAAGATCGACCATTTGACGATTTCTTCGGGGAGATGCTTAAACAGTTTGAGGAGCATCCGGACTATGAGCATCTGATTATTGATGTGCGTTGGAATCGCGGTGGAGACCGTCGTATTTTTGCACGAGCGTTGGAGGCATATAAAGAACAGCTGAAAACGAAGAAGATTGATCTGATTCTCGGACATTTTACTGCATCTGCCGGATGTCAGGTCTACGAGGATTTGTTGCAGTCCGGCTGTGATGTGACTTCCTATGGAGAGGGAACAAGCGGAGCAGTTCGAAATTACACAGAGATTCAGTTTGAAGAAATCACAGAGACCGGTCTTGTTTTGCGGTATCCGTCCATGCGTGATCAGATTCCGATGCTCATTGAGAAGTACGGAGATGAAAGAAAGAGCATTGAACCGGATATCCCTGTTGAGATAAAACGAGATGATCTGGTAGCCGGTGTGGATACGATTATTGAGCGGATTGATACGACAGCAAAATAAGCCTTGACAAATAGAGCCTTTGTGGATATACTGATAAAAAATTGATTTACGAGGATTTTGGATGTTAATTGTAGTTGTAACGGAAAAAGTAGCAAAATAAATATTGCGTGGGTGTTATGTTCCGGTTGGAACTATACCCATTTGTCAGTGGCAAATGCTGCTGACATACATTACCCTACAACTGCTTGCGAATGATTGGATATATTTGAGATGATGAGAGCATGACTGTATGGTTGTGCTCTTTTTTCGTATTGAAAACGAAGGATATGCTTCTCATACCGCTCGGATGCAAACAAGTCGCAAGCGATTCATTAAATCATGGAGAACAAAAAAATGAATATAGAAAAACAGACAGAATTCAGTAAAATCAAAGACTTATGGAAGAACCTTACCGTAACCGAATGGGCAAAAGAAACAATTGAAAATGTAACCGTTTATCTGAATGAAGCAGAGCTTCGAAAACAGCTTCGCGATACGACAGACAGCCGGAATATGATTGACAAGCTTGGCAACCCGCCGCTTCAGAACCTGTCAGCAGTCAAGGAGATTCTTGAAATTGCAGAAAAGGGAGACTGCTTGATCCCGGTTCAGCTTGAACAGATTGCAACCGTGCTGGCATCGATTCGACGCTTGAAGGATTATCTGACACGCGGTAAAATGTACAGTAATCCGCTTGCATATTATGAGGAGAATCTCAATGCGATGGAAGAGCTCCGGGAGGATATCAATCAGCAGATTCGCGGTGGCGCGGTCGATGATCACGCATCAAGGGAACTGTTCCAGATTAGAAGCCAGATCATCAAGTGCGAGGACCAGATGAAAATGCGCGCCGAGCAGGTGATGCGGAATCATAAGGACTGTATGGCAGACAATTACTATACACTTCGCAACGGCAGAGTCTGTGTTCCGGTTAAAAAAGAGTGCAAGCTCAAGGTTTCCGGCAGTGTGATTGATAAATCCGCAACCGGCAGCACACTTTTTATTGAGCCGACGAGCGTTGCAAAGTATTATGAAGAGTTGCAGATGCTAAAAATCAGCGAGGAGAATGAGGTATACCAGATTTTGTATACACTCTCAGCGATGGTGGCATCAGATGCACCGATTTTAAAGGAAAACATCAAAATGATCGAGAAGCTGGACTTTATTTTTTCAAAAGGAAAGCTGAGCATCGACATGGATGCGGTGGAACCGTCGATTAACACCGAAAGACGAATTGTACTCATTGACGGAAGACATCCGCTGATGGATAAGGAAATCAATGTGCCGCTTCAGTTTGAAATCGGAGATGAGGTACGCGGTATCATCATCACCGGACCGAATACCGGCGGCAAGACCGTCGCAATCAAGACCGTGATGCTGAACTGTATGATGGCGCAGTGTGGTTTACATGTCACAAGCAGAGAGGCAGATATCTGTATGAACAGCTCATATCTGTGCGATATCGGAGACGGACAGAATATCTCCGAGAATCTATCTACATTTTCTGCACATATCAAAAATGTGATGGAGATATTGAGCGAAGTCAATCAAGACAGCTTTGTCATTATGGACGAGCTCGGATCAGGAACCGATCCGGCTGAAGGAATGGGAATCGCTATCGCGGTGCTTGAGGAGCTGCGAAAGAGCGGTGCATTGTTTCTTGTGACAACGCATTATCCGGAGGTCAAGGAATATGCGAACCGGACAAAGGATGTCATGAATGCCCGTATGGCATTCGACCGGGAGACACTCCGTCCGACTTATCAGATGATTCTAAAGGAAGCCGGAGAAAGCTGTGCATTTTATATTGCAGACCGGTTAGGCATGCCAAATGACATGCTTCGCGTGGCAATCAAAGAGGCATATGGCGAACAGATGGTGGGCAGCTATCATTTCCAAAAGCCGGATGGAGCGCTTGAGAAAAAGCGTACCAGAAAGATTACAACCATCAAGAAGACGACCGGTAATACATCACTTCATACAAAGTTCACCAGAGGTGACAGCGTACGGGTATATCCGGAGCAGAAAATTGGAATCGTGTGTGAACCGGTAAATGAAAAAGGAATGGTTCGAATCCAGATGCCGGACGGAAAAATCTGGGTGAATCACAAGCGCGTGAAGCTGCATGTTGCAGCAGATCAGCTCTACCCGGAGGACTATGACTTCTCTATTATATTTGAGAGTGTGGAAAATCGTAAAATCATGCATGACATGAGCAGAAAGTATACGACAGAAACGATTCAAAGAGACGAGTAGAAGCGGGATCATCCATCCGCAGGGAAACCGAAAACACAGATGAAAAAGGAGTAATTTATGGGAAATTGGATACAAATCTTACATACTGTCTTGCCGGTAGTATTAATGCTTGCCATCGGCGTTGTTTGCAGAAAGAAAAGTCTGTTATCCAGAGAAGGAATCAATGCATTAAAGAGTGTGGTAGTCAATATCACACTGCCGGCAGTGATGTTAAATGCGTTTGCAACGATGAACTACTCGTTCAAAAACATTGTGCTGACCCTTTTGATGTTTGCAGTCTGTCTGCTTTCCTGGTATATCGGCAAGGCACTTGGCTGTCTCTTTCATATGGAGTCCAATTTTGTGCCGTTCCTGACAACCGGTTTTGAGGCGGGAATGCTTGGATACTCCTTATGCATGCTGTTGTATGGCTCAAAGGGCATCAGTGCTTTTGCAAGCATTGATTTAGGGCAAGTGCTTTTTGTATTCACGCTGTATAAGATATTGCTTGGCATGAATGCAAAAAAAGCCCCGTCAGCCGGGCAGCTTGTGTCGGAGATGCTCCGTTCCGCAACGATTATCGCAATTATTGCCGGCGTTCTTCTCGGAGCAACCGGACTGTTTCGGATGCTTGAGCCGTCAGGAATCAGCGCGCTGATTACGGCATGCACTGATTTTGTCAGTGCGCCGACAAGCGCAATCATTCTTATCAGTATTGGCTATGATCTGGTGTTTGATGATATTCCGTGGCTTGCGGTTGGAAAAGTCGCAGTGCTTCGATTTGCAATTATGCTTTGCATGAGACTGCTTGTGGGATGGGTGGTTCGCCTGATCGGATTCGGCGACAGCTTAGATGCTGCACTCAATATCATGTTCATCCTGCCGCCGCCGTATGTATTACCTGTATTTGCAGACGATGAGAAGCAAAGATCGTATGTATCTTCTTCACTTTCTGTGACAACTTTACTTGCGATTGTCGGATTTATTGTCCTTGCCGTTGTCGGAGTCTAGCGTAATCAGCGATAGATGATATGGCTGATTACATATTCACCGTGATTGACATAGGTCTCAATAATCGAATCAGATACATAGATGTCAATGTGATGACCGTCTTTTAACTCAGGCGTTGTGCTTTGATATCTGTAATTCCCAACCGGATATACCGCGGTTCGATCTGCGGTAATCCGGTTGTTTTCATATGTGATGAGATATCCGCCAATGTCAATTGTTGTGTGCTCCTGAAGATTTACAGACAGCCTGAAATCAGTCACAGACTCATCGGTGCCAAAAAGCTGAATGTCATCGGCGCCTGTAATGATCAGCCCGGGTACATCTTCAACTGACAGCTCGACCAAAAACTGAGAGACAATATTTTTATGAGGAATACTGTACAGGTGTCCGTTTTTGACAGAAAGCGTTCGTAGAATGGTCATTAATCCGCTCCATGCGCCTCGTTTCGCATCTGATTTTGCCTGTGGCATGCGCATCCAGCCAATCAACACGCGATTGCCGTCCGCATCAAGTGTGGTCTGCGTTGCGTAATAATCGGTTCCGTAATCAAGAAAATGACTTTCGCTCTCCCAAGAAAAGGCACAGGTTTTCGGCTCAAAAGAGCAAAGTTTGTAGATTTCCTGAGCGTCATTCGCCAAACCGTCATCGAAGTATTCCATCGCAGCGCCAAGCAGGATGTATGTGCCGTCAAGCTCGAATAAATCCGGGCATTCTAAGACCGAACCGAATGCGCGGCTCTGATAGCTCGCTCTGAAATGAAAATCAATCGCATTTTCGCTCTCAAAAAATATGAGTTTTCCCTCGCCATTTTCCGTACTGCCTAAAATCATATAATAGATTCCATTGACTTCAAATACCTTCGGGTCGCGCGTATTTGCGCGTGACATAAGGGTGTCATCGGTACTTGGTGCGAGAATGCACTGTTTGCCGTTTTGGTTATCAAAGCTGATTCCATCTTCGGAGATAAGCAAAGCCTGACAGGCTTCCAAGATATCATTACCGGGGATGTGAATGTTATCAGGGTTCATGTGGGGATAGCGGATACCGGTATAGTACAGATATAATTTGCCGTCCTTCTCAAGTGCATTTCCGGAAAAGATTCCGTTGGCATCATAGTGTTTCGACGGGTAGATTGCGATATCGGTGTGTTCCCAGTGAACAAGATCTTTGCTGGTTGCGTGCCCCCAATGCATGGTTCCCCAGACCGGAGCATACGGGAAATGCTGATAAAACATGTGATACATGCCCTTATAGTAGATAAAACCATTGGGGTCGTTCATCCAGTTTTTCGGTGATTGAAGATGTATATAATCCATATAAGGCCTCCTTTTTATGGTAATCATTCGTTGCTAACATACGCTGACTGTTGTTGTGGCAGTGTCACCAAAAATATATCATATATTGCCTGAAAGCAACAACTAGACATTTTCACATATGAAAGGTAAAATGATAGTTAACAAATGTTGCTTGAAACGAGTAACGAAAGGAGTGCAAATTAATGGTAAAGATTATATCTGACAGCACCTGTGATTTGTCAGAGGATTTGTTGAAAAAATACAATATTTCAATTTTGCCGCTTCATATTCTGTTAGATGATAAAGAGTACGAAGATGGTGTGGGAATTACTCCGGATGAAATTTTTAAATGGGCAGATGAACATCAGAAGACACCAAAGACATCAGCACCTTCCATGGAGCATGCGGTAAAGCTTCTTCAGGAATACACACAAAACGGACAGGAGATTGTATGTTTTTCCATATCGGAGTCGATGTCAACCTCGGCGAATGTGATGCGCCTTGCGGCAGATGAGCTGGATGCATCTCATCTCGTTCATGTAGTGGATTCTGCGAATCTGTCAACAGGAATCGGTCTTTTGGTTATTGAGGCGGCAATTATGGCAGCAGATGGCAAAAGTGCAGATGAGATTGTCTCTCGTATGGAAGAATTAAAACCGGCTGTACGGGCAAGCTTTGTCGTGGATACATTGACTTATCTGTATCGTGGCGGTCGTTGCAGTGGTCTTGCGGCGCTTGCGGGAAGTGCATTAAAGCTTCATCCGAAAATCTCTGTCGAACACGGGGCGATGGGTGCCGGAAAGAAGTATCGCGGCCGGCTCGATAAGGCAGTAATGGCTTATGTGAAGGACATGGAACAGGATTTGATGAATGCAAAAAAAGATCGCGTATTCATTACACATTCCGGCTGTAATCGGGAAATTGTGGAGGCTGTTCGAAAGTATCTAAATGATATGAATCATTTTGATGAGATATTGGAAACGCGGGCAGGCGGTGTGATTTCCAGTCACTGTGGACCGGGAACACTTGGAGTTCTTTTTATTAATGAGGGAGTAAAATGAGAAAATTTTATATCTTAACGCCTGCAAGGGTAAGAACCGGCGGACCGGAGCTGTGTCACCAGATGTGTGCGGCATTGAATGCTCTGGGCGAAAATGCCTATGTCTATTATGAAGATGGGGATCATGATGAACCTGTTGATGCAGAACCCGTGGAAGATTATTTGCGCTACGGAACCGAGCATGTGAAATCAATGGAGGAGTATCTGGACCGGTCAGATGGCTGTGAGCATATCCTGATTTGTCCGGAGGCGAGAACGCGCCATCTTCGACCGCTTTCTACTGCGGATAAAATGGTACTCTGGTGGATGAGCGTGGACAACTATTTTAGGGATCCTGACCGTGAAAGTATAGAAAGTATTGTTGAAATGGTGGATTTACATCTGGTTCAGTCCGAGTATGCCAGACAGTTTTTGCTGAAGGAATGCGGTGTTGACGAATCCAAGATTATATATCTGTCCGATTATATCAATGAAGATTACGGAAAATTCGTGTTGCCGGGTGAATATCGAAAGCAGATTGGAATTGTGAATCCGGCGAAGGGATTTGAAGTGGTGAAGCCGTTGATTGAGAGGACCGTAAATCGTATGGAGTGGATTCCTCTTGTAAAGATGAATCGCGAAGAAGTAATCGTGTCATTACAGATTGGAAAGGTGTATGTAGACTTCGGAAATCACCCGGGAAAAGATAGAATTCCAAGAGAAGCGGCGGCGTGCGGCTGCTGCATCATCACGAACAAAAAGGGAAGCGCAGCATATTATGAGGATGTTCCGATTCCGGATCAGTACAAATTTGAAAATCCGGAGGAGTCAATCGAAGAGATCGAAGCGCTCATCATTGATATTTGTGAGAACTATGAAGCGCACAAAAAGAATTTTGAAGTGTATCGGGAGTGGATTAAACAGGAAAAGGATCATTTCTTTGAGGATGTAAAGCTTTTTGCAGACAGGATATAGGTATGGCAGATGTGGTTATTATTGTTTTGCTCGTTATTGCAGTTGGGTTTGCACTCGGGTCTATCCGAAAGAATCGAAAAAGAGGAAATTCATGTACAGGATGTCCACACGCGGCATCCTGTACAAAAAGAACTGATTGTCAGCAAGATAACGCCAATAATGAGAAGTCGTAACAGAGCAGATACGAAAAATGTTTCGGCTACGGTTGCCGTAACCGGGCGATTTCCTCCTTGTAAGGAGGTGTTACATCCTTGGGATTATCCGGGTTTTTGTACCACGGAGTCTCAAGGATTTTTGGTATATCGAGAAAATCCGGATGCCATACGATTTTGTGCAGCGTTTCAAAGCCAATCTCACCTGCTCCGAGATTCTCGTGGCGATCCTTGTGCGCTCCCCGTACATTTTTGGAATCATTGATATGGAAGAGCGCAATCTGGTCTTTACCGATGATGCGGTCAAACTCATCAAGCACTCCCTCTAAATCATTTACAATATCATATCCGGCGTCGTGGACATGACAGGTGTCAAAGCAGACGCGAAGTTTCTCGCGGTATGTTACACCATCCATGATTTGGGCAAGCTGCTCGAAGGTGCGGCCAAGCTCAGAGCCTTTTCCTGCCATTGTTTCAAGTGCGATGACACAGTCAAGATCAGGGGTGAGTACTTCGTTTAATCCCTTGATAATCTGAGCGATTCCGGCTTCCGGTGTTCCATCAACATGGGAACCCGGGTGAAGGACAAGCACATGAGAACCCATGGCAATTGTTCGCTTCAATTCCGTGCGAAGAAAGCTTACAGCAAGCTCGTAGATGTCTGGTTTGATGGTGTTTCCGAGGTTGATAATATACGGTGCATGGACAATGAACTGTTCAATTCCGTTTGCAGCCATAAGCTCCTTTGCAGCGGGAATATTGAGCTCGGAGATTGCTTTTCTTCGCGTATTCTGCGGTGCTCCGGTATAGACCATGAAGGTGTTGGCATCATAGGACAGCGCCTCCTTCACGGAATTTAAAAACATGTCTTTGCCGGACATCCCCACATGGGAGCCGATAATAATCTCTTTTTCCATAGTAACAATACTCCTTAATAATCTACTTTCTCAAGACAGAGCCCGCATGCAGCGGCAGTGGGACCTGCCAGTGTGCGGTCTTTAGCATCTAGTATACGAAGCATATCTTCCGGCGCCAAGCGTCCGGCTCCCACCTCAAGCAGTGTTCCGACAAGAATGCGCACCATATGCTGCAAAAAACCGGTCCCGTGGAAGGTGAAGTAGATTTGGTTTTTACTTCTGCTTATCGAAATAGAATCGACAAGCCGAACAGTCGATTTTTTCATTTTTGGATTTCCGCAGAAGCTTTTGAAATCATGCTCGCCCTGTAAATAAGAAGCGGCGGCAAGCATTTGCTCCATATCCGGTTCAAAATCAAGGCGATTGACATACTTCCGGTTGAAGATGGGCTTTCCCTCGCCGACATAACAGGTATAGGAATAGGTTTTGCCAACTGCCTTGTAGCGTGCATGAAAACGATCGGATGCCTCGCGAACATCTGTGACTGCAATATCATCCGGAAGATAGCGGTTTAAGTAGGCTTTGATTTCGCGCTCACTTTTTGGCGTATCAAGCCGGACATTTGCAATCATAGCCTTGGCGTGAACACCGGCATCAGTTCGTCCGGCACCGATGACCTCCGGTACTTCCGGCAAATCACACATACGCATGAGAACAGTTTCAATTTTTCCTTGTATGGTTTCTTTCCCGGGCTGGTGTTCCCAGCCATAATAACGGGTTCCATCGTATGCGATGGTTAATTTATAATTCTTCATAGTCCCGATTTTATCAGAAGCTTGGATAAAAGTCCAGTGAGGGAGCCGGGCAGACCGGCGGATAGGCGGTGCAGAAGAAAAAAGGTATTGAAATTTCTGCGAGCAATCGCTTGACAGCAAAAGGCGATGGGACTAAACTGTTTTCTAGAAATTATTTTCACCAATACTTGAAGGAAAAGAGGACAAGAAGATGGAGAAAAAGAACATGGATTGGTCGAACTTAGGATTCGGTTATCAGGTTACTGATAAGCGATTTGTTTCAAATTATAAAAACGGTGCATGGGATGACGGTGTCATGACAGAAGATGCAACCATCACAATGTCAGAGTGTGCAGGCGTATTGCAGTATGCACAGACCTGTTTTGAGGGACTGAAAGCATACACAACCGAGGATGGAAGAACGGTTTGTTTCCGCCCTGACTTGAACGCAGCACGCATGAAGGACTCCTGCGAGCGTCTTCGAATGCCGGTATTTCCGGAGGAGCGCTTTGTTGAGGCTGTGAAAGAGGTGGTTCGTGCAAACGAGGCATTTGTTCCTCCGTACGGATCGGGGGCAACACTTTACATCCGTCCGTATATGTTCGGAAGTTCGCCGGTTATCGGTGTAAAGCCGGCGGATGAGTATCAGTTTAGAATCTTCGCCACACCGGTAGGACCTTATTTCAAGGGTGGTGTAAAGCCGATTACCATTCGTGTCTGCGATTATGATAGAGCGGCACCGCATGGAACCGGACATATCAAGGCCGGACTGAATTACGCGATGAGCTTATATCAGATTGTTGATGCTCATGAGCAAGGCTTTGACGAGAATATGTACTTAGATCCCGGAACAAGAACTTATGTGGAGGAGACCGGCGGAGCAAACTTCATCTTTATTTCAAAGGATGGAAGTACAATGATTACTCCGAAGTCAGACAGTATTTTGCCTTCCATCACAAGACGCTCACTCATGGTTGTGGCTGAGAAATATCTTGGAATGAAGGTTGAGCACCGTCAGGTTCGTTTCGATGAATTGAAAGATTTTTCTGAATGTGGATTATGCGGAACAGCAGCAGTAATCTCACCGGTTGGCAAGGTTGTTGACCATGGCAATGAGATTTGCTTCCCCAGCGGAATGGATGATATGGGCCCTGTGACTAAGAAACTGTATGAGACGCTTACAGGCATCCAGATGGGACGCATTGAAGCTCCCGAGGGCTGGATTGTAGAGATTTAAGCTGATTACATGACAGGCCAGAACAGAATTGTTCTGGCCTATTGTGCTGTTAAAAGGACGGCATTTTTTGACACTTTTATAAAGATTTATTTGATTTCAGGAGGAGAGACAGATGTTATCACAGAATATCAGACAGGCAATGAAAGGAAGCTCGGTGATTCGGGCAATGTTCATGGAGGGAAAGGAACTGGCAGAGAAGATTGGAGAGGAAAATGTATTTGATTTTTCCCTGGGTAATCCCGCAACGCCTGCTCCGGCAAAGGTAAACGAGTCGATCAAAAAGGCAGTGGATGAACTGGATTCGATGGAGCTGCACGGATATATGTCGAATTCCGGATATCCGGAGGTTCGTCAGGCGGTTGCTGATAATTTAAATAAGCGTTTCGGAACCGACTTTGATTTTCATAATATTGTCATGACCGTTGGTGCTGCCGGTGGACTGAATATCATTTTGAAGACATTCCTTGATCCCGGTGATGAGGTGATTGCATTTGCCCCCTATTTTGGTGAGTACCGTGGATACGCAGCCAATTTTGGTGGAAAGATTGTAGAAGTAGCTCCGAATCTTGAAAATTTCCAGCCTGATTTAGTTGATTTCGAGGCAAAGATTAACGAGAAGACCAAGGCGGTTATCATCAATACGCCGAACAATCCGACCGGTGTCATCTACAGTGATGAGACGATGCAGGCACTTGCCGCAATTCTTGAGAAGAAGGAAAAAGAGCTTGGAAAGGAGATTTACCTGATTTCCGACGAACCTTACCGTGAGTTGGTATACGATGGAGAAAAGGTGCGTTTCCTCACCGGATTTTACCACAATACCATTGCATGCTATTCGTTTAGCAAATCACTTTCACTTCCCGGAGAGCGAATCGGTTATGTGGTGGTTCCGAATGAAGTGACGGACAGTGACGATGTGTTGGCCGGAATCGAGATTTCAAACCGTACACTTGGTTTTGTCAATGCGCCTTCTCTGATGCAGAAAGCAGTTGCCGAATGTCTGGATGAGAAGACGGATGTGGCTTACTATGACAAGAACCGTGAACTTCTTTACAGCGAGCTTACAAAGCTGGGATTTACCTGTATCAAGCCGCAGGGAGCATTTTATCTCTGGGTGAAATCGCCGGTGGCTGACGAGGCGGAATTCGTTCAGGCAGCCAAGAAGCATCACATTTTGTTTGTAAAGGGCTCTGCATTTGCGTGTCCCGGATATGTGCGCATGGCATACTGTGTATCATATGAAAAGATTCAGAATTCTTTGCCGGCATTTGCAAAGCTTGCCGCTGATTTTGGTTTGAATTAAGGAGTAGACAGAGAGAATGAGTAATTGGGAAAGCAATATTAGAAAAGTCATACCGTATACACCCGGTGAACAGCCGGATGCAAAGGATATGATTAAGCTGAATACAAATGAGAATCCGTATCCGCCTTCACCGAAGGTGACGGCGCTGTTAAAGTCACTCGACAGTGATGAGCTTCGACTCTATCCGGATCCGAAGGTGCAGGTGCTTGTCGACGCACTTGCAAAGCGTTACGAAGTAAAGCCTTCGCAGGTATTTGTCGGTGTTGGAAGCGATGATGTACTGGCAATGTGTTATTTGACATTTTTTAATTCGGGAAAACCGATTCTGTTTCCGGATATCACCTATTCATTTTACGATGTATGGGCAAATCTCTATAACATTCCATTCAAGGATTTACCGCTTGATGAGAATCTGTGCATTGTAAAGGAAGACTATTATCAGGATAACGGTGGCGTTATCTTCCCGAATCCGAATGCACCGACAGGTGTGGAAACTTCCCTTGCGGACATTGAGGATATTGTCGCGCATAATCCGGATGTCATTTGTATTGTTGATGAAGCATATATTGATTTTGGATGCGAGAGTGCAATTCCGCTCATTGAAAAGTATGACAACCTCATTGTTGTTCAGACATTTTCCAAGTCGCGCAGTATGGCAGGCTCACGAATCGGTTTTGCGATTGGAAATGAGCGCCTGATCAAGTATTTGAATGATGTGAAATACTCATTTAATTCCTATACCATCGATCGTGTGAGCATGAAGCTTGGTGCGGCAGCAGTTGAGGATGAAGCATATTTTCAGGAAACGAATAAAAAGATTATTGCGACAAGAGAACGGACGAAAGAAAGGCTTGAGGCGCTGGGGTTTGAAATGCCTGATTCAAAGAGCAACTTTCTGTTTATCAGTCATCCGAAGATTAACGCCAAAAAACTGCTTGCAGCGCTTCGGGAGCGCAATATTTATGTGCGGTATTTCGACAAGCCGAGGATTGACAATATGCTTCGTGTGACGATCGGAACCGATGAGCAGATGGATTGCTTTTTAGCATTTATCAAAGAGTATATGGAAAAGGAGAATATATGCTAAAAAAGTATTTATGGATTTTATTTGTATCTATGGTTCCAATCATTGAGCTTCGAGGAGCAATTCCGATTTCGCAGGGAATGGGACTGCCGATCGTGCCGTCCTATATCATCTGTATTATCGGGAATATGCTTCCGGTTCCGATTATTTATCTGTTTGCCCGTAAGGTGCTTATCTGGGGAAGCGATAAACCGGTAATCGGAGGATTTTTCAGCTGGTGTCTGGAAAAAGGAGAGCACGGTGGACAAAAGCTACAGGCGAAAGCCGGACGGGGATTGTTTCTGGCGTTGCTGTTATTTGTCGGGATTCCGATTCCCGGAACCGGAGCGTGGACCGGGACGCTGGCAGCAAGTATTTTGGACATGGATTTTAAGACGAGCATTCTTGCTGTCATGCTTGGTGTGTTGCTTGCGGGCGTGATTATGATGCTTGGAAGTATCGGTATTTTTGGTATTATTTTTTAATAACGGAGGATAAGCAGATGGAAAGCTACAAGCAGGAGTTTATCTCATTCATGGTTGAGAGTAATGTTTTAAAATTTGGTGATTTCACTTTGAAGAGCGGAAGAAAATCTCCGTTCTTTATGAATGCAGGTGCGTATGTAACCGGATCACAGCTTATGAAGCTCGGTGAATATTATGCAAAGGCAATTCATGAAAACTACGGAGACGACTTTGATGTGCTGTTCGGACCTGCATATAAGGGAATTCCAATCAGCGTTGTGACAGCGGTTGCTTACAGCAAGTTGTATGGAAAAGAGATTCGTTACTGCTCAGACCGCAAAGAGGAAAAAGATCATGGCGCAGATAAAGGAAGCTTTCTTGGAAGCAGTCTAAAAGATGGCGACAGAGTCATTATGATTGAGGATGTCACGACTTCTGGCAAATCAATGGAAGAAACCGTTCCAAAGGTAAGAGGAGCCGCGAATGTTGAGATTCTCGGACTGATGGTTTCCTTAAACCGTATGGAAGTCGGTCTTGGCGGTAAGATGAGCGCGTTGGATGAAATCAAGGAGAAATATGGTTTTGAAGCCCGCGCAATTGTATCAATGGCAGAGGTGGTTGAAGCACTTTACAATCAGCCGGTTAATGGAAAAGTATTGATTGACGATGAATGTAAAGCGAGAATTGATGAATACTATAAGCAGTATGGTGTAAAGGAAGTATCATAATTCATGAGTGATGAGCGAACAATTGGGCAACGGTTTTTTTGCTTTATATTGTTCTGTTGCTATCTTGCAGCACTGATTTATTTTCTGTTTTTTTCAGAATCATTGGGAAGAACCTTTTCTGAGCGTACTTATCATTACAATCTGATTCCGTTTCATGAAATCAAACGGTTTTATACTTACGCTCACCGACTGGGATTTGGAGCGGTTTGCTTAAATCTTGCCGGAAATGTTTTGGCATTTGTGCCGTTTGGTACTTTTTTGCCGCTTTTGATTAAAAAATGCCAAAACCTGATGAGAACACTTCTGTTGGGGTTTGAGTTTTCTCTCTTAGTGGAAGTGCTGCAGTTGTTGAGCAAGGTCGGTAGCTTTGATGTGGATGATTTACTGTTGAACACATTGGGCGTGCTGATCGGATATATTGTCTTTCTCATAATGGAAGGATGCAGGAAGAAAAAGAGGAAAAAAAAGAGATAATCGTATGAGAGATAGACAGAAGAATCAAATCGGGAATCGCAGACGAAGCGTAAAGTTTACCAATAAAAAACAATCTAAGCTGGGGGTAATCTCGCTTGTGTTTTCTATTTTGTCAATTACGGGGTTATTTCACGGGTTGCGGATGGCATTTCGCATGGGTGAAAATAGCGGAAGATTGTTTGGAAGTATAGGAATGTTTGCGTTTCTATTGGAAATCGTTGCATTTATGATAGGAATTCGTTCTCTGAAAGAGGAGGAAGTTTTTCGTGGAATTCCCAAGGCATCTGTTGTTGTGTCAGTTATTATTCTGCTGCTATGGATTGCCCTTTATGGATTTGGTATTTATGTTACTTGGAATTGATTGTTTGGACAATCAGGAAGGATTTGTTTAATATATGGGTTATCGTGAGATCTATCGGGAAGCAAATGAACAGGTGCAGGAGCGCTATGAGCTTGTAATAGAACGAATTAGCCGGATTCGCACAGAGCACAATGTGGAGGTTCAATTCCAACCGTATTTCAAGCAGCTTGCAGAACTGTACAGTCTCGTTGATGAGGTTTTGCAAAAGGAGGCAAGTGGTGCATTGGAGCATCGTTCGCTTGCCCAATGCGAAGAGCTAAATCGTCTGTTATACGGTCAGCTGCTGGGAGATAACTATGAACATAGTTATCTGAATCCGACGGTGGCAGAAGAAATGCTTGGAGAAGCGTTTGGTCAGATGCTTTGCTTTTTATATACAGAACTGCAGGCGGCGATTCCGTATGCGTTTGAGGGAAGAAAGCGAGACATCACAATCTTGTGTGAGCTGTTCGTAGAAGTATATAATTGTTTTGAAGATCCTGAAGGGGCTGATCCGAAGGAAGTACAGCAGATTATTTATTGGTATTTCCATGATTACAGTGAATTGTTCATTGAACAGAGTGTTCGACAGATGCTCGATCCGCAGCTTGACTTTTTCACGGGTATTGTAAAATATGCCGACCTTTCGGATTTAAGCTATTTATATCGATACGGCGAATATATCAGCGAAAACGAACTTCAGATTGCGGAATATATGAATACTCTTTCGCAGGATAAGATTCAGGCAATGGCGGATACCTATACAGAAGGTTATCGCATTGGTTTTGAGGTGACCGGAAAGGATTTAAGCAAAAAACACACCGTGGATATTACTTATCCGTTGGGATTTGAACGCATGGTGCGTGCGGCAATCAGTAATTTTGAAAAAATGGGACTTCAGGCGGTGATTTATCGCAGCCCCGTTAATTCCATGGGCAACCGGGGAAATCGAACGAGAGGTTGCTTCGGATGTCCGGCAAACCGTCAGTTTGCGTATGATCACAAGTCAGACCGTGCATTTTATATGGACAAAGCGTTTGTGGAACGAAGACTGGAGGTGCTTCGCACTTCCTATGATAAGTATAAGGAGCTTGCTGCCGGCTATGCAGGACCCGCTGTCATCGAGACATTTGGCGAGAGACCGTTTCATCCGGTTCGTAAAACACAGGCACTGAATTACAGTGAAAAACAGCAGGCGCTGAATGTATACAACGCAAATGAGAGTGCACAGATTACGAACCGCTATATCAAGGGTGAAGAGAGAAGCTTTACAATCATTGCATATCCGATTCCGGCAATCGGACCTGACTTTGAGGCAATTTTTGCAAGAACGGTTGAGATTAATACCCTTGGCTATCTGCTGTATCAGAAGATGCAGCAGAAGCTGATTGATATACTTGATACGGCAGATTCTGTTCGCATCAAAGGGCGGGGGGCGAATCATACAGATTTGACAGTAAAACTTCATCCGCTTCAAGATGCGTCGAAAGAAACAAAATTTGAGAATTGCGTGGCAGATGTCAATATTCCGGTCGGAGAGGTATTTACCTCACCGGTTCTGGAAGGGACGAGCGGTGTGCTTCATGTGACGAAGGTCTTTTTGAATCAGCTTGGGTATGAAAATCTGGAAATCACATTTTGTGATGGAATGGTAAGTGCATACAACTGTAGTAATTTTGAAGCTGAAGCAGATAACAGGAAGTTTATCCGTGAAAATATTTTGATGCACCATGATTCGTTACCGATGGGAGAGTTTGCAATCGGAACAAATACGATGGCATATCGAATGGGAAAGGATTTCAATATCGCAGATAAGCTTCCTATCCTGATTGCAGAAAAAACAGGACCTCATTTTGCGGTTGGTGATACCTGCTATTCTCATGCGGAGGATACACCGGTATTCAATCCGGACGGGAAAGAAATCATCGCGAGAGACAATGCGGTGTCGTTACTTCGAAAAGAAGATATGAGTAAGGCGTACTTCAACTGTCACACAGATATCACGATTCCGTATGATGAGCTTGATTCCATTATTGCCATTAAGGCAGATGGAGGGGAAACACCAATCATATTAGATGGAAAATTCGTGGTTCCGGGTACAGAGGAATTGAATCGGCCATTGGAAGAATAAGATAGAAAACAGGAGGATGAAACATGGCAACAGTAGGAATTGTTATGGGCAGTGATTCAGATATGCCCGTAATGGCAAAGGCAGCAGAGGTATTGGATAAGCTTGGTGTAAGCTATGAGATGAACATCATTTCTGCGCACAGAGAGCCTGATGAATTTTTTAACTATGCGAAGACTGCAAAGGACCGTGGTCTGAAAGTGATCATTGCAGGAGCCGGAATGGCAGCACATCTCCCGGGAATGTGCGCAGCAATCTTCCCCCTGCCCGTTATCGGTATTCCGATGCACACAACTTCACTCGGTGGACGCGATTCTCTGTATTCCATTGTACAGATGCCCAGTGGAATTCCGGTAGCTACCGTTGCAATTAACGGTGGTGCCAATGCGGGACTTCTTGCAGCAAAAATACTTGCAACATCCGATGAGGCGCTTCTCGACAAGCTTTTAGCTTATGCCGATGAGCAGAAGGAGCAGGTAATTGCGAAGGATGCAAAGCTTCAGGAAGTAGGATATAAGAATTACACAAAGTAATGCAACTGTATGAATCAGATAATGAAAGAATACCTGCAACTGAGTAGGTGCGGAACAGTTGCGAATACTATTTGAAATTATTATCGAAATTTACTATACTGAACTATATTGTATGAATCAAAGGAGGAACAATCATGGATTACAAGAAATCCGGAGTAGACATTGAGGCAGGATATCGCTCAGTGGAGCTTATGAAAAAGCATGTACAGCAGACAATGAGACCTGAGGTTATGGGTGGTCTTGGAGGTTTTTCAGGAGCTTTCTCACTTGAGACGATTAAGAATATGGAGAAGCCGGTGCTGCTCTCAGGAACTGATGGTTGCGGAACCAAGGTGAAGCTTGCATTTGTTATGGACAAGCATGATACGATCGGTATCGATGCCGTTGCAATGTGTGTAAATGATGTGGCATGTGCCGGAGGAGAACCGCTGTTTTTCCTTGATTACATTGCTTGCGGAAAAAATATTCCCGAGAAGATTGCGGCAATCGTAAGCGGTGTTGCAGAAGGCTGTAAGCAGGCCGGCTGTGCGCTGATTGGCGGAGAGACTGCAGAGCACCCGGGTCTTATGCCCGAGGATGAGTATGATTTAGCAGGATTTTCCGTAGGTGTTGCGGATGAGAAGGATATCATCACAGGAGCAGACTTAAAGGCCGGTGATGTGCTGATTGGTATGGCATCAACCGGTGTTCATTCCAACGGATTTTCACTTGTCCGTAAAGTATTCGATATGGATGAAAAGACGCTGAATACATATCATGAAAAGCTTGGTAAGACGCTTGGAGAGGCATTGCTCGCACCTACAAGAATTTATGTACAGGCATTAAAGAAAGTGAAAGAGGCAGGCGTTCGCGTAAAAGCCTGCAGTCATATTACCGGTGGCGGATTCTACGAGAATATTCCCCGTATGCTTCCGGAAGGAAAGCACGCAGTCATCGAAAAGAACAGTTATCCGGTTCCACCGATTTTTGAAATGATTGCTGAGAATGGTAATGTTGAGGAGACAATGATGTATAACACCTTCAACATGGGTCTTGGAATGGTGGTTGCAGTTGATCCCGCAGATGTAGATCGTGCAATGGAGGCAATGAAAGCAGCCGGAGATACACCGTATGTTGTCGGAAAGATTACAGATGATGAAAAAGGAGTAACCTTATGCTAAAGCTGGCTGTTTTAGTATCCGGTGGCGGAACCAATCTGCAGGCGATCATTGATGCGATTGATGCAGGTAAAATCACAAATGCCAAAATCGAGGTTGTCATCAGCAACAATGAGAATGCGTATGCTCTGGAACGGGCAAAAAATGCCGGAATTCAGGCAATGTGTATCTCACCGAAGCATTATGACAGCAGAGAGATTTTTAACGATGAGCTGACAAAGACAATCTGTGAGATGGGAATTGATCTGGTTGTGCTGGCAGGATATCTGGTAATCATTCCGCCGCAGCTGATTGCAGCTTATCGCAACCGGATCATCAATATTCATCCGTCACTGATTCCTTCCTTCTGCGGAACCGGATTCTATGGATTGAAGGTGCATGAAGAAGCGCTTCGCCGCGGGGTGAAGGTGACGGGAGCAACCTGTCATTTTGTGGATGAAGGCACAGATACCGGGCCAATCATTTTACAAAAGGCGGTGGAGGTGCTTGCGGATGATACGCCAAAGAGTCTGCAACAGCGCGTGATGGAGCAGGCAGAATGGCAGATTATGCCTCAGGCAATCCACTTAATTGCAAACAACAGAATTCGTGTGGAAGATGGTCTTGTAAAAATTCTGTAAGGATACATATGATATAATGAGCGCAAGAGAGTCAACATGCTTGCATGATTGACGAACGGCGAATGCTGAACATGTGCCGGTTTTGCACATGCTATAATAAAGGACTAGGCGTTTGCGAAACTAATATATTGATTTTCTGTAACGAATAAAATCTTGGTAAAGCTTTTGCAGCGTGCTGTTAGCAAGATTCGTGGCAGTTCTCATCAGCTGCGATTTTTGTCTGGCGAAGTGCGAGCGATTCGAAATACAATTCTCACTTCATAGCTGAAAGCCGCAGGCTATGTGTGCGAAGGA
>JAQXMB010000171.1 GCA_029012425.1 bacterium | reverse complement strand
AAATGACTATGCCAAAATGCGTCCTAAAATACATCCTTTGACGCATCCACACCCTTCAAACCCGCATAAATACTGGATTTATTTATCCAAGCTCTTCATCGTCGGGAACAACAACACATCACGGATTGCCTGTGAATCAGTAAGCAACATTACCAGACGATCAATTCCGTATCCGATACCTCCTGTCGGGGGCATACCGATTTCAAGGGCATTTAAAAAGTCCTCGTCGGTGTGGTTTGCTTCCTCGTCACCGGCTGCAAATGCTGCATCCTGTGCTGCAAAGCGCTCTCTCTGGTCAATCGGATCGTTTAACTCGGAATATGCATTACACATTTCCCATGTATTGATAAATAACTCAAATCTTTCTACCTTGGTAGGGTCTGAGGGTTTCTTCTTGGTAAGCGGAGAAATCTCAATCGGATGATCCATGATGAAGGTCGGCTGAATGAGCTCTTTCTCACAGTACTCCTCGAAGAAGAGATTCACGATATCACCCTTGGTATGACGATCCTCATACTCGATGTGATGCTCGTCTGCAAGCTTCTTTGCTGCTGCATCGTCTGCAACGGTATCAAAGTCGATGCCTGCATATTTCTTGATTGCCTCGTTCATGGTCAGACGCTCGAACGGCTTTCCAAGGTCAATCTCGATGCCGTTGTAGCTGATCTTGGTCGTGCCGCATACCTTCTCTGCGAGATAACGGAACATGCTCTCTGTCAGCTCCATCATTCCCTCGTAATCGGTATATGCCTGGTATAACTCCATCAATGTGAACTCCGGATTGTGGCGGGTATCTACGCCCTCGTTGCGGAATACACGGCCAATCTCATAGACGCGCTCTAATCCGCCGACAATCAGTCTCTTCAGATACAACTCGAGCGAAATACGAAGCTTTACATCCTCGTTTAATGCATTGTAATGTGTATCAAAAGGTCTTGCTGCTGCCCCGCCGGCATTGGATACGAGCATGGGTGTCTCTACTTCCATAAAATCACGCGCATCCAAGAATTTACGGATTTCTTTAATAATCTGGGAACGCTTGATAAAAGTCTCCTTTGATTCCTCGTTCATAATCAGGTCGACATATCTCTGACGATAACGGGTATCTGTATCGGTCAGTCCATGGAACTTCTCCGGCAGAATCTGCAAGCTCTTGGTAAGCAGTGTCATTTCCTGTGCATGGATGGAAATCT
This sequence comes from bacterium, assembly GCA_029012425.1. Taxonomy (GTDB): domain Bacteria; phylum Bacillota; class Clostridia; order Lachnospirales; family Lachnospiraceae; genus W0P33-017. The sequence continues at coordinate 5,225 of JAQXMB010000171.1, read as the reverse complement.
CACCGGTCTTGGTACGGAATGCATATCCTTTTACACCGTAAATATCACCGATATCGGATTTCTTGAAGTCGGCATAAGACACTTCACCGATGGCATCACGGGCTACATATACCTGAATCTTACCCTTGAGATCCTGGATATTGCAGAAAGATGCTTTACCCATTACACGCTTGAACATCATACGCCCTGCGATGCATACCAAAATCGGCTGTGCATCCATGATTGCTCTTCTCTCGTTATAATCATTGTTGATTCGTTCTTTTGCCTCAGCCTCATCGAGTCCGTCTACATTCACGGCAACTCTTCCCGCAAGAAGTTCTTCCTCGTGTTTATTGTAAGCTTCCTTTACCTCATCGGAATGATGTGTGACATCATATTTTGTGATGACAAACGGATCTTTTCCGTTCTCCTGCAAGGTCTGCAGTTTCTCACGACGCACCTTAAGCAACTGATTTAAATCCTGCTGATTCTCTGCCATGTTTATCTCCTTAATTTGATCTCTGAATCTCTAATACCTTGTAGCTTAATTCACCTACGGGAGCATCTACCTTTACTTCATCGCCAACCTTTTTGCCGAGCAGTGCACGGCCAAGCGGTGATTCATTTGAGATTTTTCCCTTTAAGCTGTTTGCCTCGGTTGATCCAACGATTTTGTACTCTAATTCCTCATCAAACTCAATATCAAGAATGCGAACTTTACAACCTACATTGATCTTGTCGAGATCTACCTCATCCTCAACAACAACTTCCGCGTTCTTTAAGATTGCATCGATTTCTTCAATACGAGCCTCGATGTCACGCTGCTCATCCTTTGCTGCGTCATACTCAGCGTTCTCGGACAAGTCTCCCTGCTCTCTTGCTTCCTTAATCTTCTGAGCGATCTCTTTACGCTTTACAGTTTTTAACTCCTGTAATTCGTTCTCTAACTTTTGTAAGCCTTCGTAAGTTAAAATGTTTTTCTTTGCCATTTTACTTCACCTTTCTATTCTTTATACTTTTCTTCAAGTATCATCGTTCTCGCATTCCAACTGCAGTATCTGTTTTTGCATACACTGCAACTGCTGTATTATACCCAAATTGCTAGGCTCTGTCAAGGAATTGCTGCATCAGAGCCTCGAGTTGTTCGTAGCTTTCGACCTCGCTTAGGGCGCGTCTGACATGACTGGCACCATGATAACCGGCGGTGTACCACGCCGCATGCTTTCGCATCTCCCGGATACCGACATAGTCTCCTTTGAATGCAATCTGCATCTTCGCATGTCGAAGCATCATCTGCATCATTTCTTCGACGGATGGCTTCTCAAGCGTCTCTCCGATTTCTAATTCATGCAAAATCTGCTTAAAAATCCACGGATTTCCCTGCGCACCTCTTGCGATCATAAAGCCGTCACATCCGGTCTGCTCTCCCATTCGAACCGCATCTGAGGCGGTCAGAATATCACCGTTTCCGATGACGGGGATTGATACGGTTTCTTTTACCTGCCGGATGATATCCCAATCCGCTTTCCCGGCGTAATACTGTTCTCTTGTGCGCCCATGTACGGCAACTGCTGCCGCGCCGGATTCCTGCGCAATGTGTGCCATCTCCGTCGCATTGACACGGTCTTCATCAAAGCCTTTTCGGATCTTGACGGTAACCGGGCGGGTGGTGGCCTTTGCCATTGCCTCAATGATTTTCCCTGCAAGAAGCGGCTGCTTCATGAGCGCTGAGCCCTCACCGTTGTTTACAACCTTGGGAACCGGACATCCCATATTGATATCCAGGATATCAAAGGGAACTCCTTCGTCCTCTAAGCGTTTTGCGATGTCTCCCATTATCTGCGGGTCAGACCCAAACAGCTGCAATGATACCGGATGCTCCCGTTCATCGATGGCAAGCATGGAGCGGGTATTTTTGTTGTTATAGAGAATGGCTTTGGCGCTGACCATCTCCATGCAGAGTAATCCTGCTCCCTGCTCAGCACACAGCAGACGAAATGGCAGGTCACACACACCTGCCATCGGTCCTAATATCAAGTTATTCTTTAGCGTTACATTTCCAATCTGTAATTTCTGCAATGGTTATCTTCCCCGCTGCTTCTCATAAATAAAACGCATGCCGTCCAATGTCAGGTTCGCGTCATAAATATCAATTTTCCTTGTTTCTGCCGCAATCATCGCTCCAAGGCCTCCGGTTGCTACGACCTTCAGATTCTCAAAGCCGGATTCCTCTTTTACCTTATCGATGATGTATTCGGTCTGACCGATCTGCCCGTATACAAGTCCGGCCTGCATACTGCTGATGGTCTCTTTTGCAAGAATACTCGCCGGCTTCTTAATTTCGATTTCCGGAAGCTTTGCTGCATCCTGCCACAGTGCTTTTGCAGCGGTACGAATTCCGGGGGCTGTGATTCCGCTTAAAAATTGACCCTTCTCATCCACAAGATCATAGGTGGTTGCTGTTCCGAAATCCAGCACGAGTACCGGACCGCCGTATTTCGTAAATGCGCCCGCAGCATCGACAATACGATCGGAACCAATCTGTGCAGGTGCTTCGGTTACAACTTTGATTCCGGTTTTCACGCCCGGCTCTATGACAATCGGATCCACATTCAAATATTTATACAATCCGTTCCTCAGGGAATACATGATGGCCGGTACAACCGACGAAATAATTGCTGCATCAATATCATCCGGATTAATCTGATTGTCACGCATCAGCGAGCGCAACAAAATCCCGTATTCGTCGGAGGTTCTCGGCATCTTGGTAGTGATACGGAGTGTACATTTCAACTCTGCGCCGTCAAAAACCCCGATCGTTATGTTTGTGTTTCCAACATCTAATGCTAAAAGCATACTTGTTCCTCCCGGTTTTTCTTTTTGTAACTAACGGAATACCTGATAGTACATCTCAAGCGATTCCAACAGTTCCTGCTTGGTATTCTGAAGTTGCTTGATTTTTAGCACGCTTCCGATTTCGTCGTAAAGCAGATCTCCTTCCTCTGCGTCTGTGCGAAATTCAAGATTACCCTCTTTGTTATATACCAACTGCAGTGTTCCCCCGATATCTTCGGTGTAGAGCACACACATGATCTTCAGTTCATCCTTGATACTGCTCGGCAGCCCTTCAAAGTTTTCGTTCAGATAGAACATCTTGGTATAAGAGCTTGCGCCGCATAATACTACTTCTTCTTCGAACATTGTTTTCTCCTGTTACACATAATTGTAGATTCCACGCACACTGACCTCGCCGGAGGATACTTTTCTCGTTCCTTCCCAGGTATCCACGAGCAGCTCGCCGCGGTCTGTAATCCCACGCGCCTGTCCGTCAAATTCTTTTTTCGGATCAAGTACGCGAACCGGTTTGCCACGGTTCACAAGATAATTGTTGTACTCTTTCATAAGTATGCTCAAATCCTGTGTGCGCATGAAAATCTCATAGTATTGTTCAAAATATTCACAAACACTCTCTACAATGCGTGCACGGTTCCATGTTTTTCCTGTGATTAACCGCATGCTGGTAGCCTTATCCACAAGTTCTTCGTCAAATGCGGTGTTATTCACATTGATTCCGATTCCGACTGCGATATGGTTGATAAAATCCATCTGCGTACTCATCTCAGTTAATATTCCGCACACCTTTTTCCCATCAATTACGATATCGTTCGGCCACTTAATCCGGGCCATCACTCCGGAAGTCTCCTCGAGTGCTTTTGCAACAGCAAGTGCACTTACCAGCGTCAGCATCGGAGCGTTTGAGGGGATAAGTTCTTCCGGCTTTAACAGGATCGTCATTGCAATCGCAACCCCGGACGGTGTTGCCCAGTTTCTTCCGCGTCTTCCCTTTCCACTGTCCTGCCTGTCGGCAACGACGAGTGTTCCGTGGATCGCTCCCTCTTCTGCCATCTGCATTGCCACGGTATTGGTTGAGCCGATGACATCGAAGCATTCTAACTGCTTTCCAATCCACTGTGTCTTCTGCAGACTGAGCAGCTCGTTTTTGTTCAGCAAATCCGGTGTGCTTTTGATTCGGTAGCCTTTGTTGGGTACTGCCTCTATCTCGTAACCGGCTTCCTTTAGCTGATTGATTGCTTTCCATACTGCCGTGCGCGATACGCCAAACTGCTCACACAGCTGCTGTCCTGACACATAATCGGTGGTTTCGCGCAGTGCCTGTAATATTTTTGCTTTCACTTTTGCTTCCTCATTATTTACTGCAAATTCGCTTAACGGGGCATCGTTGCATACATGATTGCCTTGATCGTATGCATACGGTTTTCTGCCTCATCAAAGACAACGGACTGTGCGCTCTCGAATACTTCATCGGTTACTTCCAGCTCTGCCAGACCGAATTTTTCATGTACCTCGCGTCCTACTTCCGTCTTTAAATCATGATATGCAGGCAGGCAGTGCATGAAGATTGCGCTTTCTTTTGCATTCGCCATAACTTTGCTGTTTACCTGATAAGGAAGCAGCTCATCAATACGCTCCTTCCACACTTCGGTCGGCTCTCCCATGGATACCCATACATCGGTGTAAATGACATCTGCATCTCTGGTTCCGTCTTCGACATCCTCGGTCAAAGTGATGGTTGCGCCGGTCTTGCTTGCAATCTCCTCACAGAGTGCTACAAGCTTTTTATCCGGGAAATACTTTCTGGATGTGCATGCGACAAAATCCATTCCCAGCTTTGCGCAGGTTACCATCAGGGAATTACCCATGTTGTAGCGGGCATCTCCCATATATACAAATTTGATGTCTTTTAATCTTCCAAAATGCTCTTTGATGGTGAGCATATCAGCAATCATCTGTGTCGGGTGGAACTCATTGGTGAGTCCATTCCAAACCGGAACATCTGCATAGCGGGCCAGCTCCTCTACGATATCCTGTCCGTATCCGCGATATTCGATACCGTCAAACATTCTGCTGAGCACACGGGCAGTGTCTTCAATACTCTCTTTTTTTCCGATCTGAGAACCGGAAGGATCCAGATATGTAACATGCATACCGAGGTCGTGTGCCGCCACTTCAAACGAACAGCGGGTTCTTGTGCTGGTCTTTTCGAAAATCAGGGCTATGTTTTTTCCCTTTAATTCATCGTGTGCGATATTGTTTTTCTTCATTTCCTTCAGTTCTGCTGCAAGGTCCATCAGATATAAAATCTCTTAAGGTTTGTAATAAAGTAGTTTTAAAAAATATCTTAACTGTAAGATAATAAATCTCATTTCCATTCATAATTGAACAAG
>JAQXMB010000170.1 GCA_029012425.1 bacterium | reverse complement strand
TGATTACCGTTTCGGGTATCGCAATTGTAGTTGTTGGAATCATATTAACCATCGTATGTCATATCATGAAGGATCATAAAAAGGAGCTTCCCTATCACAGGTTTTTTTCATTGCTCATTTTAATTTTGACTCTTGTACATATCGTTTTCTATTATATTGATTTTCGTAATTATCAGTCTGCGATCAACACGATTACCGTAAATTCTGTCGATTTGAGCACAATAGAAGATGGAGATTACATTGGCGAATACGATGTCGGATATATCTATGCCAAAGTTAAAGTGGCAATAAAAAATCACGCCATTGCCCAGGTTGAACTCATAGAGCACAACCACGAACGAGGCGTGAACGCAGAATCAATTGTTAAGACTATCGTAGAGAAACAAACCATTACTGTCGATTCGGTTTCCGGTGCAACGAACAGCAGCCTGGTAATCAAGAAAGCCTGCGAAAATGCACTACACTAAAGGTTCAGTGCTCTGCTTTTTGGAATGCAATCCAAAAGCAGAGTGCTAATCCTGCAAGCATAATAATCGTAGAAAGAATAAATGGAGTCAACATCCTTGTTCCCAAAAAGGAACCAAGAAGTCCCGTGATTCCATCGTAATCCCACGGATTCATTGCCGCATAAATAAAGCACAACGCCGAAAATACCAGTCCTACGATTGTAAGCATAATACCACATACCATTTTTTTATCCATGTCTAGTTACTCCTTTTCTATTTTTTTCTTCCTCATCAAACATATTACAATACACACCACAGCGTAACCAACAGCAGAAATCAACGACGCCTCAATACCAAAACCGGAACCTGTTATGAGCATATTCTCGGAAGGAATGATTATTGAAATCAAGGGATTTCCATATGCCCCTTCCGCTGTTGTAATACGAAGAATATCTGTCACAAAAAACAGATTCCATATGATATGTATGATGGCACTATTTGCAATGGAATGCTCCTGATATGCTGCAAGAGAAAACATAACTCCAACCAGCGTTCCGCTAATAATCAGAAGCAATACACCCGCAATTGTAATCGTTTCCATTGATGGAATATGAACCAGCGCAAAAAGAAATGACGGTGCAACAATTGCAACGGCCTTATTCCATCTTTTCTCCATCAACTTCATGATAAAGCCTCGAAAAAGCATTTCTTCTGTAATTCCGGATTTCAATGCTATTAATACCGCAAGTACAATGATTGCAATTACCTGATTTGACGGAGCTGCATGAAGTTGTGTTTTTCCAATCATGCAATACACAACCACCACATAAGCAGGCAGCAGGATAGCCATGATAACACCCCATGTTTTTAGCTTACAGGTAATTCCAAAGTCTCTCATATCCATATGAAGCACCTTCTTGGTATATAACCAAAAAAGAAGAACAATCATCAAAAAAGCACCCAGCTTCCTGGGAATGATATATAATTCGCTCATCGGAAGATGAATAAACCGAAACAGAATATCAAAAAAAAGACCACTTACGAGATCCCCCGCAAGAAATAACAATAGATAAATCAAAATATTTAATCCGGTTTTATTCCTCAATTTGATATCCTGCCTTTCTCAACACCTCCATCGCTTTGTTGAAGTTCTCCTCTTTTGTAAGGACATAATCTGTATTGAAGGTTGATATTGCAAAAATACCAATCTCATTCTCCGCCAAAAGACTTGATATCTTTGATAATATTCCGATCAGCGAAAAATCCAGAATCCCCTGAATGCGAAAAGCCCTCCATCCGTCATCGCGATCTGTCACATTACCGGGGACATCACTTGTCAGGCATACCAATGACTTTTCCTCATCGGTTTTTCCAACAAAGCAATACGCGGCATCCAAATTGACGAGGGAATAATCCTCTACCTTACAAACACTAAAATTATCCGCAATCTTTTTTATCTCCATATTCACACGCTCCCATGTTCTCTTCTGGCACCCATCCGTATTTCCGTCTGGTTAATGCAAATTCACTTTTTATTATAAAGGAAAGTGCCTGCTTTATCAATGATAAAATAGACACTTTCGACGCTCTATATGCTTATTTGTTCCAAGTTCTTAGCTACCTGAAGTTCATGTCTGGCATCTGCCTTTATCATATATGTATCAATCATTTTCTCAAGCGCTTTCATACAGGCTTCTGCTTTTGCATCATTCTTTTCATATAATTTATAGTACGCATACATCAGACGCTGTCTGGATGGATAAATCATCGTTGCTTTGATATAGCGCTGCAAAGATTTATCATATCGCTTCTTAATCTCTTCCTTGGACGCGCCAGTGATGATTTCATAGAATAAACACTCACATTTTGCTTCGTTCCTGAAGATTTGCAAGATATCAGAATTGTCTGCAATATACTTCACAAGCTCATATTCCTTCTCATACGCACCATTTACATAGAGCAATGCCGTCTGATAGATAAAAGCATTGGCAATCGAGCTGTTGGAAAGATCCATCTGCTTAAAATCCATACTCATAAGATCGTTTACAATCGGCTCCGGCAAATCATCATAAGAATCTGCAACGGTAAGCAGCGCATTCATCGTCAGCACCAGATTCATACATTTTTTTGCAAGTATGTTTTTGTCTAAGTCCAGCAAATTGTATCCATCATTCTGGATGCCTCCCGATTTCGACGGTAGTAGATTCGTAAGTCCCAAGGCAATTCCGATTATGCCAAACTCTTCGAAAATACAAAATGTAACCAGATTATGTGGTAAAACCATCGCCAGTGCAAGTGCTATTCCTCCGGTGATGATATTCACAAGTCCACCCATCGCATGATAGAGCTTATACGGACATTCTTCTACAGCAACAGCAGGCGGACACATTAAACACTGTCCACCTGTACCCTGTATCATCATTCTTCTTAATTCAATCTTCTGTTCCTTATTTTTTACCCAGACGATTGAGCCGATTCGGAAACTGACAAATTCATATCCGGAAAGTAAGCCGGCAACCAGATGTCCTGCTTCATGGAGTATGATTTGAATGAGATAAACAATGACAAAAGCTGCTATCACTATAACAAAGCTACCCACTGATATATTCTTTGATGGACTTATTCCCATCTGCGCACATCGAAATCCGATGTATCCAAAGGAAAGCAACAAAATTATCACATTCACTATTTTCATAAACATCTCTTTCATTTCATGTCTCTCCTAAATCAGGCATCCGGTTTTAGCGGATATTCTTTCGTCTGTTGTAGTATCATGGTTTCGAAATTACTATCCTGTTGTCGTTCATTTCATAACATGATACCGGGCTTTTATTTGATATAGCTT
>JAQXMB010000169.1 GCA_029012425.1 bacterium | reverse complement strand
GAAGCATCGCTACCCGCACAGGAAAGTGCCATGGAATAGTATTCCTTTACACGGTTTTTCCGTTTTGACAGATAGTTTTTCGAAAGCGTTTTCAGCTCCTCCTGATGCTTCTTCACATAATAATACATCTCATCGGCATTTGACTGTTCATACATGCATACCAAAGCATCATGGAACAATGTCAGTTTACCAATTGGAATCATTCTGCTAAGCTGCTCAATGATATCTATGAATTCCGGCAGTTGATACGATTGTTCATCCGCGTCAATCAAAGATTCGTCACTTAACTCTGCTTTTTCACTGCCAGAAGCAGTCTCTGATGCCTTCGCAGTCTCTCCATTCATTTTTTTTGATTTCGCCAGCTGCTTACACTGTGCACTTTTCATGGAGCATACGGAAAACCCGCGCGATGCCCAATATTTTACCGCTGCATCAAATCCATTGTCATTCGATACAACCACGAATACCCGGTCCTTCTGAGTCACCACACGGGCGCCAAGCTCCGTAACCAGCTGGAAGTCCAGCGCATTGTTTCCCGCCAGACATTTCACCCACTGAATCGGGCGGTTTGACAGCTGTGTGAGCGCAATCACTTTTTCATAACTCATATGTGGACTTTTATCTGTATAAAATACAAGTATCTCATCTGACTCGTCCATACATGCGACAAGCTCAATCCATACATCATTTACATTTTCACTGTCCACCAGATATGTGGTGGGCATGTTCGACTGATTCATTTCCTATTGACCTCCATCACTGCATCTTTTCAAAAATGCCGTCTACTAATAATAGCAAAAAGTATTGAGGAAATCTACCACAAATGCTAAACTATTAAGCAGAATTGTCAAAATCGACAGTATTATTTTGAACTTAAGGAGGAGCAGAAACATGAAAACAAATACGATCTGCGTGCAGGGCGGCTATACTCCCGGCAATGGCGAGCCTCGTCAGATTCCGATTATCCAGAGTACAACTTTTAAATACAGTACCAGCGAGGATATGGGTAAGCTTTTTGATTTAGAGGCGGAAGGATATTTCTATACAAGACTTCAGAACCCTACCAATGACATGGTTGCAGCCAAAATCGCACAACTCGAGGGTGGTACTGCTGCAATGCTTACAAGCAGCGGACAGGCAGCCAACTTCTTCGCTTTGTTTAACATCTGCGAATGTGGTGATCATATTGTTTCTTCCAGCAGCATCTACGGCGGAACCTTCAATCTGATTTCTGTAACAATGAAGCGCATGGGAATCGATGTTACCTTTGTAGCGCCCACCGCTACGGAAGAAGAAATCAATGCGGCCTTCCGTCCGAACACCAAAGCAGTATTCGGTGAGACAATTGCAAACCCCGCACTCACGGTTCTCGATATCGAAAAGTTTGCAAAATGTGCGCATGCGCACGGAGTTCCGCTCATTGTAGACAATACCTTTGCCACACCTGTCGGATGTCGTCCTTTTGAGTGGGGTGCAGATATCGTTACGCACTCAACGACCAAGTATATGGATGGACATGGTGCTGCCGTTGGCGGTGCAATCGTTGACAGCGGAAACTTCGACTGGATGGCACACGCTGATAAATATCCCGGACTTACAACACCCGATGAGAGCTATCACGGTGTAACCTATGCTGAGCGTTTCGGAAAGGAGGGCGCATTCATCACCAAGTGTACCGTACAGCTTATGAGAGATCTTGGTTCGATCCAGAGTCCCCAGAATGCATTTCTTCTCAACCTCGGACTTGAGAGTCTGCATGTTCGTATGAAACGCCACTGTGAAAATGGACAGGCAGTTGCGGAATATTTAAACAAGCATCCGAAGGTAGCATATGTCAACTACTGCGGTCTTCCGGAGGATCCTTATCACGAGCTTGCAAAGAAATATCTGCCGAACGGAAGCTGCGGTGTGGTATCCTTCGGTCTTGCAGGCGGACGCGAGGCTGCAAGCATCTTCATGAAGAATCTGAAGCTTGCTGCTATCGAGACACATGTAGCTGACGCCCGCACCTGCTGCTTAAATCCTGCCTCTTCTACCCATCGCCAGATGACGGATGAGCAGTTAAAGGAAGCAGGCGTACCCGCTGAGCTGATTCGTATGAGCGTCGGAATTGAGGACGCCGCGGATTTGATTGCCGACATCGAGCAGGCGCTCGCTGCATGCTAATTTCTTTTCTTAAATTGGCAGACTGTCTGCCACACATAACGCACCCCATCCGAGCTGTGGGTTCGGATAATCGCTCCTGGATGGCAGTTTTCCGGCGCCGCTGATAAGATAAGCCCGAACTTTTTCTCCATACAAATATGGATCCCTCCCGGTCACAATCCCCCACTGCATCAGCAGTGCCGCGGCTCCTGTGACAAAGGGTGTGGCCATGGAAGTGCCGGTGCGCGATGCATAGCCTCCGCCCGGCGCGCAGGAGACGATATCCACCCCCGGTGCTACCAGATCCGGCTTGATCTGGCGCAGCGCCCTTGTGTAGCCCCGCCCGGAAAATGCAGCCGGGGCATCCGTGTATGAATCATAGGCACCGACAGTGATTACACCGGATGCGGTAGACGGGATCGTCAGCGTCGTCTCCGGCACAGAATTCAAAAATCCGGTGGAAGCTCCGGTCACAGACCCCGCCGGAAGCCACAGGTTATAACCACCATCCACGATCCGCTCCGGCGTCAGCACAATCTGCCAGATGCCGGAATCAATATACGCACTTTCTTCCGGCAAAAATTCAAAATATATTTCCTGGAACTGACTGTAGGGGCTCGGCTCCCCATAATAAACCAGAACCGTAGTGTTTTCCATCTGAAACTGATTGCTTCCCGGTACCGGAGCGATTACTTCCCTGCGATCTCCGCCGGGATGGATTAAGGTAATCGTAAACCGATCCGAATACGACTTCCACAGCTGAATGTTCAGTCCTGTCTCATAATCTCCCACAGCCAGCTCAATCCGTGCCTCACTGCTGCCCAGCACGCCGGCCGTGTGCACCCGTTTTGCTGCCTCATTGCCACTGCCGGCAATGATATTACACTTCCAATAACCTGCGATATCCGTCAGATAGGTCTCCAACAGTGATGTGCCGCTATGC
>JAQXMB010000168.1 GCA_029012425.1 bacterium | reverse complement strand
ATCTGCGATTTTTACACCATGGAATACTTCATAGCGCTCCTTCAAACCGCGAAGAATAGAAATGGTATCATCCACGGTCGGCTCATCTACAATGACCGGCTGAAAACGACGCTCTAATGCTGCATCCTTTTCGATATATTCCCGATATTCATCCAGCGTAGTAGCACCGATACAATGCAGCTCTCCTCTGGCAAGCATGGGCTTTAACAGCTGGCCGGCATCCATGGCACCGTCCGTCTTACCCGCCCCGACAATCGTATGCAGCTCATCGATAAACAAAATGATCTGTCCATCGGAATTCTTCACTTCATCAAGCACCGCTTTTAACCGTTCCTCGAACTCACCGCGGTACTTCGCACCTGCAATCAACGCTCCCATGTCCAGCGCAAAAAGCTTCTTATCCTTCAGTCCTTCCGGCACATCACCTTTTACAATTCGCTGTGCCAGCCCTTCTACAACCGCGGTCTTACCAACGCCCGGCTCTCCGATTAAAACCGGATTGTTTTTTGTTTTACGCGAAAGGATACGAACCACATTACGAATCTCTTCATCGCGGCCGATGACCGGATCAAGCTTCTGCGCTCTCGCGCGCTCCACCATATCAAATCCGTACTTTTCCAATGTGTCATAGGTCGCTTCCGGGTTGTCACTCGTCACGCGCTGATTGCCTCTTACATCAGCAAGGGCCTGCAGAAAACGGTCTCTTGTGATTCCATACTCCTTCCACAGCTCTTTCATCGCACGATTCGGGTATTTTAACAGGCACAAAAACAGGTGCTCTACCGATACATATTCGTCACCCATTGCCTTCGCCTCGTCCTCAGCATGGATTAATACCTGATTTAAGTCTTTTCCTACAAAGACCTGTCCGCCACTGACTTTTACGCGGGCGGCAAGCTTACTCAATGCATTTTGGGTGAAATGCTGCAGCTGAATCTCCATCTTCTCGATTAATCTGGGAATCAAACCATCCTCCTGCTGCAGCAATGCCACAAGCAGATGCTCCTGTTCAATTTCCTGATTGCCGTATTCATAGGCAAGCTTCTCACAGTCATTCACTGCTTCTACTGATTTTCTTGTAAACTTTTGAATATTCATAAAAGCACCTCCTCATGCTTCATTTTCTTATCGCCATAACAAAATAATGACTGATATAAGGATTTCTCCTTATGTCAGCCATTATACATCGCAAATTAGCACTCGTCAAGACAGAGTGCTAACAATTCGTTTTTTCTTCACAAATTCCTACGGTTCCGGTTGCTCAAGTGGAACCCAACCCCCGTCCCCATGGTTCGTGAAGCCAAGTGACCATTCATGTATTGAACGGCAGGTTGCTGTCGGAACAAGCTTTTCCACGATCCCGGCCACTCGATCGCTTAGAACCGGAATCAGAATCGCCGTATCCTCAGGCAGTCGTTGCTCCGCCTGCTGAAGTGCAACGACAAGCATACTGACCAGATCCTTCGGATCGCTTGCCCATGCACAGGAGAAGATCAGATCCTTCTCCCGGCACTCAAACAATAACATACCCTGCGGCTCTGTCTCATTCATATAGACCACACTAATGTTTTCGTCGAACGCACTCCAGTCAACCGGTGTGGCGAGCGGAACGGGTCTTTCATCTACCAAAACCGCCTTAACAAGCTTCCTTCTAAATTCTTCATTGATTGTATGCAGTGAGCGGACATTCTTTGACGGCTGTCGATGCAGCGCCTCGGTATCCTTCACATCTGCCAATGTCAGCTCGTAAACCTGATTTGATACAATGTCTTTCCGAAAACCGAGCGTTTGTAGCAGCCACGCCATCGGCTCTTCTTCCTGTTCATCCGCAAAATCGATAAACGCTCCGTTTAGCATACCCGCTTTTTCTGTGGCTTCCAGCCTCCGTTGTACAAAGCGCAATGCATCTTCAGACTCCCGGTAAGCATCACTGATATGAAGCCAAACCAGTTCCATCCAGCCCTCCTGCTCACGAAACACAATCACGCCAACCGGCTCATCGTCCCAGCTGTCATAGGCCCCGACAGCGAGAAAATCACCTGCTTCTATCCCCTTTGCATACCTTAACGGAATCAGCGGTGCAAATTCTGCCGGCACCTGTTGTTCTATCCAATAATCCTGAATCATAGCACCCTCCTATCCGCGGCTCGCCGTTCTCTTTGAAAGCCGTACTTCAATCTGTTCCCTTGCCAGCTCCTTATAATCCTCCAGCGTCATACCCAGATTAGCCAAACAATCACCCGCATCTACGATTTTACGAAATGACTTTCTCCATATGCCGCTAAGCATAGCCGTGCGGTTATGCGTCATTTCTGTCAATGCCGCGCCATAAATCCACGACTCAGTCAGCTGTTCTTGTACCTGCTCACTCAATTGATCAAACAGAGACGATTCACAAATCAAAGCGCATGTATCACGCAGTGCCTGTGCTTTTTTATATGCCTTGGTAGGAATATCAACATTGCGATACGCATCCTCCAACGACTGTATGCCAAATGAGTCTGCATGTGACCACACATAGTCCTCCAAATCCTCTTGTGCCGCTTTAATCACAGGCCGCAATTTATCTAATTCTTCCAGCCTCTCCTTCCTTGTGCACTTCATCCCATGCATTTTGTATTCTATCGGGTTCCCCTGTGCATCCTTTTGGTCGCCAAGATAGGTTCCCATTGTAACCTTAACAAGACCAATCTTTCGATCTCTCACCTTCTGTGCATCAAGCCCCAGGGAAGGATAATCCACACGCATCATCAGACGGGCAATATCCCGATAACCGCCGCAATTCGGATCGTTCTGTGTCACCTGACAGTTCTCCTTGACAAACCGGTTATAGTCAAGTTCTCTCGAAGAGGAGGATAATAGTCTCTCTTCCTTTTGATTTACCGGACCATCCAACGCATCATACAGCTTATGAATCAAAGATTCCTTTTTGTCCTCTGAAAGAGTGTCATCGCAATGAATCGTCTCAATTCGATCTCTGATTCTTTCTTTATAATCTTCGTCATCACCATACAAATCGTCGGGCACTTCACGCATCTCTACTTCAAACACATTCGTCTTCCAATGCTGTTCGATGTAAACCGCCATTGTCGGATCCGGAGTCGTTCCTTGGACCAGGTATTTGATGTACGCTGTTGCAGCATCCATCGCCAGCTCATGCTGTCCGATCTCATAGTTACTATTCCTACACCACGCCATCAGATACTCCTCTTGCTTATTCCCCCACAGCGAAGTGCCATACTCGATTGTTCTATGATCCATAACCATTTTCGAGTATGCAACATTGTGCTGCATAAATTCTCCATACACACTGGTAATCAACGCTTTCTTTTTCTCGTCATACGGACCATTATCTGAAATCAACTTACGAAGATTTACGGTTTCCTTCATACTGCTCATCATCATTGGTTGTTTCAATCCAATTGTCTCTTTCGAAATTATCTTACTGGCTTCCTGAATTTGTTTATAATAGTCCTTATATAATTGATTGTTTTTACGAAAACGCTCCTTCAGCATACCACCAATGATTACCTTACCGTATCGGGCGTAGTACTCATAGCTTTCCACTGCCAGTGCCAGATGCTGCATCGCTTTTGCCTTCTCCCTGTCAGAGACACTTTTGCCGTTTTCCGATATTCCGCCTACTGCCATCCAGGTTCGCAAGGCATCCGACAGCTTTACTAACAGCTGCCGATTATATTCATGCTCTGCCTTTTCCATATCGCTTTCCGGATTGGCATTTTTTACTCTGACAGCTAACTGATCCCTTTTGAGCATCAGATCGGAAATCTGCTGTTCTTGCATCTGTGCACCGATTGCCCTGTTTTTTACTACTGGATAGAATTCGTCTCCCATAATTTGGGGATTTTCAGGCTGCAACTCCTGTTCCTTTTTCTCCTGATATAATTGAAGCACATTTGCTGCAGATTCATTTGCTGCCATTTGCATCCGACCGAATACATAATTACCCATTCGTTCCTTTGCATCTGTTTCCTGTTCGGATTTTTTCTTTTTTCCGGATTCTGTAATCTGATGAATTCTGCGGGCTTCCATTCGCTCGTTGTAGTGTCTTTCTATCCTCGCGGTCGAAACACCTTTCATTGGCCCAAAATCCGTCTCCTTCATTCCGAACATCTTCGCCCAGACATATCCCTGCCCCATCGCAGTCATATATTCCTGATCAAGCTGACGATTCTCAGCTTCTCGAAATGTGTTCGTCGATTTTTTATCAACCTTTTTCAGTTCTTTGGACATATACGCAGTTCCCCGCTTATATTCCTTAACATATTCAGCGCTATAATAATCCATAATCACATCCTCCTATGATTGCTACAATACCTGAACCAAATTCTCCCAGCTTCATACCTCAGCAATTTCTACTACATTATGTTTCATTCTTACTACTATTTTATATTCTACATTCTGAAGGATGAATTTACAACAACATTTCATCTGTTGTTTGTTTTTTGGGGATTTCCTGCTTGCGATAGCAGAAGCCTGTTGATACCAAAAATAATCGTTTTTGATAATTATTGATTGACACGCTTATGGGTATACTAATAATAAGGATGGGCATCGCCCAACATGGTTCAGGAGGTATTGCTCATGGTATTGAAGGTTGATGAGCGCATTCATATTCTGCGAGAGCTGTCAGGCATGACCCAAAGAGAGCTCGCCAACAAGCTGCATGTCACGCGTTCCAGCGTAAATGCCTGGGAAATGGGCATTTCGATTCCTTCTCCCGAGAAACTCGCAGCACTTTCCCTTTTATTTAAAACATCATCTGATTATATACTTGGGATTGATTCAAAAAAGACTCTCTTAATGGATCAGTTCACTTTAGATGAACAGGAACTTTTATATCGTATGGTTCAATATTTTGAAAACTCGAAAAAGCTTTGAAGCTGCCTTAATAGAGCAGCTTCATTTTTTTTAGAACCTTTTTCTCCATACGACTCACCTGAACCTGAGTCATTCCCATCACATCAGCTACACGGCTCTGTGTCTTCCCTTCGAAATACCGAAGTGTTATCAACTGTTGTTCACACGGCTCCAGCAATAATAACAGTTGTTGAACCACAACCTGATCCAGCAGTTCATCCTCCTGCGGGGTTTTATCGGCCACTTTATCAACCAGATACAATTCGCTCCCGTCTGACTGATAAACGGTCTGATAAATGGATGAAACATCCTCACCTGCCTCCAACGCCATCGCAATCTCTTCAACGGAAAGTCTCGTCTCTGCTGCAAGCTCCTTCATCGTTGCACTTCTTCCCAATTGCTGTTCTAATTTTTGACGACTTTTTTTGATTTTCCAACTGCTCTCCTTGAGACTTCGACTGACCTTAATCATACCATCGTCGCGCAAAAATCTTCGAATTTCTCCCATCACAAGCGGTACCGCATATGTCGAAAATCGTACTTCATATGAAAAATCAAATTTCTCAATCGCCTTGAGAAGTCCGATTAATCCTATTTGGAATAAGTCTTCCCTGTCATAACCACGATTATCAAATCGCTTTACAACGCTTCCGACCAATCCCATGTTTTCCTCAACCAGCTGTTCTACTGCCTCTTTATCCCCATCCACCGCACGCCTGAGTAACTGCATTGTGTGATCCATAGCTATACCAGATAGAAGGCCTGCAGTTTTTTATCCATTATGACACGCGTTCCTTTTCCAACCGTCGACTCAATATGTACCGAATCCATAAAGCTTTCCATAAAAGATATTCCCATTCCGCTTCGCTCTTTTGATGGATTCGTGGTAAAAAAGGGTTCTCGCGCCCGTTCAATATCCTCAATTCCCTTTCCAAAATCGGTCACGGTTATCCGGACATGGGCGCCATCCTTCATACAAGTTAAAAACACTTGCCCAACCTGATTTTCATACCCATGTACAATTGCGTTTGTCACAGCTTCTGACACGGCGGTCTTTACATCCGCCATCTCGTCAATGGTCGGATTCAGATCCATCAAAAATGCTGCAATCGTCATTCGTGCAAATTGTTCATTTTCCGGATATGAATCAAAACGCACACTCATCTCCTGTGCTTTCCTGCTGCTCATAGATTGTCCTCCTTCACAACTGAAATCAATTTTTTAAGACCGGACAGTTCAAATATCTTCTGTACTCTTGGATTCAAATTAACTGCTTCCACACTGCCTCCGGAATATCCCATCTTCCGGCTTCTTCCAATCAGCATGCCAATCCCGGAGCTATCCATAAACTCTGTCTTTGCAAAATCAAAAATAATACACCGAACCTGATACAAGTCGATCAGCTCATCTGCTTCCACCCGCAATTTGCTTGCCGTACACTCATCAATTTCCTCTGGCGCAAAAATTCTTAATTTTCCTTTTTTCGATTCATACAAGAAATCCATTTTTTTCCTCCACTTCTTTGATTTTCTTGTTCTGACGCAAAAAGACACAATGTAATTACACATTGTGTCTTTCGTAAAAATCATCGTATATAGTTATTGCATTTCCGGCATCCGATTAATCTGAGACAGATAACGGTTTGCATTATATGCCAAAGAGTTGCCCGGGAACAGCTCCACAACCTTTGAATAATAGAGCACCGCTGCATCCCACTCCTGCGCTTTGCGATACGCCTGTGCCAGATTATACAGCGCATTTCCTTCATCATATGTCTCATCCATCGCAACAACCTTGTTCAGCTGTTCAATTGCTTTTTCATTATCATTGCTGTTGTAAGCTGCCATTCCGGCCTCATAAGCCTGCGTCACATACTGCTGATTGATCTTCTCTCTCAGCTGTTCCATAATCGCTTTACTTTTTCTGGAAAGGAGCGACGCATCCACACCTTCCAATGTATCTCCCGCCAGAGAAATATCCTCATTATTGTAAGCATCATAAGCTAACAGCAACTGCTCATTTGCTTTCGCTACATCGCCCTGCTCCTTCGATAGTGTCTCCATGTTTTCCACATCTCCGGATAAAGCCCCGATCTGCTCTTCAAGCGATTTAATCATCTGATTCTTATCTGCAATGGTATTATTCGCTTCAGCTACCGCAACAGCAGCTTCTGAAACAGCTGTTTTTCGGATACCCGGAACCACCAGATACCAGGTAATTGCCACTCCAATCGCGACACCAACCAAAAGATTGGCTGCCATTCCCCAAAATCCGATATCCCCGCGAAATTTGGGCTGAATAATCGTATCATTGCCATTCTGATATGCAACCGCCTGCGATTTTTTCTTCTTTCTGCCGCCGTTTTCATTCATCATCGTTACGGCTTCTTTCATATACCTGGCCGTAAGCGGACTTCCATTATCAATCGCTTCCGCCTTACGAAGGGATTTTCTTGCTGCTTCCGGATTCCCCTCATGCATCTGAATGAGCGCTAAAAGCTGCCATCCTTTTATCAGTTTCGGGTTGTCTGCCAATATTTTCTTCAACTGAATCACTGCAAGATCCAGACTGTCCTGATTACAGTAATGCACAACCTGATTATACTTTCGTGCCAGCTGATTAATCCGTTCCTTTTCCGCCGGATTCTTCTTTGTCTCTTCCAAATACTCAGATGCCCGGTTTTCCTGTGCCTGATAGCCTTTGCTGATCAGCCACTCGCGTACTGCTGCCACACCCTCACCCATCTCATAGTAGATAAGGCCAAGCAGATTTCTGGCATTTGTATTTACTTTATTATATTGCAAACTGAGTCGGAGAGAAGAAGCCGCTCCGGACAGATCGCGTTCCTTCGCCTGAGCCAGTGCCTGATTATACAGGTAATTGGAAATGCCGACAAACTGGCGATATTTTCTCAGATCCACTCCGCAGTTCGGGCAAACTTTTTCCCGTCCAATAATGATTCCACAGTTATAACATTCCATTTATTTATCTCGTCCTCTTAAGTTCACTCATCATTTGCTGCATGATGTCGGTCATATCGGTGATATCATGCTCATAAATTGCGTTTTCAGCATCCTCGATTTCATCGCTTGGCTGAAAATGCTTCAGTTCTTCTTCAAAATTAATCATTTCATATTCCTCCAAAAAAACCATCACTTTGGTCACGACTTATCATATACCACAGTGATGGTTTTACGCAAGGGTCTAAGCCCTATCATTTTAAGATTTTATCGCAGATTGTTACACAGTCCGACAGCTACGCCACGGTATAGCCGATTCCGAACATTCCGATTCGTCCCATGTACTTACGGAATTCTACGGATTGCTGTTCTTCCTTTACCTGAATGGACTGTTCATCGACTCCAATTCGTACACCCGGATAAATCATGCGGATTGCTTCCACACACGCGCTCGTCGATGCCTCGATAATCTTTTGATTTTTAGCCATCTCCTCCCGGTGTCCTGCAATAAGTGCGGTCAGACGAACTTTCTCTTTGACAAGCGTCATTCGTCTCGGGTCATTTCTGAAGGATGTTCCCTTCGTACGCATTGCCTGCTCAAACTGTAATAGTCCTTCCTCAATCTTTTCAAGATATCCGGTATTCTCATCGATTGCAGCCTGAAGTGCTGCATTTTTTGCATAGACCTCCGGATGAACACCAACCGTTACCGTTGTATTGGTTCCTGCTTCATTTCCAATCTGGGTTGCAGAAATACCACATACCGCATGGGTCTCACCGCCAATAATACAGCCTTTCTTTCCGGATACATGAATATGTCCGCCACAATAAACTCTGCTATCCATAAAGGACTCCGCTTCAATATTGCCTTCACACTCAACACGGGCATACTCAAAAAACTGTGCTGTGATGTTTCCCTTGGAACAAATCGTTGCGTTGTTCTTGCCCAAAACACCACCGTGCAAAATAACACCTTTTCGACCTTCGATATAAGCTGCTTCAACAAGCTTATCAACAGTAATCGTTCCGGTCGCACGAACCGACATACCGTCGAGCACATTTCCATGGATAATAACATCGCCATTAAACTCAATATTACCTGTGCTCAGATCCACATCACCAAATAACTCATGAACGGGGAAAATATTAACACGATTATTTATTTCAGTAATCTTACCACTGACAGTTGCACGATAAGTAACGCCATCGTCCAAACATTCAAACCCCGTACCCCGAAGCGGCGGAAGCTCTACTCCCCGTTTTGCATTCTGAAACTGAGCGCCAAGATTATACCCATTCGTCCCCTGTGTCGGCGGATGATAGATTGCAATATCCTGACCGGCTTCAACAACCTCTATCATTTTTATATTACGATAATCGACAGAGCCATCCTCCAAAACAATCGGTTGCTGGGAAAATGTACGATTAAAAAGAAACTCGTAATATCCGTCTTTTCCATCTTTCGGAAGCTCGCCCTTCGCAACAAGCACTTCTCTGTCAAACAGTCTCGACTCAACGATCTTCTCTAACGCGGTCTGAATCACGCCAAGCTTAATATCATATACGCTTGTCAATATTTCATTCAAATAATCGACCGTATAATTTTCATCAGGATTGCAGGAAGGCACCATCATGTAAGCTTCCATCAGATCTTGACTTTTTCTGACAAAGGGCATACCAAGTGACATCTTCCCACCTCCTCTCAATATCGCATAATAATATAAAACGACCATCGTATACTGTTATCAACAGTATACGATAATCGTTATTCTTTTGCAAATATTTTATGCATATTCAACTATTTCATTTATGCATATTCTGCTATTTCATCTGACTTAAGCGCTGTAACACCTGCTCCATCATCTGCTCGTATTTTGCCTGCTTATCTTTCTCCTCCTGAATCTTTGCCGCAGGTGCCTTACTTACGAATTTTTCATTACCAAGCATCTTGCGCGAACGATCAAGCTCTTTCTCCAAACGATCCTTTTCTTTCAGAAGACGCTCTTTCTCTTTCTCAAAATCAACCAGATCTTCCAGCGGCATATAGACAACAGCCCCGGGAATAACCGCCGATACAGCATCATCACCGATGCCGGTCTTATCAGCCTGTACGGTAATCTCACTGGCACTTGCGAGAATCTGATATGCATTCTTACAGATTTCAAAGGTTTCACGAAGCTTCTCCGAATCTGATGTTACAAAAAGTTTTGCTTTTCTTGAAGGCGGTACTTCCATCTGGGTACGAACATTACGAACCTCGCGAACAAGCTCCTTGAGATGTCCAATCATCTCCTCCTCTTTTTCATGGCAATTCTCTTCTGTGAAGTTCGGCCACTGTGCAAGCATAATGGACTCAGCCTCGGGATAGAGTGTTGTATATATTTCTTCCGTGATAAATGGCATAAACGGATGCAACAGCTTCAGCGCATCACCAAGTACTATCTTTAATGTCCAAAGTGCAGCATTGGCACTTGCCTTGTTCTCATCGTATTTGTAGATACGAGGTTTTACAATTTCAATATACCAGTCACAGAACTCGTCCCAGATAAAGTCATATACCTTCTGAACCGCAATACCAAGCTCGAACTTTTCCATATTGGCAGTCAGATCACCTGCAACCCGATTAAGACTTGAGATCACCCACTTATCCTCAATTGCAAGTTCTGATATATCCGGTGCGGTCAGCTCCTTGCCCTCAAGATTCATCATAATATATCGTGATGCATTCCATACCTTATTGGCAATATTTCTTGAGTTCTCTACACGCTCCCAGTAGAAACGCATATCATTTCCGGGAGCATTACCTGTGATCAGTGTCAGGCGAAGTGCATCTGCACCGTACTTATCAATTACCTCAAGCGGATCAATACCGTTTCCAAGTGATTTACTCATCTTGCGGCCCTGTGAATCACGGACCAGTCCATGGATTAAAACCGTATGGAACGGTGCCTTTCCGGTCTGCTCATATCCGGAGAATACCATACGAATAACCCAGAAGAAGATAATATCATATCCCGTGATCAACACATCCGTCGGATAGAAGTAGTCCATATCTTCCGTCTTCTCCGGCCAGCCAAGCGTTGAGAACGGCCACAAAGCAGAAGAGAACCATGTATCCAGTGTATCCGGATCCTGCTCCATATGATCACATCCACACTTCGGACAGCTGTGCGGTGCGTCTGTGGACTTCGCTACGATCATCTCACCACATTCCGGGCAATAGTACGCCGGAATCCGATGTCCCCACCAAAGCTGACGGGAAATACACCAATCGCGGATTCCCTCTAACCAATGTGTATAAATCTTATCGAAACGCTCCGGAACGAACTTCAGCTGTCCATTATGAATTGCTTCTAACGCAGGTTTTGCCATCTCTTCCATCGCAACAAACCACTGCTGTTTTGCCATCGGCTCAACCGTTGTCTTACAACGGTCATGGGTTCCGACAGCATGCTCATGCTCTTTGATTCCAACAAGAAGACCCAGCTCTTTCAGTTCGTTCACAAGTGCCTCACGACACTCATAGCGATCCATTCCTTCGTACTTTCCGGCATTGGCATTCATGGTTGCATCGTCATTCATCACATTAATAAGCTCTAAATTGTGACGCTTGCCAACTTCAAAGTCATTCGGATCATGTGCCGGTGTGATCTTCACGCAGCCGGTACCGAATTCCATATCTACATATTCATCCGCAACAATCGGGATTTCTTTGTTTACAATCGGAAGCAGCAATGTCTTTCCAATCAAATCCCGGTAGCGCTCATCCTTCGGATTTACTGCTACCGCAGTATCTCCAAACATTGTCTCGGGACGAGTGGTTGCGATCTCAAGAAATCTTCCTTCCTCACCAACGATCGGATAATTAATATGCCAGAAGAATCCCTTCTGATCCACATGCTCTACTTCCGCATCAGAAATTGAGGTCTTACATACCGGACACCAGTTGATAATACGGTTTCCTTTGTATATGTAACCTTTCTGATATAATTTTACAAATACTTCCTCGACAGCCGCTGAGCATCCTTCGTCCATCGTAAAACGCTCACGCTCCCAATCAGCAGCAGATCCAAGCTTTTTCAGCTGCCTGATAATGCGTCCGCCGTATTCTTCTTTCCACTCCCATGCTTTCTCGAGAAATCCCTCTCTTCCAAGGTCATTTTTGTCAATGCCCTTGGCTTTGAGCGATTCGATTACCTTAACCTCTGTCGCAATTGCCGCATGGTCAGTTCCGGGCTGCCATAAGGTATTAAAGCCCTGCATCTTTTTATATCGAATCAAAATATCCTGCATGGTGTTATCAAGTGCGTGACCCATATGCAGCTGTCCCGTAATATTCGGAGGCGGCATTACAATCGTAAAGGGTTTCTTCGAACGATCTACCTTAGCATGAAAATATCCTTTTTCCTCCCAATTTTTATAAATTCTGTCTTCAATTCCCTTGGGATCATAGGTTTTTGCAAGTTCCTTACTCATATCTGTTTTCCTTCCTTTTTTTCATGGATATCGGTGTCTGTTTTCATTTGTACCAATTCCCCATTTTTGGATATTAGTACCCAATGGTATGTTAAATGCATTTTTGACAGTTGTCAAGGGCAGAAATCATGTGCTATACTAGTCCATGATAGTGGTTATCCAAACATAACTTAGGAGAAATGATATGGCATTCAATAATATACCGGAATTAGATTCGATGCATTTAGATGCGTTACGCGAAATTGGAAATATTGGTTCGGGTAATGCCGCTACCTCCCTTGCATCCATGCTTAACACAACGGTTGATATCGAGGTACCTTCCATCAGTCTTGTAAACTACGAAAACGTATCACAATATCTTGGTGGAAAAAATCGCCGTGTTGTCGGACTTGCACTTGGTCTCGAAGGCGATATCGAGGGCGTTATGCTTCATGTTGTTCAGCGCCAGTTTGTATCCCGTATTATCAACGCCTTTTATCCGAAACAGATTAACACGCTTGACGATATTGATTTCATGGATTTGTCCGCAGTCAAAGAGACAAGCAATATTACAACAGCTACTTATGTGAATTCGCTGGCATCCTTGACCGGTCTTTTCATTAACATTACACCGCCCAATGAGTATGTTGATACTGTTGAGCATGTTCTGGAAGAAGTTTCATCCCGTTTTGATTCCATCGGTCAGAAGGTCATCTATATCGATGAGAACCTGTATATTGCCGGAACTGAAATCAAAAGCAGCATGATTCTTATACTTCAGATGGATTCTCTTCACAAATTATTTGAGCGGATGGGCATCCCTGTATAGGATGCACACCCGCTCTTATTTGCCGCCTGAGGTACCGCTACTCGGTATCCGTCACAGCTTGTGATTCGTCATCCAACGCCTCTGTCCGTGTATGTTCACCGGCAGAGGCCTTGTTTATTTCTTCTGCATGAGTTTCAACCGCAATCTCTTCTGTTGTCTCCTCGGTTTCCTCTTCTACAAGATTTTCTTCATAGATTCCATTCACCAATGCGTAAATCGCACTACAGGTAAAATAGATGCCCGCAATCAGCATAACCGCTGCGGCAATCAAAATAAATGCCGAAGGCACATTGCCGGCCTTTTTGTTTTCTACAAACATCTCATAAATCAGATACACGAGATAGCCGCCGACAAGTCCCCGAATCAGATATGACATTCGTCCTGTGTTGGAACTGACAAGCAAAAATTTCGCAAGCTTACGCTTCTCTTTTTCTCTTATGTCCATTATTCGTCTTCTCCATCTTCCTCATCTGCCACGACTGCGGCTGTTGCGCCGGATACAGCTGCCACAACTACCACAACAGCAAGAATCACTACAAGTAAAATACCGCCAAAAAGCATCAAAACACTCATATTCGTTTCTCCTTTTTAATAAACTTTTGCGTATGTGCTCAATCCACCATCAAGTAATAGCGTCTTATATTTCTTGATATACGAATTCGGTACATTGATTTTTGCTTTCGCATAGATCTTGCTAAACGCCTTTGCATCCACACTGCCAAGCTTCTTCGAATGTATGGTGATCGTCTTTAGCTTTGAACAGTTATAAAATGCTGTCTTCTTAATTGTAACCACATTTTTACCAATTTCAAGTGTCGTTAATTTGGGCATTGCGCGAAAAGCATTGGCACCAATGTTCGTCACCTTAAAGGTTACTCCGCCAAATGTAATCTTATCCGGTATTACAACCTTGCTTAAAGACGGCTTGGTGCATGCGACGATCTTCACTCTCTGATCCCCCGAAGTTGTACGGGTCACCTGATAAGTAAGATTGTTAATTGTACGGGTAT
The DNA here is from genome assembly GCA_029012425.1 of bacterium. Lineage (GTDB taxonomy): Bacteria > Bacillota > Clostridia > Lachnospirales > Lachnospiraceae > W0P33-017. The sequence goes on along the minus strand of JAQXMB010000168.1, from coordinate 56,199 downwards.
CGCCAACCTTAGGTTTTTGCTCCTTAATAGGTGTATCAGTCATGGATACCATCCACACGGCATTCACCGTGGTATCCTTTGTTACATAATTGTAATCCGTCTTATCCCATCCCAGCACATATCCGGTACGCGTCCATGTCGGCGGTTTCACCGTACCTCCATAATATGTCGTCACCTGTGATACCTGTCCGGAAAAGCTATCCTTAAATGTAACTGTGTAGTTTTTCTTCCACTGTGCATACACCGACAAATTCTGCTGCACATTTGTAAAATCTTTATCCCATGTCAAGGTATAGCCGGTGCGTTCTGCAATCACCGGCGCAGTCGCCGACTGTCCCTGCAGAATCTTTTGGGTATCGATCAGTTTGCCATCATCATAAAATGAAACTGTACAGGTAACATATGCTGTAATACCATGACTCTTTGCATAATTTTCCGCTGCACCCGTCGAGGATTTCATGCAGTAAATCACAAGCGACGGACTACATCCCGTAAACGCGTTCTCTCCGATACGCGTTACCGTCTCGGGAATATGCAACTCCACAAGATTACTGCACCCGTAAAAGGCTTTCTCACCGATTGTCGCAAGGGAATTTCCCATATCAGTAATCTGTCGTAAGTTGATACAACCCGAAAATGCCTCACTGTATATTTGGCGTACAGAATTATCAATCACATAGTTTCCATACGCTGAGTTGTTAAATGAGAGCGCTGCCGGGCACTGAAGCAGCTGTGTCAGATTTTTTGAAAACAGCACGCCTGCCACCGAGCAGTAATTTGAATTTCCGCTCTCAACATTGATTTCTTTCAGATTCTCACAGTTCGCAAATGCACCGGTTCCAATCAGGGTAACGGACGCCGGGATGTTCACCGACTGGATGGATGAGCATCCATAAAATGCATGGTCATGAATCTCCTGCATACCACTATTGAAATTCAAAGTTCCCTGTGCAAGGTTCGTACATCCATAGAATGCTTCTGATCCGATGCTTCGATACGAGCTCGGAAAACTGACGGATTTCAGATAAGAAAAATTACGAAACGCATTCGCAGCTACGCCAACTACATCGTATGTCGTTCCTTTATGCGTAATCTGTTCCGGCAACACAAGCGTACGCTCAATAAGTCCTGCACCGGAAAACATAAATCCGCTGATATAGATTTCACTTGTTCCGCCGGCAGTCTCGCGAACCTCATAGAGCAGTTGAATCTGTGTGTCCGCATCCAGCGGAGTCTTACCACTCTCCATACCGCTGGCTGTATTCTCCTCCCCGACTACAATCCCGCTAAAAGCCCGGACTTCCTTGGTTGTAAATGGCATACACAGCCAGATCAGACAAAGTATCGGCAAAGTGAGAATACGCACTGTTTTTATTATTCTTAGGCCTCGATCGTCCATGAATATCCTCCCCTCCCAAGTGTCTTACTTTCATTATTATCCAATACTGCAAATCGCCCATTCACGAAATCGCTTTCAGCTGAATGGTTGTATTAATCTTTGAATTTTTTATCAGCTTCTGATATGTCGTCAGCTTCGAACGATACGCATATATTGTTGCGCGATTCTTGATTCCGTAAAATGCTTTACTGCCTACGCGGCTGATGCTCTTTGATTTAACCGTTATCTTGGCTAAATTTTTACATTTGTAAAATGCATTGCTTCCGATTGCTGCCACATTACTGCCAATTGTTACGGATGTAAGCTTCGTTCTTCCCTTTAGTGCACTGCTTCCAATGCTCGTCACCTTATACTTCACACCACTGATTGTCACCGTCGCAGGAATCGAAATACTGGTAGCCTCTGTATTGGTATATCCCACAAACCGAACCTTCGGATTCTGAACATCTGCACTTGTCACCTTATAGGTCGCATAGCCTTTTGTGAGTGTGGAACTCTTTTTTGCCGGCTTTTTGGTATCACCGTTCACGACAAATCCGGTTGCCGGATCTCGCCATGATGCGTTGATTGTCCGATCGCTCAGCACATTGGATAATGACTTATCCCAAACAAGTGTATAACCACTCATACTCCAACTCGGTGCCGTTGCATTTTTTCCCGCTTCCACTTCCTTGGTTACAGTTTTATTATTATATTTATCAACAAATGTCACTTTATAGACACGCGTCCAGATTGCATTCACCGACAAATCACTTGTTACATTATCAAATGCAGAACTCCATGTCAGCTTGTATCCGGGTCTTTCCGGCATGGAAGGTGCAGTTGCTCCCGAACCGTAAACAATTTCCTGTGATGAGATCAGATTACCGGTATCCGAGAGAAATCGAACGGTATAGGTCATTACACTTCCGATTCGGTTGCTCGATGCATAAGAGGCAGCCTGTGAACCGCTGTGGCAGTAAATGGTAAGTCCATTCACCCCAAGAAAAGCATTGGAACCGATTGATGTGACACTGGCCGGAATTGTTATTTTTACCAGTCCGCTGCAATATGCAAACGATGATGCGCCGATAGAAGTTACTTTATTCGGAATTGTCACCTCAGAAAGTGCACTGCATCCATAAAAGCAACCGGATGCTATGGTTACAATATCCTGTGGAAACTTCACACTTGAAAGCGCATAACAATTCTGGAAAGCATATTCTCCAATTGACTTCACCGTATCCGGAATAACTACAGACTCAAGCGAACTGCATCCGCTGAATGTATGGCTCGCAATCTGTGTTACTTTTGTAGGAATTGAAATCGTAGTAAGGGCACTGCAATTCTGGAATGCAGATGCATCAATCTGTTCAACCGCTTCCGGCAGATTGATGGTTGCAAGCGATTGCGCTCCTGCAAATGCACCTTTTCCAATTACGGTCAAACGGTTTGCGATTGTAGTCGGGGCTGTATACGCATTACTTACTTTTCCGGACGGATACTGTAACAGCGTATAGGTATTGTAATTGCCAACTGCTCCCTGATTGTATCCAACATATTCGTAAAGCACTCCATCGTTAGAAATATAGCGTCTGTTGCCTGCTGTTACATTAATTGCGGTAAGTGCCGGGCAATCACTGAATGCCTGATTCTCAATACTTGTAACGGTTGCCGAAATCGTGACTGTTGAAAGCGACGGGCATCCGAAGAACGCCATCGCACCAATGCGCTGCATCCCTGCCGGCGGTGTCTGTGTGTTGCTGCCCGTTCCGGTTGTAGTGCCTCCACCCTGTGTGGTGACGGATGTCAGGCCGGCATTTCCCGCAAATGCATAGCTTGCGATTTCTGTTACATCATACTTATTGGTACCGCTATCGGCAATTGTAAGCGGAATGGTAAGCGCAGTCGCTGTTCCGCGATATCCGGTGATGGTTGCCGTGTTGCCTGCATTCACGGTATAAACAAATCCGTTATCCGTCACGCCGTCATTATTTGAATCCTTTTCATCATTCGAATTCGCAGCTGCTGCATAGACACGCTCCGGCATATCCGTAATAACCGGAAGTGCAGCCGCTGTTATTGCAAACAGTGCTGTCAGCACTGTAATTATTTTTCGCTTCATATCACAAATCTCCTACGATACATAATCATCAGTAATATAGTTGATTATATCCTTTTACACAAGCAAATTCAAGCTACTTGTCCCATCTGCCGACTGCAAATCAGGCACATGGCGATTGACTCTCCCCTGCAGCTTTTTCATAATCGTTTTCATGTCATTTCCATAATCGCTTTTACTTGAAAAAATATTTGCAACCTGTCCGGTTGTCGCTTTTTTCAGTTCAGATTTATCAACCTTCACCGTTCCGTCCGCCTTGATGGTAACACCGATTTTCTCGAGCTTGGCACTGTACGCTCGTGTCAGCTGCTTCATCTCATCTGCACTGCTTCGAATCTCCTTTGAGGTCGATGCCTTGGCCGACTTTATCGTATTATTGTAAATATCCAGATAGGTTGTTACCGTGTTATAAATCGTCTGTGTATCTTCCTGCTCTTTCGAATCGTAATCAAGCGATTCGAATCGATCTAACACTCGCACCATTGCACGGCGGTCGGCTTTCACCACATCGTGGTTGTTACTGTGGCTTCGAAAGCTGCCAACACGGTAATCTGTATTTCCACTATATGCATTTCGAAGCACATATGCTGCGCTGACTGTCATACTCATATCAAATCCTCCAGGATAGACTTCTCGTTTTCTATTATTATCTATCGGTTGATTGCAGAAAAAATAAAGTGCTCCGGGCGAAAATCATATGCGTTATTATATATTAACATTTTACTATTCTTCAAAAATGATATATGATTGTATGTATAATCCATAAAAGAAGGTGCGAAAGGAAAGAATATGTTGGATTCGGTATCGAAGGTACAGCTTTTACATGCGTAGTTTTGACACTTGCAACGATTGGCGTAATTGTATGGGGAATAAAGAAAAACAAATTTAGTCCAAGTGTATGGGAGTAATGCAGAAAAGACCCTGCTCACGCAAGGTCTTTTTTCGTACAATAATGAATTCAATGATTGCGATTAATTTCCGTCCGGAATCTGCCGACCCTCGACATCCATTGTAAAATCGCCCTTACAAATCAAATCAGATACTTTCACGAACTCGTATCCTTTATCTTTTAATGTAGTGATGAGTGTATCGAGTGCCTGCGCGGTGTACTTGGCTCCGTTGTGGCACAGAATGATGGAGCCGTTACCCAGATGCTTGTGGTTGCACACGGTATCCACGATGGAATCCACGCCGTAATCCTTCCAATCCAAGCTGTCCACATCCCACTGGATGCTATAGTAGCCTAAAGCGGTTGCTGTCTGGATTACCTCATTGGAATAGTCACCATAGGGTGGTCGAAACAGGATCATTTCGTATCCGGTAAGCTCTTTTACCCTCTCATGCACATCCATCAATTCTGCGCGCATTTGTTCTGTGCTAAGCTTGCTCATGTTTTTATGATTTTCACTGTGATTTCCGATATCGTGTCCGGCTGCGAGAATTGCTTTCACATCATCTGGATAGGATTTCACCCAGCCACCGGTCATAAAAATCGTGGCTTTTACATTGTGTTTTTCCAGAATTGATAAGATCTGCTGCGTATCCTCGTTTCCCCACGCTGCGTCAAAGGTCAGAGCAATCTGTGGCTTATCGGTTTTCACACAGTAGATTGGCAAGTCTCGGCCGTTCACGCTCGTTGAGACATTTACGACACTCGGAAGATAGAACAGGGCACCGGTCAGCACGACACAGACACAGAGAATCAGCGCTGCCAGTTTGATTTTTGTTGTATGTACATAAGGAGGCTGCGACGGAAATTGCATGGATTTTTTCATTTTTGCTCCAAATGAGGCTTTATTTATTCTATGTATATGAGCAAATCCGTAAAATATATCTATCCACACTTCCAAATACTTCAGGATTCTGCCCCTTCGCAAAAATCTACCCGGGAGCCACATATGGTAGCTGCCCGGGTAGATATTGTCTCCAAAAAGATTAGGAAGCACTGTCCTCAGGAATCAAAGCAATCATCTGCTCCAGCTGACCGATCAGCTCCTTAGACAATTTCTCGGCATCTGCATAAATCTGGTTCGCACGGTCATAATTTTCATCGAACATCGCTGAGATGACCTGCGCTCCCATCTCATGCAAGCGTTTATGCTTCTGCCCGATTTCCTTCCAGAATGCCTTGCGTGCGGGCTCCTGCGGATCAACCGAATAGAAAAAGTGGCCAAACTTACACTTCGTATCATCTACCTGGAAAGGAATAATCATTCGATCTTCAATAATGCTTCCAAGCCTCTCAACCCATGCTATATGTGCATCGATTGCTCCTTTTATGTAAGCGGCAAGCTCTGCATTGGTCAGTGCATAAAATGCATCGCTTGACATTTTACCCATCTTTGCAAGCACCTGATCGACGCCTTGCTCAATTCCGGGCAATGGATTAATTGCCTCCACACAATTATTCCCGATTTCATGCAGCCCTTCTGTATCATTTTTAAGCACTTCGCATGCATTCTCAATATCCGATGCCTTCACTTCGATTTCGTTCATCGAACTGCTGATCTCTTCGCTGACAGCAGCCAGATTGCTGATACTGTTCGTGATGCCTGCCATGTGCGCCTGATTTTCTTCGTTAAGCGCCCATACTTCATTAATTCTCGTATTCACTTCTTCCAATGATGCAATGGCATTTTCCACACTGCGTGCGCTCTCCTCTGCAGCCTGCTGAACACGCACAACAAAGTCCCCCATATTCTCCGTCAGATTCTTCGTCTCATCCGCGAGGGAACGAATCTCATCCGCTACGACTGCAAAGCCTCTTCCTGCGTCACCGGCTCTTGCCGCCTCAATTGAAGCATTCAACGACAACAGATTCGTCTGGGAAGAAATTGCATTAATCGAACTGATAACCTCATTCATACTGTTGATGATATCAGCCAGCTGATTCATATCTGTGTGCATCTTTTCAGAAATCTCAATTGTATTTTCGGAGAGCTTGCGAATTGCAGTTAAGCCCTGCTGACTTGTATCAATTTTCTGATAGACATTATTGGATTCTTCTGACACATTGATGATGGTTCCGGTCAGATCCTCATGCCGTTCCGCAACAATTCCCGCAACATCTGTTGAATCTTTTGCAGCTTCATGAATACTTCTTGTTGCCTCAGCGACACTTCCTGCAATATTCATCAGCTGTTGTGTATAGAACTTGATTTCCAAATCAAGCGCACTGATTTTTGCAACCGCATCAACATTCATCTCATAGATTCCTGCAAACGCATCCCGTCCAACATGTAATCGACGATGAATTCCTTCCAATTCAGGAACAGAAGAATAATCTGTTTTTTCCATCTTAGACAGTGAATGTAACATCTTGACATCGATTTTCTTACGCATAGTTATGCCCTTCTTTCCTATTATATTTTTGATGCCCGTTTCACGCTTACCTCCCCGGCAAGTGCACGCTTATCGTGTTCTATCTTCATTTTTACCCGTACAGCTCAACCAATCGAATACCTCACAAAAACTGCAGTCGTGTGTAGATAATTTTTTTTGCAAGCGCATCTGCCGTTTTCTTGTCTGTAAAGTATTCAACAATTGTAAGACCAAACTCTATTGCCGTACCCATTCCGCGGCTTGTAATGATATTGCCTTCAACAACTACCGGCTTCACCTCATAAATCGCGCCGTTCAAGTCCCCTTCATGTCCGGGATAACAGGTGGCATGAACACCCTGCAAAATACCGATTCCGCCCAATACAGTCGGTGCTGCGCAGATTGCTGCGACAAGCTTGCCTGCCTCATAAGCCTTGAGAAGCTGCTCCCTTGTTCCCGCATGCGCTGCAAGATTGGTCGTTCCGGGAAGTCCTCCGGGAATAACAAGCGCATCGTAGCTGCCGAAATCCGCTTCCTCAAATAATAAATCTGCCTGTACTGTAACATGATGTGAACTCGTCACAAGCTTTTCCTTCGTTGTCGATACAATGTCACAAACCATTCCGGCACGACGAAGTACATCAACAACTGCAAGCATCTCCACTTCTTCGTATCCCGAAGCAATAAGCATTGCAATTTTTTTCATATTAATTTCCCCCCTTATATGTGTTATATAACCGCATAAATACGGCAAAAAATTGACAGTCTGATAGAAATCTTCTATAGTTGCAATAGATATCGGTGATTACGATAGATAGAAAGCGAGGTATTCTCATGGAAATTGAACGCAAATTTCTTCCGAAAAAACTCCCGGAACATTTAGATCAATACAGTGTAAAATGCATTGAACAAGGTTATCTTTGCACCGATCCTGTTGTTCGCATCCGAAAAGAGAATGACGCCTATATTCTAACTTACAAATCCCGTGGGCTCCTGGAGCGTGAGGAATACAATCTTCCTCTCACCAAAGAAGCCTATGAGACACTTCGCCCCAAGATTGAGGGTCGATTAATCATAAAAAAACGCTATCTCATCCCTCTCGACGAACGATTAACTGTTGAACTCGATGTCTTTGAAGGTGATTTGGCTCCTCTCATTCTCGCAGAAGTAGAATTTGAAACCGCCAAGGAGGCGCACGATTTTATCGCGCCTGACTGGCTCGGGTGCGATGTCACCTATGATACCAAATACCACAACAGCACGATGAGCAAACGCTAATCAGCGAAATCTGTTCACTTCATATTTCTGATGTGCCATGATGCAGGCGCGAAGCTGTCGGTACCGGTCATCGATATCACCCTCCGGTATTACAACATCCATCGCCACTGCCATGGTATCAATCAGATAATCATTGATTTCAAACTGAAGCTTTGTGAGAATCTCAAGCTTCTCGGCATATGTTTCCGCATCCAGAAATGCCATCAATTCCTCATATTTTTCCGGTTTTTCTTCCGGTGTCAAATTCTGTTCCATCTTTCTCTCCCATTATCTGCCCGTTACTCGCCAAGCGTCATGCGACCAAGCATATCCATTCCCTCTGCAACAAAATCGCGTTCAAACTGCAAGTCCCCGCTATATCCTTTCACAATCAGGTCCTGCACTTCATCCATTAAATGATAAGTGTCAAAATCGTCGATTCCATGCTGATTACGAAGCTCGTCATTGTGTGATTCGTGGTTATGTTCACTATGAATATGGGCATTCCTTGCCTTATCCGCAACAATTTCCTCTCCGAGCGGAACGCTTGTCAGATCCGTTGGTTTTCGCGAACGAACCGCATCATCATTAAACTGGCTTTCTGCGTGCTGCTTTGCTTTCTCAAGAATGGAATTATTCTGAGGCTTTGCAGCGGTTCTGCGCGGTTGTGATGCAGGAGCTGTCATCGCGCTTTTCTGTTTCGGACGCGCAGACGGTGTCGATTGCACCGGGCGTTTCATCTGCACAGGCTGTGACGACCGGTTTGTCATCGGCGGTTTATTTGCCGCAATCCGCTTATTATTATTTGCCGAGTTCTTCAGACATCTAAATACAATGTAGGCAATCACTGCCAACCATATTACTCCACCCATCAGTTATCTCTCATCCTCCAAATCCAAAATCAGCTGCATCTCCATACTCTCAACCGGAGCATCCATCAGTTTCTTTGTCTCGCCATTGGCTGCAATGTAAACCAGATCCCTGCTTCCTTTTTCTGCGCCGCGAACAATCATATAGTATCCCGGTCTGTTGTCGTTTTTATCCCATGTGATATAGATTCGTTCACAGCTTCCTGCCACCATTTTTTTTGTAGGCATGGAAATGTGAATCATATCCATATCCGGGCGGATTCCAAGCTGCATCACATCAAAGTCATCCTGCTCGTAGGCAAGTGGCAGCTTATCCTGATACTGTCCGCGGAACATCTGATAAAGCAACTGCGCATCTATGCTGTCATAGAATGCCTTATCTCTGGTATAAACATCATGCGGTAAAAGCACAAACTCCACATTTTTTCTGGCAAGCATATGGAACTGTTCCTCGGTCACCTGTTTTTGTTTGCGCAGCTTCAAGAGAAAGTTATGAGAAAACGGGTTTACGGCAACTCCATGAATGGCGCTGTTGGATGCCTGCACATACTTTACACATGCATCCAGGTTCATCTCAATCAGACCGTTATATGACATGTGTTCCGGAATCTGCGACTGCTGTGTAAAAGCAGCTAAAAACTGTTCCTTATCAGGATTTTGAATCAGAACGGGAACCGTTTTGGTATCTCTTGATAGCGCAACAGGTTTTCCGCTCTCTTTCATCTCCTTTTGCATTTTTTCAAATGCTTCATCTTTAATGAAATTAACAGGAACAATAAACTTCAATTCATGAAGCATGCCAAGCATTTCATCGGTCTGTTCCTTCGTCATCCCTTTTTTGTTTCTCTCTAACAGCATTTCTGCTTCTTGCACAAGCGATTCATAATCTGTCATTTTTTCCATGCCTCCTCATCTAGCGAAAGTTTCCAAGCACTTTGCCCGAGCGATCCGTAATATACCAGTCAATAGAGTCAAGTCTTCCTCTCCAACCATAATTCTGGTCGCTAAAATCAATTCCTGTGACGCAAATCATATTATAAATTCCAACCGGTTTTACAGTTACACTGTAGTTGATCTGTGATTTTTGCTTAAACGCGAAGGAAATGAAATTTTTTGTAAGTGTCTGTCTGGCAGTACCCGAACGGAATCTTGAGATACGAATCTTATTCTTATCGGATACATCAGCCATATAGGTTTTGTCACCAACGATGGTATAGCTGACTTTTGCCTCATAAGCAAGTGAGTATTTGCTCTTTTTTCCTGTCTGCAGATTGTACTTATAATTGTCTCCGGCGAGTGAAGAATAATACAACTCATTGTTTCCCACAAGCAGTCTGTCATCATTGATATTCTTGCAGATGGTCTTTTTCTCACCGTCTACGGTAAGCTTTTTGATATTACCGCACCAGAAGCCGCCGCTTCCCTGATAGCATCCGTAATTGTAGTACAGTTCATTGTTGATGTTCTTCACATCCGAAACCATCAGGTAATTTCCTTCATTGCTCTTGGAATTCTTCTCAATCGCAACCTTTACCGGCTTTTTTCTTCCGTTACCAAGCAGATACAGAATCAGTCTGCTATCGCCGGAACGATAAACATAATAGTAACTGTCTCCATTGATATTCGTAACAAATTCAATCACTTCGTTACTCTTAACCGTCTTGATGGATGTCTGTTTTCCGGTCAGGAGATTTTTCTGATACAGCTTGCTCGATCCATCCTCAAGAAGCTTAATTGCATACACATTCACGCTGTCTGCATATGCAATGGTTCCCTCGCAGCAAAACTCATCATTTGTGCCGTTTAAGTCGCAACAATATGTATCAAATCCGAATTCTGTCTCATCCGCACAGGAATAGTATAGCTTCTGACCACTGATTTGCATTTTGTTTATCACATTGTCACACGAGACAACCAATGACTCTTTTCCGGTTGATACATTTTTGCGATATATTTCAGACATCGCATTTTCATCATTGGTTCTGATATAGTAAATATATCCACCCTGTCCAAGCATCGGTGAATCCTGTCTTACAAAAGTCGTCTGTGTGGATACTTCTGCCATAGCCACAACAGGTGTCACAATTACAATTGCACATGCAACAGCAATTGCTGCCATTCGTTTTATGACTGTTTTCATTTCTCCTCCAAATCACTTCAAATTCATTTTTTTATTTCTTAATCGAAATCCTGCATATCGCTTTTTTCTTGCTTCCATCCGTGGTGGTTGCCGTGATTTTTACGGTATGCCCAATCCCCGCTTTCTTCACCTTCACAACGCCTTTGCTTGAGACGGTTGCATATTTTGTATTGCTGCTCGTCCACTTCACCTTCGCATTTGTCGCATATTTCGGTGTCACCTTTGCCTTGAGTGTCAGCGTTTTTCCGTACTTTATGCTTGCGGTACTTTTATTCAGCGTAACTTTCGTTGTCTGTGTATACAGTTTACTTAAATCGATAATTCCACCGGTAATACACTTATCGCCAAGTGCATCTACCTTTCTCACACAGCCGGTCAGTATTTTTCTGAGTGTTTTTGCATTTGCAGCCGGATTTGCAGCCGACAGAGTCGCCACGGCACCGGAAACAACCGGTGCGGCCATGGAAGTACCCTCAATGGACATATACTCTACGAGATCTTCCTCTGCCAGATCAGCGATTGATATACTCAGATTATCAAAGCAATAGCTTACTTTTTGATGATATCCGCCTTCCTGGATACTGATTCCAACCAGTCTGAAATATGTACGCCCGTTACTGAAAGCAAAACGACTGCTTTCTCCCGGCTTACTGAGCATATTCATATTTTCCCAGTACAAATCATCGCCGACCTCTACCGCCTGCAAGAAGCTGACATAGTAACTCCGGTTGGGGTCCAGATTTAAATCTGTTACATCCACATACATGGAGCCTGCTATCTCAGATAAGTAATCCGGTCGATTGTCCAGAATCGCATCAAGCTTAATATATTGGTTATCCCCATCCAGATGATAAGAAATATCCACGGAATAACTGGTCGGAATTCCCAGCTGTTGCGCGGTGTAAATGTCATCAAAATCTTGTCCGGAAATAAGAATATTCTCCGAATCATTCATACACTGATTATAATAAAGCGATGTCCGCTTTCTGGAATCGGAATCCAGCACATCCGGGAAATAGTATTTTTTAACTCCTGCAGAGATAATGCTCGTACCCGGAGCCATCAGATCAACACTCGTCGCTCCATAATCAGAAAATCTGGCCAGACAGTCTTTATTGTTGGATGCACCAACAATTACTACATAGGGGTTGTCCAAATCATACGGCGTTACCAGTTTCTCTTTTGCCACACCATCCCAGTTACAGCTGCTATTGCCTGCCGCAAAGACGGTAAGTGCGCCTTTTTCTCCGATTTTGTTAATAATCTCATTCAAAATGCCGTTTGTATCCGGGCTTCCGTTCCATGAACAATTGACGGCACGGATATTGACTCCCAATTCCAAAGCACTGTACACATACTGAAACGAAGCCAAAATCGCCGAATCAGCCAATGTTACATCGGTTCCCGCGGTAGCCTTCACCGCCATAATCTGCGCCTTGGCCACTCCATCCATTCCGATGCCGTTCTTCTGTGTTGCCGCTGCAATCCCGGCCACATGACTACCGTGTCCGTATTGATCCATCGGATCATCATCATTATCGCCAAAGTCATATCCGTATACTCCCGGTAACCGGTCCTGATACGGATTGATCCACATGATATCCTTTAAATCCTCGTGTCGGTAATTCACACCCGTATCAATCACTGCAATTACAGGCGTTGTCTGTTGGCTCACTTTTTGTTTTGAAAAGTTGATTCCTTTACTTGTATTATTTCCATCCAAATACCATTGATAAACAGAGGTATTTACCTCCTGTATCTCATGATATTGATTCGGTGCTACCGCGCGTACATTATATTGCTTCAGCGCAATTTCCATCAATTGCTGCGTGCTGTACTTATCAGAGGTCAGATGCACGACATAGCTGCTCTTTTTGCTGTCCGACTGTGCCTCTCCAAAATCATTTACTTTTTCTATTGTGATATCAGGATCTATTCGGTAGGCACCCTCTTTTACAAGTGCACCATACTGCATAGAATCAACCAGCACCAGTGCCTCGCCGCTGGCATAGTTTCCATTCTTCATATCCTCTACCGCGGTCTCGAGCAACTTATCAGTCTCTTCCGTGCGAAGCTGTGCTGCCTGAAGAGAGCTGACATTCCCGGAAAAAGCGGTAAAAAGTACTGTCATAAGCAGCGTTGCTGCCAAAAATCTTTTTCTCATAAATTCCTCTTTCTGCATTATCAATCGTGCATTTATGAATAGAAGTATAGCACATTTCCTATGAATTGCGCTATACTGAATCAAATAATCCGGACAAATCATGCGAAAAGCAAATCCCCGGTAACAGAGCACTGCCACCGGGGTATGATTTTTCTTAGTTATGAATAGAATAGCTGGGCACGATCGCCTGCACCCGCTGCTTGATATCTGTCGGCTCTGTCACCACATATTCCTTCAATTCTTCCAACTGCTGCAAAAAATGCTCTTCATCAAAATCAATCGGCTTCCCAATATGAATCATCTTATTTGCCGTATCTTGAAGTCCTTCTTCCTCCATGAGCATCTCTTCATAGAGTTTTTCACCGGGTCTTAATCCTGTAAATACAATTTGAATATCCTCATCCGGACGATGTCCCGACAAAAGGATCAAATTCCTTGCAAGATCCAGTATCTTAACCGGCTCACCCATATCAAGTACAAAGATTTCACCGCCCTTGGCATAGGCGCCTGCCTGAAGTACCAGAGAAACTGCCTCCGGAATTGTCATGAAATAGCGAATGATATCCGGGTGAGTAACGGTAACCGGACCACCCTCCTCAATCTGCTTTTTAAACAGCGGGATGACACTTCCATTGCTTCCAAGCACATTCCCAAATCGTACTGCCACAAATTCCGTTTTCGAGCGATTATTGTAGGTCTGAATGATCATTTCACAGAGCCGCTTTGTCGCACCCATAATATTGGTGGGATTCACAGCTTTATCGGTTGAGATCATGACGAATCTCTTTACTCCGTATCGGTCTGCTGCCTGAACAACCTTGAGCGTACCGAGTACATTGTTTTTCACCGCCTCATTCGGGGAATCCTCCATCAGCGGCACATGCTTATGTGCAGCTGCGTGATATACAATATCCGGATGATAGGTTGCAAAAATGTCATCCATTCGTTTTGTATTTCTTACTGATGCAATACATACTGCCAGATTCAGTTCCGGGCAGCTTCGAATCAATTCCTGCTGAATTGCATAGGCATTATTCTCATAAATATCAACAATTACCAGCTGTTTCGGCTGATGCATCGCGATTTGCCGGCACAACTCACTACCAATTGATCCTCCTCCACCAGTAATAAGCACGACCTTGCCTGAGACATAGTCCATAATCGAATCCAGATCTACTTCAATCGGATCTCTTCCAAGTAAATCGTTCACATCCACATCCTTCAGCTTGCTGACACTCACCTCACCATTTACCAGCTGATAAATACCGGGCAGTCGCTTCAGTTCACATCCGGTTTCCTTACAGATCTCAACAATTGCTTTTATTTCCTTGGCACTTGCTGATGGAAGCGCAATAATGATTTCGTCAACATACTGCGTCTCCGCAATCGAAACAATATCATCTCTTGTTCCGACAACCTTCACGCCATGAATAAAAGTACCTTTTTTTTCCGGTGCATCATCGATAATTCCAATCACCTGTTTGTTGATCAATGCACTTGAGCTTATCTCCTTAATGAGCGAGCTTCCCGCTGCTCCGGCTCCGATCAAAAGAACGCGGCGCCGCTCCTCTCCGCTTTTGGAAAGTCGTCCCTTCACAGATCTGGCTGCACGATACAGATATCTTCCGAATATCGTCAGTGCAGTGATGAACATTATGTAGAGGAAATAGAAGCTTCGCGGCATCGGGTAACCAACTGCCTCCTTTGCCGTGAACAGATAAATCAGCATATTGCCAACGCCATCCACCACACATGCACACACGACATAAATCATCTCTGTTGTTCCCGCATAGCTCCACAAGCTCGAATACATCCGAAAAAATGAAAATGCAGCAATCATCAGAAGCTCCGAAAAAATCAGTTCATTCCACAGCGTATCTAAATATATCTTCGGAATCTGTGTAAAGCGAAAATCAAAACGAACTGCAAGCGCCAATATACTCGCCAGCACAACCGCACAGACATCATAACATATTAAAAAAAATCTTCGAATCCAAAGCCTAGACTTCATATCATTTGTGCCTTTCTTTTTTCTTGTAGCTGATATCATCTTTATCGGCATACCCTCGTAACAGTATAACACAACTTTTTACAATAGTGACTACTTTTTTCTTCCAAAAAAAACAGGTGTGGCAATCAGCCACACCCGCTGTTTTTTTCAAATATCTTATCTGTCGTTCTTCTTGTTTACTACATCGAAGATTACTGCTCCGAGCAGTACAAGACCTTTAACGACCTTCTGATAGTTTGCATCTACACCCATGATTGACATACCAAGATTGATGACACCCATCAATAGCGCACCGACGATAACTCCGGGAACTGTTCCGGTTCCACCGTATGCAGAGGCACCACCGATAAAGCAGGAGCCGATGGCGTCCATCTCGTAGTTCTGACCGTAAGTCGGCTGTGCAGAAGTCATACGAGCAATGGTAAGCATTCCGGCCAGAGCAGAAAGCAATCCCATGTTGGTATACGCAAGGAAGTAAACCTTGTTTGTATTAATTCCGGAAAGCTTTGTTGCTTTCTCATTACCACCTACTGCGTAGAAGTAACGACCGGTTGTTGTATTTGCTGTGATATAACCATAAATCAAAATAACAACTGCTACCCAGATTAACGCGGTAGGAATACCCTTGTGCTGTGAAAGCTTAATGGTAAAGGCAATTACAACCAGACAGATTAATACAGTACGAATAATTGTCTTAGTAAGACTTTCTGTCTCATAACCCTTTTTCATTCGGCTTGCACGATCTTTAATCTGAACAAATATGTAGATGATACAAACAGCGATTCCTGCAACAAGACAAGCTCCGTTCAAACCACCGATATTAAACAGCTCAGGAACATAACAATCAGCTCCGCCACCAAAAAGCTTAACGAAGGCCTCTGATGTTAACGATACGGTCTGACCATTTAATACGACATTACTGAGTCCACGGAATACAAGCATACCTGCCAGTGTTACGATAAAGGGCGGGACGCGTACAAATGCAATCCATGCTCCCTGCCATGCACCGATTGCAATACCAATCAGAACCATAACAGCAATCGCAAGACCGACATTCATGTTTTTACTCTCCATCAGGGTTGCTCCGACTGCTCCGACGAAGCAGACAACCGAACCAACAGAAAGGTCAATGTTACCTCCGGTTAAGATACATAACAACATACCGGTTGCAAGTACGAATACATATGCATTCTGTAAAATCAAGTTGTTAACATTCTGGGGTAAGAGAATCTTACCACCTGTCTGCCATGCAAAAAACAGTGTAACAAGGACCAATACAATGATCATTGTATACTTTTTTACCATTTGTAAAATATTATTCTTATTCATAGTTTACTCCCCTTTGCTCTCGCCTGTTTGTACGATCATTGACATGATCCGCTCCTGTGAAGCTTCCTCTGCCATCAGCTCTCCAACCATTTTTCCTTCATTCATTACATAGATTCTGTCACACATACCAAGAATCTCCGGAAGCTCTGAAGAAATCACGATAACGGATTTTCCTTCAGCCACAAGCTGATTGATAATGCAGTAAATCTCATACTTTGCTCCAACATCAATACCTCTGGTGGGTTCATCCAAAATCATGATGTCTGCATCGGTAAACATCCACTTTCCAAGCAAAACCTTCTGCATATTTCCACCACTCAGGTTACCTACATTCTGCATAACAGTCGGGCATTTGGTTCTCAGTTTTTCCTTATATTCAACAGCAACCGCATACTCCTTATCCTTGTCAATCCTGCCTCTGGTAGATACTGCATCCATATTTGCAAGCGTTGTGTTAATCGAAATCGGATTTGACAAAATCAGACCGTTACCTTTTCGGTCTTCCGTTACATACGCGATGCCATGTTTGATTGCATCGTGTACATTTTTTAAGACTACTTCTTTTCCATCCAGGAAGAGCTGACCACTGATATTGGTTCCGTAGCTCTTACCAAAAATACTCATTGCAAGCTCGGTACGGCCGGCTCCCATCAAACCTGAGATACCTACAACCTCACCTCTGTGTACCTTTATGCTGACATCGTCAACAACCTTGCGCTCTGTATACAGTGGATGATAAACATTCCAGTTCTTCACCTCAAGACTCACATCTCCAACCGGCATCTTCTCACGCTTCGGGAAACGATCGGTAAGCTCGCGGCCTACCATTCCCTGAATAATACGAGCCTCATTGATGTCATCGGTCTTCTTATCCAATGTCTCAATCGTACTTCCGTCTCGAATAACTGTAATCTTATCTGCCACATAAGAAATCTCATTCAGTTTATGAGATATAATAATCGAAGTCATTCCTTCTTTTTTGAATTGAAGCATCAAATCCAACAACGCCTTCGAATCAGACTCATTCAAGGATGCTGTGGGCTCATCCAAAATAAGAAGCTTTGCATTTTTTGCCAATGCCTTGGCAATCTCTACCAACTGTTGCTTTCCAACACCGATATCTTTAATCAATGTTCTTGAAGACTCCTTCAAGCCTACTGTTTTCAAATATTTATCTGCCTGACCATAGGTCTCCTGCCAGTCGATAGCTGCTCCTTTTTTCTTCTCGTTTCCAAGGAACATGTTTTCGCCAATGGTCATATAAGGAATCAGCGCCAGCTCCTGATGGATAATAACAATACCGCGTTCCTCACTATCCTTGATGTGGTTGAACTTACAAACCTCACCATTATAAATGATATCACCTTCATAGGTACCATAGGGATAGATTCCACTCAGTACATTCATCAGGGTCGACTTACCCGCGCCGTTTTCACCAACCAATGCATGAATCTCGCCCTCTTCGACCTTCAGATTCACATTGTCAAGTGCTTTTACGCCAGGGAATGTTTTGGTGATATTTTTCATTTCCAATAATATGTTCGCCAATTGTATCCCTCCCAAAAAATCAAAAAATATGTGCTATCTTATTAACAGGCGGGAAATATCTTCCCGCCTGCTATCATTTCATCATAGATGATTATTTCAACTGATCCTCTGTATAGTATCCAGAATCGATTAACAGCTCTTTGTAGTTGTTAACATCTGCGAATACAGGCTCGCAAAGGTATGAAGGAATGATTCCTGTACCATTGTCATAGCTCTTTGTATCGTTAATCGGAGGCTCGCCGCCCTTCATAACTGCGTCAACCATAGCTACTACCTGAGTTGCTAATGTACGGGTATCCTTGAAGATAGACATTGACTGCTTTCCGGCAATCATGTTCTTAACATTTGCGATATCGCAATCCTGTCCGGTGATTACCGGCCATGCGCCTGTGTAGTTTGCTTCAAGAGCGTTCTCAACACCAAATGCGGTAGAGTCGTTTGAGCAAAGAACTACATCCAACTGTGTTCCATCAGCATAATAAGAAGAAATGATGTTCTCCATTCTCTCCTGAGCCTTAGCGCTATCCCAGTTTGCTGTAGCAACTGTCTCGAAATCAACCTGTCCGGACTTAACGATTAACTTGCCTTCGTCGATGTATTTCTGAAGTACATCCATAGCTCCGCCATAGAAGAATCTGGCGTTGTTGTCACCAGGGTCACCGGTGAAGATCTCTAAGTTAAACGGTCCTGCTGCGTTGTCAAGATCCAATGCCTTAACAATGTACTCGCCCTGCTTGGTTCCAACCATATAGTTATCAAATGTTGCATAATATGTAACTGCATCTGACTTCATGATCAAACGGTCATATGCGATTACAGGAATCTTAGCGTCCTTAGCCTGAGCAAGAACTGTTCCAAGAGACTCACCATCGATAGAAGCGATTACTAACATCTTACATCCGTTAGAAATCATGTTCTCAATCTGAGAAACCTGAGTTGCTACATCGTTTGAAGCGTACTGAAGGTCTACATCATAACCGGCTGCCTTCAACTCTTTCTCCATGTTAGAACCATCCTGATTCCAACGCTGTAAATCTTTCGTGGGCATTGCTACACCAACTAATCCGCCGCCTGATGATCCGGCATCTGCTTTCTTGCTTCCGCATCCTACTAACATTGTTGCAGCCATTGCTACACAAAGTAAAACGCTGAGTACTTTTCTTTTCATGTGAAAATACCTCCCTAATTTTTTTTCTGCTCTAATTATATGTAAGAAAGAGCCAGAACTTGTTTACACAAGTAAGATAACACAAATACGATAGGACAAATTTATGAGTATCTTCAAATTTTTAAGCACCTTTTGTGCGCAAAAGATAAACACTAGCACAATTTCAAATTCGTGCTAGTGTTTCACAATTCTGTGCTATTGACTTTCTGCGCTATCTCCGCTATTGCGGTACATTCAAATAAACATCATCCGCCAGATGCACGCCCCCGCCAATAATAATATCGTCAATGTTACTGCTATCAACGCTTATCGGCTCCAGCAGCACATACGGAATCGAGTAAGCTCCATTTTGCATATGTTCTAATTCCTCGAGCAAATCGCCCTTTGCAAGGCAGATTGCATAATTTGCGGCAACCATTGCCTCTTTTTGCACCGGCTTATAAACAGTCATCTTCTGCGTTCCCTCAACAATCCGCTGACACGCCTCCAGGTCTCCGTCCTGACCGACCACCTGAATTTTTCCCGCCAGCTGTTTCTCCGCAAGTGCATGTACTGCCATTGTCGCAAGATTATCATTACCGCACATGATTCCATCCACCTTCATAATCTTGTCAATATTCTCATACACATACTCGCCTGCAAGCTCTGCACGCCAGCCATCGGCATAGGTTGTATCAATAATATCCACCTGTGCCTCCTCCATTATACGGCGAAATCCCTCCTCGACTTCCGCAACATTGGCATCCGTTGGAGAACCGCAGATCATAATCACCTTGTGGAGTGCTTCACCTTCCAGCAACCCCTCTGCCATCAGCTCTCCCACACGCCGGTTATCAAAGGAGATATACAGATCAACATCTGCATCGTTAATCAGACGATCATAGGCAATCACCTTGATTCCCTGTGATTTCGCTTCCCTGATGATATCGGAAAGCCGGTTACAGTCCGTCGCGACAATGACGATCACATCCATCTTCTGTTTGATGAAATATTCAATATGACTGATTTGTTCCTCAACATCGCCGTTTGCATTCTGTACATTGACCTGTGCCCCGGCTTCCTTTGCAGTTGCAACAAATACATCCCGGTCGGTAAGCCACCGCTCAATGACAAAGGAGTCAAAGCTCACCCCGATCTGAATTTCACTTTCATCCTGCTCTGTGGGCACATCGGCATCCTCGCTTTTCCCACAACCGGCAAGCAAAAACAACATTGCAATTAGCAGGCTAAGTTTTCGCAGGTTTCTTATTCTCATCGCGTATCCTCTCTTCATCCTTCGCTATGCGCTCCTTTTGACTCTTTGAACTCCGTGGGGGTTACGCCGATTGTCTTTTTAAAAATACGGCTAAAATAGTTTGGATCGGAATACCCCGTCATCACACCGATTTCTTTCATACTCATATCCGTTTCCTGAAGCAGATGCTTTGCCTCTTCGATACGGGCGTTTGTCAGATATTCGATAAAATTCTGCCCGGTCTCCTCCTTGAACAGCTTTGAAAAGTAATACGGACTAATCTGAACTTCCTTGGAAACATCATCTAAGGAAATATCTTTTTTGAAGTTGTCTCTGATATATCGCTTTGCATTTTCTATGACACTGCTGCCACTTTTTCCTTCTTTCTTCGCCAATACCTTTCGGCAGGCATCCGCCACCTTGTCCACAAACCAGCTTCTCACCTGTGCAAGTGACGAATAGTCCAATAATTTCGGGAGATAATCGGAACGGGAACGAAACTCATAGACATTTCCTCCCTTTTCATAGGCAATATGCTCTGCCCACAAAACAAACTCCAGCGATTTCAGTTTAATGTCCATCACACAGTCTGAATAGTTTTCTTCCATCCAGTCAAAAAACCGGTTCACCGTCATGACCGCTTCCTCCGGTTTTCCATGGTCGACAGCTTCAAACAATCGTCTTTCCAATTCAATCGGATAGTTTTCCTCATACTCACAGCCATAGCCCACATCCTCGACATGGGCAACACTTCCTCTGGTCTGCACGAGTGCAGCCAGTGCTTCATTATATGAAACAATCGCATCTTCCATAGGTTCCACAGAACCGATTCCTATACGAAATGCTACATCCGTCTTTTCCTGCAGCTTTCTGCACAGCTTTCTCGTATGTTCAATAATCTCAATGCGTTCCTCATAGGAGACGGTTCCCTTCTCACAGGGCACAAGCATTGCAATCTTATTTGCCATGGTCGTTCCCATAATGATATTCGGGAAGTACTCCGTGACAAGATCGCGGATTTTTGCATAGTAATTTTGCATTCGGATGCTGGCGCCAACCGCATTTGTCATATGACTTCCTTCCTGTCGCTCGCCAAATACAAGTACGACCATATACCCATATTCTGCCGTAACGCCGATCAGTGTCTTATAATTTTCAATATCCTCCGTGAAATTTTCCTGAAACAGCAGATTATAGATGAAGCCATTCTCAATAATCGGTACCACCGCTTCCATCTTCTCGCGGATAATCAAATCACTGCTTCGTTTTTCGCGATCCCTGTCAATTTTTGCCATCGCTTTTTTCAGGACGCTTACAATGCTCGACTTTTCAATCGGCTTATTCAGGTACTCCATAACACCCAGATTGATTGCCTCTTTTGCATAATCAAACTTATCATACGCACTGACAACAACGAATATCGTTCTGGAATTATTCTCACGAATCTCACGCATTACATCAATTCCGTTAATTCCGGGCATCTGAATATCCATAAATGCAATATCCGGCCGAAACCACTCCGCCAGTTCAATCACACTCCGGCCGGTCTTCGCCGATTCGATCACACATTCATCTTTAAATTCTTTTTCGATAATAAACTTCAGCGAATCAATGACAATTCCCTCATCGTCCGCAATCATAATCTTATACATTTGCTACCTCCGGCATTTCCCGCACATTAAGCGGAATTCGAATTGTGACCGTCGTCCCCATGTCTTCACCGTCACTGTGAATGCAAAATACATCCTCTCTGTTATAGAAAATAGACAGTCGCGCGATTACATTGTCAAGCCCGATACCGTTTGAATCGCCGGATAAATCGCTTGGCGCAAGCTGCGATGTCATGATTTTATGAATAAGCTCTCCGCTCATTCCGATTCCATTATCTGTGATGGAAAGAGACGCCACATCTCCTTCTTCTTGAAGGGTCAGTTTAATGCTTTTTTCCCATGGCACATTTCGCACACCATAGTTTACCGCGTTTTCAACAATCGGCTGCAGAATCATGCTCGGAATACGCAGATTGAGTAACCGTTCATCAATCTCCTTCTCAAAGAGCAATTCTCCGGAAAAACGGACATTTAATATGTACATATAATGATCGATCAGCTCAATCTCATCCTTCACATAGACGACATCGTTGTCCTTCTTAATATTATAGCGGAAAAACTGTGCCATGTTTTGAATATAATCATAGGACCTCTGCGCATCCTCCATCATGGCAAGCTGCGCACCGGCGTTGAGCGTATTAAACAGAAAATGCGGATTAATCTGCGCCTGAAGATATTTCAGCTTTGCATCCTTCAAATGCGCTTCCATCAGCAATTCCTTTTCTTTCATCTGCCGCTCAATCTCCATGCTGTGTTTCAGCCGCTCAATATATTCGCGAATACTGACAATCATCTTGTTGAACGCACTGCTCACAATTCCGATTTCGTCGCCCGATTCAACCGGAAGCAGTTCCGTATCAAAGTCTCCCGTTGCCACAACATCTGCCTTTTGCGCAAGACTTCGCAGGGGACTGACAATATTCCTTGTCAGCAATACGATAAGAATGAGGTTAAACGCCGCAATAATCAAAAGCAGAATATTACAGCCGTGTTCCATGACAGAAACAAACTGATAGTACTCCTTGTATCTTGCTGAGTTTTCAATAAACTGCTGATTATTCAGAGCGGTAATGCTGGCGGTAATTCCGTCATACAGCTCTGTACAATTATCGTAGTAAAGTCTGTACTGCTCGACATTTCGTTTACGCTTTGCCTCAATCGCACGCTCGACAGTCTCTAAATACTGTACTGACATGTTTTTGATATTTTTTTCTGCCAGTTTTCGACGATTATCTGTCGGTTTGTCATTCAACGCTTCCAGCTTTCGCCGGTATTCCTGCTCGCTGCGGAAATAATCCTCGAGCGAATCCGTTGTTTTTGTCTTCAGATACTCCGTCATATAGGTCTGCACCTGATCCAGATTTTCCAACAGGTCATTCAATTCCATATTGGAGCTGTAGACATTATTCATATGGTTCACAACAAGATTGATGCTGTAGTATGTAAAAAAATTCAGACCGACAAAACAGATAATCGTAATGACAAATGCAAACATCAGTTTATTTTGTATACTAAGGTTCTTCCATCGCTTGTTCATTGTGCGCTTCCTCCATATACTTATTTGCGTTATCCGGATAGATGACTGAAGTATCTACACTGTAGTAATCACTGACATATCCGCCGCTTAAATACTCGTCCAATGCCTCTACGCAGTACGCGCCCATCTGATTCGTGTCAATTGTGATTGTTGATGTGATTGCCCTTCGCTGCAATGCCTTTAAAATGGTATCCGACTGATAGAAGCCAATCTCATACATTTGTCCCACTTTATTGTAATCGACAAGCGCCTGATAGGCACAGGTTGTTTTCAACTCATCCAGACAAACAATGATATCCGGCAGGGATGCCGTATTCATAAAAATATCACGAATGGATTCCTCCGCCGAAAAAGTTCCTCTCGTTTCGATTGCAAGCGTTTGAATGTTAATGAGGTTTGCATATTTTTCATTTTTCTTTACCGCATTCTGAATTCCGGAAAAGAGAATGCTCTCACTCGTGTCGGCTGCATCCGCACTCATAAGCACCAGCGCATTGACCTCATGTTTCTTTTCGTCCTCGGGAAGATTGTAATTTTTGAAAAAAATCTTCTCCGCACAGGAGCATAACTGATTCCCGTATAAGGTTCCCAGATTATAGTTGCTCACTCCCACATAGCTGATCCGCTTACTGGCTGTATTGTCCTGATATACCGTAACAACCGGAATCCCCCGGTCCACAGCCTCGTCAATCAGCCATCTGGTGCCATATGCCTGATCCGGCATTACAATGATTCCATCAACCTTCTCAGCAATGGCTTTTTTCAGCAGCCCCTGACAGTCATAGGATTCTCCGGTTGCTTCTCCAAGCAATTCGACAAATGAGCCGTGTTGCTCGCCGTAAGCTTTTGCTCCTTCATATACCGATTCCCAGAATTTCGTATTCATTCCGTCCGTGATGAGCACATAATGTCTGTCATAGTATTTTTCTCCAACATCCGATGTGTTGTGCGCGAGCTGCTTCGTCTTTATCTGAAAAAAAGCAAAGCTGCCAATGACTATGATTACCATAAGAATCACCAATGCAACAGATGCATGTACATATCGTGCGGAATGTTTCACTGCTACTCCTCCTTGTAACAAAAGCAGGGACGAATCGTCCCTGCTTTTCAATCCTTATTCCATATTATAACCGATTCTACAGAAGCTTGGCAAGTTCCTCCCGAACGGTATCCAGATGTTCGTCAACAAGTCCGAAATCCATCGCCTGATAGCTCCATGCAGCACGCCCGATTCCATGTCGCTCAAACACCGCGTGAATCGCACGATACCATTTTACCGTATCTTCCGGCGATGCGAGATTGATCACACCGTATTCTCCACAGTATAGTGCGACATCTCGTTCCTCTGCCGTTGCAATTGCCTCCTCAAACAGCATTTCAAAATAATTCTCGCCAACCGTCTCATCATCATCGATTTTATTCGGAAAGCAAATCTGTTCATCTAACAGATATTGTTTACTTGCTTCCTTATAATATCCGAATTTGCTGTCAAACTTCATACGAAACTGCTTGTCCATCGTCTCAATCCAATATGCACCCTGATGCGTAAAAATCAATGGCTCATAGCAATGGAAATTGTAAACAATATTCTCATCCTGCGGCGCATCCATGTATTTTACCGTAAGCACGCTGTTATTGTTATATCCTCCGACAAGAATCTTAATCGTCGGTGCGATTTTACGAATACGCCTGATACACTGAGCCGCGATTTGGTTCCATAGACTACAGTAGCTCTCC
Source organism: bacterium (assembly GCA_029012425.1). Classification (GTDB taxonomy): domain Bacteria; phylum Bacillota; class Clostridia; order Lachnospirales; family Lachnospiraceae; genus W0P33-017. The sequence continues at coordinate 30,774 of JAQXMB010000168.1, read as the reverse complement.
TTGGTCACCTCATTTAACAATTCAAAGGCAAGCATCTGCTCGTTGCAGGCAAAGCGTCTTGCGAACTCCTCCCAGCGACGGTAAAAGCGTTCCTGATATTCTTCATTATCAAAAAAACCATCTTCCTTCTCTCCGGCATCAAATGAATATCCGGCCGTCTTGTGCAAATCAAGGATCATTTTCAGGTTATACTTCTTACACCAGTCAATTGCCCTCTGAATATAAGCAAATCCGTCCTCCTTGAAATTACCCTCTTTATCCTCAACCAGATCATAATCAATCGGCACACGCAGATGATCGATGCCGAATTCACTCGCACGCTTCACATCTTCTTCCTGAAGAAAAGTATCATAGTGCTCCTTGGTGTGTACACATTGTGATAACCAGCCGCCTAAATTGATTCCCTTGATATATCCTTCTAAAGTCTTCATGATTCCCCCTCATTTGTTTTATATCCGACTACCATTTTAATCGCGGAAAAATACCTTGTCAACCGCAATTCTACCATCGTTTGTACGGACAGTGCCCGGCTTTTGCTATTGCACGCAGTTCGACATAGCAGCCACAGGCATTGCAGGTTCCGGCGTTTAACCGCTCACAGGCTTTACACAATTGCAGGCGGTGTTCATATTCTTCTTCTGTCACACGATCCATCGGTTTAATCGCATCCTGATAGGTTTTTATCATAGAAATGTCTGCCTCGGTCATCTCCCGGAGCAGACATTTTTTACAAATTCGGCGATCCATTATTTTTTTACGCGAAGGAGAACAACGGAATGTGCCGGTAACGATACAAGCAGTTTTCCGTTCGTCTGCTCAATTCCGTCAAACGCTTTTTCAACAACAGCTTCCGGATTCTCAAAGGTATTGTATGTATTCATAGCTTCTCCGGTTACAATGCGCGCCTCCTGCACCTTGTATCCGTCCTCGAAAAATGAAACCTCCACCTGCTCTGTGTCAGTCACTGACAGGTTGTTGAGCGTAATCGTAATGACACCATCCGCATCCTTTGACACAGACTCTGTCACCTTCGGAACCATCCACTCATCGATACCTGTTGTTGTGTCATCCACAAGCTGTGACTGAAGCAGATCCGCATCCTGGTGATAGCGATACATATGCATCACATGATAGGTCGGCGTCTTGATCATCTTTTCGCCTTCCGTGAGAAGCACCGCCTGCAAAACATTTACCATCTGTGCTAATGCTGCAAGCTTCACACGGTCACAGTGCTTATTGAAGATGTTCAGCGTGATACCGGCAATCAGCGAATCACGCACCGTATTCTGCTGATATAAAAATCCGGGATTGGTTCCGGGCTCACAGGTATACCATGCACCCCATTCATCCACTGCCATACCAATCTTCTTCTGAGGATCATATTGATCCATAATGGTTGAATGCTTCGTAATCAGCTCATCCATATACAGTGTCTGTGTCAGGGTCTTGTACCAGGTTGCCTCATCAAAGTCTGTTGCGCTTCCCTTGAGATCCCATCCATGCGGGAATGTATAATGATGAAGAGACAGATAATCCATAAAGCCATGGAACTTTTCAGCGTGGTCGAATGTCGTACGCATTACTTCCTCTGTCCAATGGTAATCATCCACATTTGCTCCGCAGCAGACCTTTTTTATCGGATAATTCTCATCATAGTCACGAACATAGGTCTGGTAACGGCGATACTCATTGGCATAATGCTGCGGTGTCATATTTCCTCCGCATCCCCAGTTTTCATTGCCAACGCCAAAAAAGTCCACATGCCACGGCTCCTCATGACCGTTTTTTGCACGAAGATCTGCCATCGGTGAAACACCGTTGAAGGTCATATACTCCACCCATTCCGACATTTCCTGCACGGTTCCGCTTCCGAGATTGCCGTTGACATAGGTCTTACATCCAAGCTGACGGCATAATTCCATATACTCATGCGTACCAAAGCTATTGTCTTCAACAACACCGCCCCAATGCGTGTTGATCATTTTCTTTCTGGATTCCTTCGGGCCGATTCCATCCTTCCAGTGATACTCATCGGCAAAGCAGCCTCCCGGCCAGCGAAGCATCGGAACCTTCAGTTCCTTCAAAGCCTCAACAACATCCTTTCGCATACCATTTTCATTCGGAATGTCAGAGTTCTCTCCGACATAGATGCCTTCATAAATACATCTTCCAAGGTGCTCCGAAAAATGTCCGTACACTTCAGGCTCAATATGGCCAAGTGTCTTTTTTTCGTTGATTACCAGTTTTGTCATGATCCTCTTCTCCTCTATGAATCGTTATCATTTGATATCTGTTCAGACCCCATCGAAAATCCGCTCTGAACAGTTTCCATTTTACTATATCGGTTTCTGTTCTTCAAATGAAATATTGGTAAGGATTTTATAATTATTATTTTCTCGGGGTAACTGTTCAGAACCCCTCCTCAATATTCGGAAATAGATCACGCTGCCAGTTCTTCATTTCCGGAATTATCATCTAAGAGGATTGCCTTCAGCTTTTGTTTTATTATATGCGGATTTTCGCCCGCCTGAATCGACAGAATGCCTTCGATCATGATCTCCTGTGCCAGATACTCGGCTTCACTCTTCTTCTCCAGTCTTCTTGCGATCGGGATACAGATCCAGTTTGCAATGATCGAGCCGTAAAGTGTTGTGATGAGTGCCAGTGACATGCCCTCACCGATTGCAGCCGGATTATCCCCCATCGATTTCATCATATTCACGAGTCCGATCAAGGTTCCAACCATTCCCCATGCCGGTGCATAGGATCCTAAATCCTGCCAGAAATGAATTTGTTTTTTTGCTTTTTCCAATTGATGCTCCATCTCAGACTCTAAAATATCTTTTGTCAAATCCGGGCTCGAGCCGTCAACCACAAGACTGATTCCCTTTTGCAAAAATGGATCATTCAGCTGATCTGCCCGTTCTTCCAACGCGAGAAGTCCTTCCTTTCGCGCGAGATCCGATAAAATGTATATCGTGTTTGTTATTTCCGACACATTGGTCATACTGCGCGTCAACGCATTGGAAAGTCCTTTCACTCCAATTACAAAATCTTCAAAAGAATCAGCGGTAATCATCGTTGCAAATACCGCTCCGCCCATGGTGACAATCAGCGACGGAATATGCAGGTAATTTGGAATTGTTTTGATTCCTCCGTTTGTCGCAACACCAAAAAGAATGGCCATAAAACAAAATGTGAAACCGGTCATGCTCGCTTTATTGAGTCTCATAATATTCCCTCCTGTCTTCACCAAAATCATATGATTACAGGGCAGGAGAAGCAATCTCCGAAATGAAGAATCGCTCTTTGAATCGTTGAATTTCCTGTCTATTCTCTATAGAGAACCACTTTCACAAGCCCACTCGAATGTCGCCCGGTCAAACTACAGTCAATCACGATCTCTAGTCGTGCTTCTTCATATTCATCTGTGTGGATGACAAATTCTTTTTCTACCGACACACCGCTTAAGTTGTTTAACGGAAGGAGCGCACTGCTTCCGGTCTCAAATGACACTCCGTCCGGCGCATATGCCCGAATCTGTACCCAGTGCATCTCATTCAGATAAAATGCGTTGCTCACTGTAACCTTAACGGTTCGCGCTTCACCCTTTTTGAAGTGTACCGATTTCCCGTAATCAACACACACACGCATTGCCGGAAAATCATATCGCACCACATACGGAGATAGTTCACTCAACTCACGGACTGTCAGATACCCATTCTTCACAAATGAATTCATGCGGTACATATATGCATTCGGGTCTTCGCAGTAAAGCGCTTCTCCTTCCTGCACCAGTACCGTCATACCTCCCTCGGCAAAAATATCACACAGTTCCTGCCCAAGGAAAGACGGCATTGTGCGTATCACGCGTTCTGTTAATTCTGTTGCTGTCTCAGGCACCCAGATTCCGTTACTCGTCTTGTTGATACAAAGCGTTGCGATTTTATCGTCGAGCGGGGCCTTCCACTTCTCCGGCAGAGCTTTTTCTCCATGTATTATGCCGAACAGCGCACCGAGCGTGGCGCAGATACAGTCCGTGTCCTCGCCAAATGAATTCGCGATTGTCAGGCTCTTTCCGAAATCTCCCTCTCCGTAGAGCAGCCCCGCAATCATATAGGCGACATTCTCAGGTGCATCGAATCCAGGCTCACCGAGAGCCATGTTCTCATTGTCCTTTTCCTTAATCTCGCACAGCTTGATTCCCTGAATTCCGAATGTGCCCGGCGCACTGTTATGGATGCGCTCTCTGGCTTCCCGAACACTCACGCCCTCGCGATAGCAGTCGCATGCCTCATTGATCGCGCGTGCCATCGCACTGTTTTCCGGAATATATGACAACCCGATATCAATCAGCTGCCAAAGATTGTTTTCCACAAAGGCCGCGCTCTCCATCGCAGCACAAAATACTTCTCCGAGCACTCCCTCATTCGTGTGGTCTACAATTGCATCCTCGTATGCATAGCGCGCTGCCAGATTCGGATGTCCGGGTGCCAAACACGCCCATATCTCTGAGCGGATAAAGCAACCACAGCTGTTGCCGTATGTATTATCAACCGTTCCCGATAACGGGGGAACGAGTCCGGCTCGCAGATTCGCCTTTGCCATGCCGTATTCTACCCAATTCGGTGTAATGTAAGACAGCCAATACTCTCCAAGTATGGCAGCATTCACAGTTCTTCCGTATTTTTCTACCGCAGCCAGCCATACAATCTGCAAATCCAAATCGTCGTTCGGCGGCGGTCCCTGCGACAAATCCTGCACATAAAAATCTACATCATTTATCTGCCTGAAACACTCAAACGGTGCTCCAAGCACACCTCCGATATTTTTTCCACACCAGCAGCCAAGCACTTTATCCTTGTACTGCGCAAAAGTCATCTGTTTCATCAGCCCTTATCTCCTCCTGCTGTTAAGCCTTGAATAATCATTTTTGAAAGCAGCAGATATATCACTACCACCGGTAAAATTGCAAATGCAATGCAAACATAAATCTGTCCCTCATCCTGGTCAACAAAGTTCGCACTCCGAAGCAATCCGATGATAATCGGCAGCGTCTTTTTATCATCGGAATGGAGAAGCAACGCCGGAAGAAAATAATTGTTCCAGCTTGCAACAAACTCAAAAATAATCTGAACCGCCAGCGCCGGACGAATCAGCGGGACGATCATCCTGTGAAAAATATGCATTTCCCCAGCGCCATCGATTCTTGCCGCCTCCACAAGTGATTGCAAGGACATGCTTTCCAGATACTGCTTCACATAATAGAAGGTCACCGGGACCGCAAGTCGCGGCAAGATCAATGATAAAAATGTATCTGCCAGATTCATGCGGTTAACGAGCTGCAGATAACCAAGCGTATTAACCTGCGTCGGAACCATCATAATCATCAGAACAAATGTCATCAGCACATGTTTTCCCCGGAATTCATACATATGAAATCCATAGGCTGCCAATGCTGCAAAATAGATGCTGAACACCGATGCAAAAGTCGATACAATCAGACTGTTACACATACTCCGAATCACAGGCAACGGACTTTCAAGCAGATTCTTCCAGTTTACCCAAAGATTGCCGGCCGGTATCATTGTAAATCCGCGCTTCATCTCTGCATCCGTCCGGGTTGCATTCACAACGAGAATATACAGCCAGAACAGACAGATTACCGCGATTGCGATAAGAAGCACATATGCGATCATTCTTCTCTTTTTTACATTTAAGCCATGTTTTTCTCTCATACGCTACTCCTTTGCCTTTCTCGTTGTAAAATATACAATCAGACTGAATGCACCGGTCACAAGGAACATCAATACGGAAACCGCTCCCGCAACACCATAATTTTTACTGAAGAGATGATTGTTCAAAAACATCACCATTGTCGTACACGAACGCGACGGGTTTCCGGTTCCGGAGGTCATAATCTGCGGTACATCAAACAACTGAAGACCACCGATGAGTGATGTAATTGCCACATATATGAGTATCGGGCGCAGAATAGGTAATGTGATCTTCCAAAAGATATTCACCGAGCTTGCACCGTCGACCTGAGCAGCCTCATAGAGCGATACATCGATATTCATGATTCCCGCAAGCAAAAGCAGCGTCGTATTGCCAAACCACATCAAAAAGCTTAAGAACGCGATCAATCCTCTCGTAGACCATATATGAGAGAAAAACAGAAATGGTTCCTGTGTCAGATGAAGCTGCATCAGCAGTCCATTGATCGGTCCCCATGCAGCAAAAAGGCCAAAAAATAATGCCGCAAATGCTGATGCCATAATCAGATTCGGCATATAGATAACCGTCTTAAAAAAGCCACTTCCCTTCAATCTCATCTGCGGATCGGCGAACCAGTTTGCAAGCAGAAGTGAAAGCGTAATCTGCGGAACAAATCCCATTAGCCACAAAATAATTGTGTTGAGCAGATACTTCCAGATATCCGCGTTTTTAAGAAGCTTCACATAGTTTCCAAGTCCGTTAAAGATCGGCCCGATCTGCGTCAATCCATCGCGATAGTTGATGAAAAAGCTGTTTCCGATTGTCATGATAAGAGGGCCAAGCGAAAAAAGCAGATATCCGATAATAAATGGCAAGATACAGATATATCCCCATTTTGCGTAATGTGTTCCGATTCCTTTTCTCTTTTTCTTATTCATGGACAATCTTCCTTTCCGTAAACCAATGCATCATCGCCTCAAACCACTGTGCACAATGTGAATTTATTTCCGATTCTTTTGCTGCCGTGGATGGTTTCCCAAGTGAGATTCCATGTACCCCATGCTCATAAATATGCAGCTCAAACGGGATGTTTTGTTCCGATAAGCGAATTGCATATTTCATGGTATTTCTGACAGGCAGCAATTCATCGTCAGCGGTATGCCAAAGAAATGTCGGGGGGGTATTTTCATTGACATACCGAATCGGATCTGTTGTCTCATCAACAACCGTAACAACGGTTTTTAGTATATTTTTATTTTGTCCTGTAATCTCATCGCCTTCTACATAATTTAAAACAGTTTTTATATCGCATAGCGAATAACAGAGCACAACTGCCTTTATTCCGGTCAGGTATCTGTTTCCATAAAGTGCTGCCAACTGCCCGCCGGCTGAGAATCCAAGAAGAATCACCTGTTCCGGATCAATGCCAAGCGTTTCACTGTGATTTTTGAGATAATCAACGGCCTCATCCATATCGGAAAGCGCCTGTTCAATCTCCAATGAGTAGTGCAACACATTCGGCTGAAATCCTCTTTGTAAAAATTCCATTGCAACCGGTTCGCCTTCCCGTTCTGAGAGCGTAAACCAGCCTCCGCCCGGACAGATAATCACTGCCGGATGTCTTTGCGATGCGCCATCGCATCGATAGTCATCCGCCTGATAGCTGGTGAGATATCCGCCGTTTGAACTGCCCAGTTTAGTTTGAATAATTCTCATTTGAAGCCTCCATGCGTCTTTTTCTTATTGTCTCATTCAGCTGCTTTGCGGTTGCAATGTCCGTGCGATACTCAATAACATGCATAAGTGCCGCAATCACTAATACACAGACTGCTACGACCAAGCCTCCGAACAGGTCACGCCAAAGCCCCGCAAGATATGTTCCAAGCAATGCGCCGACTTCATTGAGTACCATGCAGATACTCTGTCGACACCACCAGTCCTTCTTGCTCAAATCCCCTTTAGAATAAAAGATCAGACTTGTAAGCGCAGAATAGAACGCAAGCGGAATAAAAATGATGGCTCCCGTGCTGATATCAATGTGGTTTCCTCCATATAGAATTTTGTCCAGCAGTATCATTGCAAGCATGCCGTAACCGTACAGCTGAATAAATCTTCGCCAGATATTTTTTATTTCCTTTCCCATGATTCAAGCCTCCTACATTCCAAAAATGCGTTTCATATCATCCACATAATTCCGGTTTACCACGACACGCTCTCCATTGATGAGCACTGCCTCAAATCTGCCGTACATAGACGGAACGATATGGTCGATTTTATCCGCATTGACTACCATTGATTTCGAAGCTCGAAAAAACATATTTCCAAGCGTCATTTTCTGAAACTCATAGAGTCGAAGCGGGGTCTCATACACCTCTGAGTTGCAGTACAAAAAGCTTTTTCCTTCAACTACTTCAAAATAGTAGACTTCGGAAAACAACAACGGATGTACCATATTGTTCTTGTAACCGACAAGCCCATGTCCCACCTTCTCGAATTGATTGGCAATCGCAAGCACATCGGCATTCACCTCATGAACACGAAGAACCACTTCTTCCGGCTGTTCTTTCTCTATCTTTTCAATGCGTATCTTCATGATTTTCCACCCCTTTTTTTACATTCTAGATGCATTTTTGCCAAAAGAAAAGTACCCATCCGCTAAGTTGCAAAGATGGGTACTTAAGTTGCAAGAAAATATGGAATTATTCTAATCTCTTACAGGAAGATATATTTGCATACAAACAGGATTGCGAGCACATACATCAGAGGAGTGATTTTCTTTGCCTTTCCTGCGCAAAGATTGATTACAACATATGAGATTACGCCAACTGCGATACCTTCAGAAATGCTGTACATCAAAGGCATAGCAAGTAAGCAAAGATATGCGGGAACACTCTCGGTGAGATCGCTGAAATCAACCTCAAGAACTGTCGTTACCATAAGGAATCCAACGAAAATCAATGCGGGAGCTGTTGCAAATCCGGGAATTGCGGTAAATACAGGCGCAAAGAAGATTGCAAGTAGGAACATGAGACCGGTTACAACGGAGCTGAGACCGGTTCTTGCGCCCGCACCAACACCGGCAGAGCTCTCAACATATGTCGTTGTTGTTGAGGTTCCGAATACTGCACCTACAAATGTTGCAATCGCGTCAGCTAACAGCGCGTTCTTAATACGGGGAAGCTTATCATCCTTGTCAAGCATCTTCGCCTTGGTTGCTACACCAACCAATGTTCCAATCGTATCAAACATATCTACAAACAGGAAGGCAAGCACAACAACGATAAAGTTTGCAATTCCAACATTTGAGAAATCCGCCTTAAACAGCTGACCAAAAGTCTGACCGAACGCAGAGAAATCTGTAATTGCAAAGGAAGGATACAAAGAGTAAAATCCGGTATCAAAGTTTACCTGATAAAGACCGGTTGCCTGACAGATCATACCAAGTACCCATGTTGCAACGATACCGATCAAAATTGCCCCCTTCACATTCTTTGCGTAAAGGATTACGGTAATAAACAATCCAACCAATGCAAGAATTGCGCAGATTCCCTCGGTATTGAAGTTTGCCTTAAAGTTTACATATGATACAAGTGTTGAATCATTATTTACAACAAGATGTGCACCCTGAAGACCGATGAATGCGATAAAAAGACCGATTCCGGCACTGACACCCTTCTTTAAGGTCTTGGGAATTGCATTGAAAATAGCCTCTCGAACATTGGTAAGCGAAAGAACTACGAAGATAATACCTTCAACAGCTACTGCTGCCAAAGCAACTCTCCAATCGTATCCCATACCGATACATACCGTATATGCAAAATATGCGTTCAGTCCCATTCCGGGAGCAAGTGCAAACGGATAATTTGCCATGAATGCCATACACAATGTACCAACACATGACGCCAGACAGGTCGCGATCAATACCGCAGTTGCATCCATTCCGGTAGCCGCAAGCATATTCGGGTTAACCGCAAGAATATACGCCATTGTCATGAAGGTGGTAAGTCCGGCAATCACTTCTGTACGGACATCCGTATGATTTGCCTTCAGTTTGAACATTTTTTCTAACATTTTCTAACATTCCTCTCTTTCTTATTTTCCCTCATAGGTAATTACAGCTTCCACATCGTATTGCTTTAAGCGTTCTTTACCATTTAAGCCGGCAAGCTCCATTAAGAAAATAATCTTAACCACTTCACCGCCAAGCTTCTCTACCAGCTTGGCACTTGCCTCAATGGTACCGCCTGTTGCAATTAAGTCATCAACTAATACGACTCTCTGTCCGGGTTTAATGGAATCCTCATGCATCTCAATTTCTGCACTTCCGTACTCTAATTCATATTCCATAGACACGGTTTTACAGGGAAGCTTTCCTTTTTTTCGAATCAATACGAACGGCTTTCCAAGTGCATATGCAAGCGGTGCGCCAAAGATAAACCCGCGTGATTCTGCGCCTGCAATCACATCACAATCAACAGTTTCAAGCAGCTTTAACAGTGAATCAATCGCAAGCTTGAAACCATCTGCATCCTCAAGAATGCTTGTTACATCTCGAAACATGATACCGGGTTCGGGAAAGTCAGGAATTGTTCTGACATAATCCTTCAGTGTTTTCATGTTCTACCTCCTCTCGTTAATTTTCATAATAAAAAGCATTAACATACCTAAATATATTAATGCTTTTCCTTTTTTTTCGCAATATCATTTCCTACAGTTTAAAGTTATTTATTCTGTTCTCCAATTCGTCAGTCATACCCATAAGCTGGGTCGATGTATCCGTTACGGAAGCAAGATTTGCACTCTCCTGTGCGACAACCGCATTAATCTCGTTCATTTCCGTTACACTCTCATCTGCCATCTTCTGGATGGAAAGAACACTGTCAACCGTCTCGTTGATCATTGCGGTCAAGCCTTCCAGGCCGGCAAGAATCTCGCGGATATTTGCATCAACTTCCTCTGTTCCGTGATGAATCGTCGAGAAGCTGTTCTGGGTGTCCCTGGTCATTTCGTTACCCTTTGCAAGCAGCTCCATGCTTTCATCTAACTTCTTGTTCATAATCTCAGACTGCGACTGAATCTGCTCAATCATGCTGCCAATCTGCTGAGCCGCCTGTGAAGAATCATCTGCCAGTTTACGAATCTCATCCGCAACAACTGCAAATCCTCTTCCGGCCTCTCCTGCTCTTGCAGCTTCAATCGAAGCGTTCAAAGACAACAGATTCGTCTGTGCGGCAATATCCGTGATCGTTGAAAGTGCCGCGGTCATATCCCGGGCAGTCTCTCCAAATTTTACAAACAACTCCGAAACATTTTGAATGGAATCATTGATCTCCTGCATCTGTGCCACATACGCATCCAGCTGATACACGCCATCCTCCGCCGAACGAATCGTCTCTTTTGAATTATCGCGAATCTTTTCCGTTCCGACTACAACCTTATTGGAGATCTTCTCCATGCGCTCAATTTCCGAAACAATATGATTTACTTCTTCTTTCTGACTTTCAAGCTTGAAATGCATCTGGGTTACAGATTCTGCAATTCTGCTGCTTCCCTGTGTATTCTCCTCCATACTCTGTACCATCGTATAGAGAGATTCCTTCAGTAACGAGGTGTTGTCAAGAACCTGACGAAGCGTTCCGGATACCCCTTCCTTCATTTTATTAAATGCAAGAGAAAGCTGTCCGATTTCATCTCTGCCCTTAACCTTCAACTGCGGAACTGACAAATCACCATCCGCCATAATTGTAATGCGCTCATTGACCTTGACAAGCGGCTTGGTGATACTTCGCGCAACAAGCATTCCGATGATTGTTGTCGAAACAATAACAACAAGTATTAATATGATAATAATCGCAAGAACCACCTGCTTTTGCGCTTCAATTGACGCTGCTAAATCCTCACTTCGTGTAATTTCGCTGCTCATCAATTTCGAGCAGGCATCACTTATGTATATATACTGACTTCCAAGTGCATTTGCCTCCTCTGTCGCTTTCGCACTAAAGCTTGTACCACCGGACTTTGTCACAATGGCATTGTACTGCTCCACGAACTTATCGATTTCAGAGGATAACATCTCATACTGCGAACGGTTCATTGCATAGTGGCTGTCAATCCCAATGTTCTTACCAATGATATCAATATACTGATCCATATTCTCAACCAAAGGTGTAAAACCGGTTTCTTCAATATTCATGCCGTAATTACAGAAATTAACAATCTTTTTTCCGATACTTTCTGCATTCTCCTGAATATATGCGATCTTACTGATATTTTCGAGCTGCCCCTTATACTGGTTGGTAAAGGAAAGCATTCGCACCGTCACACCAATCAGCAAAGCCGAAAAGACAATAATAATCCCTAAAATCAAAGAATTGATCTTTAATCTGATACCAACTGCAGGCTTCGTTCCTGATGCGTTCTTTTTTGCACGAACCTCCCTATTCTTTTGTAATTTCTTTTTTTGCATTCCCTTCTCCATAGCACTCTCCTACCTTCATGTTTTTTCCATTAGATACAAAAACTGCATATATTTTTATATTAACATAAACTCGGATGCATAACAATATTTCTTGTACAAAACACTTAAAATCGTCAATTATTTCATTGTTTTTTGGTCATCGTTGCGAAAAAAAAGATCTGATACCGCAATGGCATCAGACCTTTTCATTAGAATTCAATTAAGCGCGTTTCTTGCGGGCCATAATCACACTCTGTACAACAAGGAAAATGCAAAGCATTGCTGCAACTGTAATTCCTGTCCACCATGCCTGATCAAGTCCGGCAGAAGCAACGATATTCTGAATGGTACTCAGTGAAAGAACGCCGAATAATGTACCAATAACATTACCAACACCACCGGTCAGCATGGTTCCACCGATAATTGAAGATGCAATCGCGTTCATCTCCATTCCGCTTGCGTGTGAAGCAGAACCGGAACCAACATGAAGGAAGTATACATATCCACCGATACCTGCAAGTAAGCTACAAATCAGATGTGCAAGGAACTTTGTTCTCTTTACATTGATACCAAGCATCAAAGCACTCTGTGTATTTCCACCAACTGCGTAGAACGCACGGCCAAGCTTGGTCCATTTGAGGATGATAAACATCAGAATCACTACAAGAAGTGCAACAATCACACCGATCTCAACATATGCATTGACATATTTACCAAGCTTGTTAACAGATCCCATTCCAGGGATGATGACACGTGTGCCCTTTAAAGCAACAAATGCCTCGTTCTCAACATTGAAGGGGTTTGTATGAACAATCGTTGTCATACCACGGGCAAAGAACATTCCTGCAAGTGATACGATAAAGGGCTGGATGTCCAGATATGCTACCAAAAATCCCTGTACAAGACCGAATGCCAATCCGATTGCAATCGCAAGAAGGATTGCAACATAAGGATTTCCACCCTGGAAATCAAGGAATACTGCACAGCTCATGCTGACGAGTGCAACCACACCACCAACAGAGATATCGATACCGCCTGTAATCATAACCAGACTCATTCCGCAAGCAGTGATGATCAAAGCTGCATTTGCATTCAAAATATTAAAGAAGGTCTGCGGCTTTAAGAAGCCTGCGCCCTGGAACACAATTGCTCCAATGTACATTGCGAAAAATACTACAATTGTAATTGTAAGAAGCAGGTTCGTGTCAGAGATATTTTTAAACCAGCTGCCCTTTGCAGCAGTTTTCTTTTCTGATGCCATATTACTGAACCTCCTTTGTACTTGATTTCATTTTCTTTCCGAGTGATGCGAATTTTTCTCTTACAACCGGAGCACTCATTACAACAAGCAGAATAACGACAACTGCCTTGTATGCAGGAAGCGCATCTGACTGTACATTGAACTTGTACAGTGTAGTAGTAAGGAACTGGATAACATATGCTCCAAGAATAGAAGCTGCCATATTGAACTTACCACCACCTAAAGCGTTTCCACCGAGTGCAACTGCAAGAATTGCATCCATCTCGATATCCTTTGCGATAACAGAATAGTTGATTGATGAAAGACGGCTGACCTTAATCAATCCGGCAACTGCTACACAAACTCCGAGAATTACGAATGATAAAAACTTGATGAATTCCGGATTCAAACCGTTCAGTCTTGATGAGCTCTCATTGATACCAACAGACTGTGTGTACAGACCAAGATTGGTAAACTTAAGAATCAGTGCCATAATAAGAATACATGCCAATGCGATGAAAAACGGTGTCGGGATCGGAATACCGGGAATAAATCCACCGAAGTATGTAAATTTCACATCGCTTACGATCGGCAGCTCATTGTTGTTGATCCATGCTGCAATGGAACGGCCTGCCGTGAACAGAATCAAAGTCGCAACCATCGGCTGAATCTTAAAGTAAGCAACCAGCACACCATTGAATGCACCAAACAGCATAGATACGACTACTGCTGCTAAAAATGCTACGATGATGGGAGCCTGAAGCTCATCGGGTCTTGAGTTGGTTCCGCAAAGCACACGAAGGATCACAGATCCCGCGATTGCGATTGTTGCACCAACGGAAATGTCCTGTCCACCGGAAGCAGCAGTTACAAGTGTCATACCAATTGCAAGAATTGCAAGCTCTGAACCATAGTCCAGGATGGTCATTAAATATCCGGAAAGGACCGGAGATCCTGCACTGTTATAACCAAGTGTAATCTTGAAGAATGAAGGGTCTGCGATCAAGTTGAACACTGCCAGAATCACCAGCGCTGCCAACGGGATGAAAATCTGCTTTCTTACTAATCCCGAAAAGAAAGCGGATACGCTTGTTTTCTTATTCTCCATCGTTGTCACCTCCCGCAATGGTACTCATAATCTTGTTCTGCGTTAAGTCACCCTCATTCAGCTCTCCGACTACGCGGCGGTCTCTCATGACTACGAGGCGTGAACAGGTACGCAGCATCTCATCTGTCTCAGAGGAAATAAAGGTAACACTCATACCCTCTGATGCAAGCTTTAATACTAATTTCTGAATTTCAATCTTTGTTCCTACATCAATACCTCGTGTAGGCTCATCAAGAATCAGATACTCCGGATGGGTAAGCAGCCATCTGGCAAGAATCACCTTCTGCTGATTACCACCGGACAATGATTTGATCGGTGTATCTGCCGATGCAGTCTTTATCTCAAGCAGCTTGATATACTCATCTGCAAATTTGTATTGTTCCGCTTTTGAGAACGGACGGAAGAATCCTTTGAGTACCTGTGCTGCAAGAATTATGTTCTCGCGTACAGACAAATCTCCAATGATACCATCCACCTTACGATCCTCCGGCAGGTAAGCAATACCCTGCTTCATTGCGTCGATAGGCTTCTTAATCTTGATTGTCTTACCATTCTTCTTAACTGTACCGCCAATCACACGGTCAGCACCAAAGATTGCACGCACGCACTCGCTTCGTCCGGATCCGAGAAGTCCGGTAAATCCGTTAACCTCACCTTTCTTAATATAGAAGTCAAACGGCTTAATGCCTGCGTTACTCTGGAGTCCCTCAGCCTCGAATACTTTTTCTCCTGCTCCGGGTCCTTCGTATGCAACATTCTCATTCTTGATGTCAGACATATCATCTAACTCTTTTCCAAGCATCTTTGAAACGAGTTGAACACGGGGAAGATCCTGAATCTCATATTCTCCGACAAGTTTTCCGTCACGAAGAACCGTAATCTTGTCACACACCTCATATACCTGATCTAAGAAGTGTGTTACGAAGATAATACCTACTCCCTTGCTCTTAAGATCACGCATTAATCCGAAAAGCTTCTCAACCTCCTGCTCGTCAAGCGATGAGGTAGGCTCATCTAAGATTAATACCTTACATTCCATATCAACTGCGCGGGCGATTGCAACCATCTGCTGAATTGCGATGGAATAATTGGAAAGCTGTCTGTTTGCCTTCGCCGGAATGTCAAGCTTCTGAAGAATACTTTCAGCGTCTTCATTCATCTTCTTCCAGCTGACACCCTTTCTTTCACCACGACCTATGTACATATTTTCTGCTACCGACAGGTTCGGACACAATGTAATCTCCTGATACACGGTGCTGATTCCAAGTGCCTGTGCATCCTGAGGCGAACGAATTACTGCCGCCTTATCCATTCCCTTTAAGAAAATCTCTCCTTCATCCTTCTCATAAACGCCAGTGAGAACCTTGATCAAAGTAGATTTTCCTGCACCATTCTCGCCCATCAATGCGTGGATTTCACCCTCACATAAGGTAAAATCTACATCTGATAATGCGCGAACGCCGGGGAAGCTTTTACAGATTCCTCTCATTTCCAATACAGATTTCTCTTTCACCAGTGCATTCACTCCTTTTTGAATTCTTATTTTTTCCTTGCCTATGTACTCAAAAAGGGCACGGCACACGTAATATTTAACATTTACGCTGTACCGCGCCCTCTAAAGTCAATTAACCAGCTTCGTCAGAAATTAGATACCGTAGGTATCAACATCTGCCTGAGTGATTGAAGCAGCGTCAAAGCCCTTCTCATCCATAACTACAACCTTCTGTTCAGGCTCGCTACCAGACTCGATGGTCTTGATGATTCCATCAATGTATGATGCCTGGAAAGGATTACACTGTCCATCGTAGTTCCAGTTCTGAGCTAACAGCTCCTCAAGAGCCCACTTATTGCAGTCAAATCCCATAACGATGACATCTTTGCCAACACCGTGAGAGATGTTTGCCTTATCAAGAGCTGCTACAGCACCCTTAGCCATATCGTCGTTCTCAGCGTAGATTACATTGAAGCTCTCGCCTGAATCGATAACTGACTGAACAATCTGCTGTGCCTTCTCTGCATTCCACTCAGCAGTCTGCTGTGTAACAATGCTCCAAGAATCGTTAGCTGCTACTTCTGCGTCTAATGCTCCGGAACGTCCCTTCTGAGCTGCAGATCCCATTACACCCTGAAGGTGGATAACCTTAACTTCATCAAGGTTCTGGCTCTTTAACCAGTTAACAGCGGTCTCACCCTCTTTATCCATATCTGAAACGATAGAAGCTGCATATAAATCAGGGTTTGCATAGATGGTAAGGTCGAATAAGATTACACGGATACCAGCATCCTGAGCGTCCTGCAATACTGAATCCCAACCAGCGGTATCAGCTGCTGATAACAGTAAGTAGTCAACGCCGTCCTGGATGAACTTCTGAGCTGCTGTGATCTGCTCATCGTTCTTTAAGCTGTATGCGAAAGAAGCCTCATATCCATTAGCCTCGCAGAAGAACTCTTTCAAGTCCTTATCATTAGCTGTACGATATCCTGACTCGTTCGGATCGTTGTTGATGATACCAACCTTGATTAATGCGCCAGCCTCTGCTGCGGGTGCCTCTGCTGCAGGCTCCTCTGCTGCGGGCTCCTCAGCTTCCTCTGCTGCGGGTGCCTCTGCTGCAGGTGCCTCTGCCGGAGCGTCTGCCTTGCTACCGCATCCAACTAACATTGTTCCTGCCATAGCTACTGTCAATAAGCTTGCTAAAACTTTCTTTTTCATTTCTGTTTTCCTCCCTTTAAGTTTGAACAAAATGATTTTTTGTGGACGATTTGTTTCTTCGTCCTTACATGATTCATTATACGAATGTACACCTCAAATTCAACTTGAAAATCTTTACTTTTTTTGCTTTTGGGCATTTGAATAATACAAATTTTGTCTTTTTTCATTGAAAACCAATACAAATTTATTTATTATTATTATTAGGTTAAATTATTATCGTTTTCATCTCAAAATGTTAGTTTTTTTCCGATTTGTTTCCTGCATGCATTGTGATAATTCTTCGTCATGTTGGTCAATCGTGCACGAAAGAGTTAAATAATCTATGATGAAATAGCAATAATTTGAATAAATTTTTCAAGTTTTATCACATAAATCTTAATTAATCACCAATAAATGGTAAGAATTTTATCCAAAGGAGCAGATTATGGCACCCAAATATCTTCAAATTGCCAATGAACTGAAAAACAATCTGAAACAATACACAATTGACGGAACCAATAAGCTGCCTACCGAGCAACAGTTATGTGAACATTTTCATGCGAGTCGTCAGACCATTCGTCAATCGCTTCTGCAATTAGAACAGCTTGGTTTTATCGTTCGCCGTCAGGGCAGCGGTTCTTTTCTTACCGGACTCCAACCGGATGCTGACAAAAATATCATCGTCGTTCTTCTTCCAACTGACAGCGAATATACATATGCCCGTCAATATGCGACTCTGTCTGCTGAACTTCACAAGTATGGTTTTTCCAGCGAATTGTATCTCACCAATTACAGCATTGCCATCGAACGAAGAATTCTTCTTACGCTGCAGGCGCGTCAAATCGGAGGAATCATTATCGAACCGGTAAAAAGCGCTTTGCCCAACCCGAATCTGGATCTGTTTCAGCGCTTTTTCTCTGAACAGATTCCGGTTATCTTTTTGCAAAACAATTATTCAAATTTCCCCGTGCAGCTGTGTGCCCGCATTGACCAGATATCCGGTGGGATGCTTGCAACCAATTACCTATTATCACGCCATCACCAGTCCATCGGAGCCATTTTTTCTTCAGACACGGTTGAAGGTCATGACAGATATCTTGGATATGCGCTTGCAATGAACGAGGCGAAGCTTCCGTTTTCCGATGATTCGATTCTTTGGTATGATACCAACGATCTTCTCGCACTTGAAAAAAAGCAGGACACCAGATTTCTGACGGACTATATCCATCAGCATCTGTCATCCTGCTCTGCTGTTATTTGTCACAATGATGAAATTGCTTACTGGCTCATCAAGGAACTCTCATATTCCGGTATACAGGTTCCCGTCGATCTGAGCATTATCAGCTTCGACAACAGTTATCTGTGCGATTTTTCGTCCCCCGGAATTACCTCTCTTTCCTGCAAAGAGTTATCACCGGTCCGGCTTGCGGTTCATCTTCTTCTTGCAAAACTGCAAGGCATCCATCCTCCTCAGGATGTAATCAGCTATGAGATTATTGAACGCGATAGTGTAACAGACTGTATCTGACTTCCACAGCTTTTATTGCTGTGCTCCCGAGCGGTATTCTCTCGGAGAGCATCCCTGTGTCTTTTTGAACACAAAGCTGAAATAGTGTGAATCCTTATATCCGACTGCGGCGGCAATCTCACTTGCGCTAAGCTCATTTTCCTGCAAAAGTTTTTTGGCAAGTTCCATACGGCGCGCGGTAACATACTCCACAAAGGTCTGTTTCATTTCCTGTGAAAACATGGCACTAAAATAGTTGGGACTCATCTCAATTGCACCTGCAACCTCATTCAAGCTGAGTGTCGGCTGTGTATAATTGGCTTCAATATAATCAAGCGCCTGTCGCAATACCTTTTTCCCCTGACTGCTCTGTTTCTCATCTCTTATGCAGAGTGCCTTGACGAACAATCGCTTCACATATTCTTCCATTGATTTATGATCTGTCACAAGCTCATGAATCTGGTCCGCTCCTACACTTGTCAGAAACTCCTGCTGTGAGCAGCCCAGACCTTCCACATATGCCTGAACTGTAAACTGGATATTAAGAAGCAGATAATCCCGGAATAATCTCGAGTGAATTGCATCCCCAAGCGTCTCCATGTAGTTCTCGACAAACTCCTGTACTTCATTTTGCTGACCGTTATTTAAAAATCCACGGATAATCTCCGGGTCTACTTTATTGATATCGATATTTCTAAGACTTCCGGTTTCTGTCTCCTGCGATGCAATTGCAACTGCATCCTCCGTCAAAATATGACGACCCGGAGCAAGATAGCGATATGCATACCGATGATTCAGTTTGCTGTAACACTCTCCGAGCATACTGAATCGTTCGACTGCCTCTCCTGCTGCAGCGTACCATTCAAGGTCGGAAGTCTGTGTACAGATTCGTTCAATCTCCGCCATATGAACTTTTGTGCGCTCAGAAATACTCTCCGGTTCACCTTTGATCATGACTCCGTAGGTACTTACATTCCAGCGGAACGCAATACATTCCGGGAATCGCAAAAAGTATCGCATCAATTCTTCCCTGCAGTCATCGGCGGCACGCTGAAGCATATTGTCGCTTCTCGGAGGTGCCTGCACGCTAAGCAACATTAAATTGTAGCAAGGTGCCTCAATATCCAGGTTATGCTTTCCTGCAAGTTCATATATCTCCTGTACCGAAAGTTTTCCTTCAAATACTTTTTCAAAGAAATTCCGCAAAAAGTACTGCTCATACTCCTGCATATCGCTTTGGAATTTCTTCATATAATTTTTCTGTTCACGCTCTGCCTCAATCTTCTCGCGAAGCTCTGCGAGCGCTTTCTGCAACGAGCTTCTCGTAATCGGTTTCAGCAGATACTGTTCCACGCCCTCCGCAATCGCCTGCCTTGCATAATCGAAATCATCATAACCGCTGATAATGATAATCTTCATATCCGGATATTCCTGCTTTACCATATGACTGAGCGCAAGGCCATCCATAAACGGCATTTTTATGTCCGTAATCAGCACATCAGGCATCGTCTTTCGAATCAGCGGAAGTGCCATCTCTCCATCTCCGGCTTCTCCCACAAAACGATAACCATACTGCTGCCACGGTATGTTATCACGCAGCGCCTCACGGACAACGCTTTCATCCTCAACCAAAAATACTTTTAACATCCAATCTCTCCCAATTAATAAAGTCGCTCATCCAGGTAATCCTTCACATTCGCTCTCGTGAATACTTTTTCCTCGACGAAGTACTCTTTTTCTACCTTTTCTCCGCGTTCAAGCTTTCTTATTACCTCTGCAACAAGCTCTCCCTGCAACGGATTACACTCGACATCGCAATTGATACTTCCTTCTTCCACAAGTTCGAGTGCTTCTTTAACACTGTCAAATGAAATGATCGTAATCCGACCATGAATTCCCGTCGCAAGGCCCGCCTCCCGAATGGCCTCCATCGCACCGAATGTCATCTCATCATTTTGACTGACAACCACATCAATATCCGGATAGCGCTTCAAAAGCTGGGCCATGACCTCTTTTCCCTTTGAGGTGGTGAAATCTCCCGATTCACTGCACAGGATATGCCAGTTGTCATGTTTTTTTGCTATCTGTTCAAATCCTGCTGTTCTTCCGCGCTCGGAGGTAGAATCAATCGTACCCTTTAACACGACAATATTAAGCTCCGCCTCCGCTCTTCCTCTGCGCGCCTGTTCATACGCCAGCCACTGCCCTGCGCGTAGACCCTCTGCAGTCATATCGCTTCCAACCCAGGTCGTATACAAATCGCTCTCGCTCTCGGCAATCTTACGATCCACGAGAATTACGGGAATTCCCGCATCCTTTGCCTCTGTCAGAACCGTCTCCCATCCGTCCTCTGTTGCCGGCGAGAATACAATATAGTCTACGCGCTGTGATATAAATCCGCGGATTGCCTTAATCTGGTTCTCCTGCTTTTGGCGCGCGTTGCTGTACTGAAGGAAAAATCCATTTTCTTTTGAAAGCGCCTCCTGTAACGAGCGCGTATGCGTGGTTCGCCATATCGACTCGCTTCCGACCTGCGAAAATCCAACAACAATCAGATTTTCATCTTCCTGTTCTTCTTTTATCTCCTCAACCATTGGCTCTTTTTTCCCAAACGCGCCACTTATGGTCAAAAATATCATGGCAACTGCAATCAGGAGCAAAAGCAGTGCCCCAATGATACGATCTTTATTCATGACGCACCTCTCCTTCCTGTTCAATCGGGACTGCCGGGATCACAACAGTAACCGTTGTTCCCTCTCCCGGCACCGAGCTGATTGCCATACCATAGTAGGATCCGAAATTCATACGAATCCGCTCATTCACATTCGCCAGACCAAAACCACCCTCTGTATCCTTGCAGGGACGCTCGATCTCCCGGCACAGCTGAGTCAGTTTTTCCTGATCCATACCAACGCCGTTATCGGAGACAGTGAGAATAATTCGTTTGTTGTCCAGCCGGCCTGTGACTGTAATTTTACCCATGGCCCGCTTGTATTTGATTCCATGGTAAAGCGCATTCTCCACAAGCGGCTGAAGTGTCAGCTTCAGTATCGTATACGGATATATTTCCGGATCAATGGATATCTCGTATTCCAAAATATCGTGATACCTCGCCTGCTGGATTTTCAGATAGCTTCGAATATGCTGCTCCTCATCGCGAATCGAGATATACTCTTTTCCATGACTTAATACTAAGCGGAAAAACTGTGACAGCGAGACAACCATATCCACAGCTTCCTCCGGAGAATTTCCCTCAATCAGCCAGATAATTGTATCCAGTGTATTATATAAGAAGTGCGGATTGATCTGTTCCTGAAGAAGACGAAGCTCTGCATGACGCATTTTTCGCTCATCCTCTTTGATTTTATCCATCATAACATCCAGATGTGCGGTCATATCATTTACAGAAGCAGCCAGTTCCGCAATCTCTGTCGGCCCATCCGCGCTTGCCCTTGCAGACAGCTTTCCGCTTGCCACCTCCTGTGTCACCTGAGCCAGTCTCGCTACCGGTCCTGTAATTCCCGATACAATCTGTGCCGAAAATCCCAAAACAAGCGCAAGGATCAGTGCCGCGATGATTGCAAATACCATGATAAATTGATGCATCTGAACATTCAGCTGCGCCTTTAAATGCTCGATACTCTTCGTCTGATAATAAATATAGTACTGAATGTCATCCTGTACCAGCTCAGTCAGAATATAGATATTGTTATCCAGCATCACGATATTTTCATCGTAATGTCCGCCTTCCTCAAGGTTATACATGATATCATCAATACGATTTTCAAGCGTATCCAGATTTCGAAGCAGACTCTGCAGCCACAATTCACTCTCACGATCGGTTGTAATCGCAACCAGCGCCTCAAAGTCGCGACGGAGCTCTCTCGTGAGCTGATACGGATTGCTTACGGAATCATCTTCCTCAATGCTCTCAAGTGTAATACTTCCGGCAACCAGACGATAAATACTCTCATCCAATTCATCTTTAAAGTTTAGGTTGTAGCTATTGGCGATCGTCATGTTACTGATAATCTCATCATATGCTTTGCTGTAATTATACATGGACAAAAGAATACTGATTGCCAGTGCAAACGACGGAACTAACGCAATCGTTACAAGCATTATTAACTTTGATTTTAATGATGTTTGTCTTCGTTCTTTACTCATAGTCTCATTATAACAAAAAGGACAGCTTCCCGAAAGAGAAAGCTGTCCTTTTATTTTTACACATCACTTACTGAGCAACAGAAAATACATATTTTGTTGTTGACTCATATACTTCGCCGGGCTTTAAGAACGGCTGCTCAAAGTTCTTCTCATTTACTGAGTTCGGGAAGTACTGTGTTTCAAGGCAGAAGCCCTGACGCTTGCCATATTCAACACCACCCTTACCGGTCTGTCCGCCAACAAAGTTTCCGGCGTAGAACTGAATTCCCACACAGTTGGTGTAAACATCCATCTGGATGCCTGACTTGACAGATCTTGCTCTTGCAGCAAGCTGCATCGTTCCATCCGCTTTATCAAGCACATAGTTGTGGTCATATCCGCCAACGAATACGAGCTGCTCGAAATCGTCGTTGATTCTGTCACCGATTCTGGTCATCTTGCGGAAATCCATCGGAGTATCAGATACAGATGCAATCTCTCCGGTCGGAATTGCCTGGCTGTCAATGACAGGAGTATAGTAAGATGCCAAAAGCTCAAGCTCCTGATCCTCTGCGCTTCCGCTCTCATGACCATCCAGATTGAAATATGCATGATTGGTGAAGTTTGCAACTGTTGTCTTATCAGTTGTTGCGCGATAAGAAAGCTCTAATCCGCAATCCTCTGTCAGCGTATAGGTGATGGATACATCCATGTTTCCGGGGAAGCCCTGATGTCCGTCCGGACTTACCAAAGTCATCTTTACATGCGAGTCATCCGCCTCAGCAACATTCCAGATCATTGCATGGAAGCCGTCTTTTCCGCTGTGAAGGTTGTTCTCGTTATCATTTACCTCCAACTGATACTCTACACCATCAATGGAAAACTTTGCCTTGTCAATACGGTTTCCGTTTCGTCCGATGACTGCTCCGAGATAACCGCGTACATTCTGATAATCTGCAGGAGTGTCGTATCCGAGTACGACATCCTTTACATCCCCGTTTTTGTCAGCAACTCTGACAGCGACAATCGATGCACCCAAATCAATTAAATCTACCTCCATACCGGCAGCATTCTTCAAGGTATATTTGGTAACCTCTCTGCCATCGGTAGTCTTTCCAAAGCTCGCTTTGCTCATTTTCCCTTCTCCTTAATCGTTATATTGTTCGTAGTCAGTTTACTGTCCATAATAGCCTTTTTGACTATGGTCAGTTTACTGACCATAGTAGGCATTCTCGCCATGCTTACGATAGAAATGCTTTTCTTTAATGCTGTCGGGAGCAGGCTTCACATTCGGATTAATCATCTCCGTATTGCGCGCCATCTTTGCAACCTCTTCGAGTACAACCGCATTATGAACAGCTTCCGCTGCATCCTTACCCCATGTAAAAGGTCCATGGTTCTGGCAGAGAACTGCCGGTGTATACATCGGCTGAATTCCTCGTGTCTCAAAGGTCTCAATAATCACAGCACCTGTATTCTTCTCATATGCATCATTGATTTCTTCGGTGGTTAAGTTTCTTGCACAGGGAATCGCTCCGAGGAAGTAATCCGCATGAGTGGTTCCATACAGAGGGATATCTCTTCCGGCCTGTGCCCATGCAACCGCCTCAGGTGAATGCGTATGCACAATACCACCAATCTCATCATACTTTTTATATAATTCGATATGCGTTGCTGTATCAGAAGAAGGCTTATACTTTCCTTCAATCTTGTTTCCGTCCAAATCCATAACAACCATATCGTCCGGAGTCAGCGCATCGTAATCCACGCCACTGGGCTTGATCACGAAGTATCCGGTCTCGCGGTCTCTTCCGCTTACATTGCCCCATGTATAGGTAATCAGTCCTCTGCGGGGAAGCTCCATGTTTGCTTCATAGACCTCTTTTTTCAACTGCTCTAACATGCGTTCTCTCCTATTTCATCTCAGACAAAACTCTCTCAGCGATTCCATCAGCGTCAAGTTTATACTTATGTAACAGTTCCTTCGCAGGACCCGATTCGCCAAATACATCATTCACACCGATGCGGGTAACCTTTGTCGGGCACTTCTCGCTTAAGCACTCGCTGACTGCTGCACCGAGACCACCGATAATTGAATGCTCCTCAACCGTGAAGATGCGTCCGGTCTTTTTCGCTGCTGCGATTACAAGCTCCTCATCCAACGGCTTGATGGTATGAATGTTGATGACCTGTGCATCGATTCCCTCTGCCGCAAGCTTCTCTGCCGCATCAAGCGCCTCACATACACAAAGTCCGGTAGCAATGATTGTGCAATCCTTACCGTCGCGCAGCTCAACACCCTTGCCAATCTCAAACTTATAATCAGCATTGTCATTGATTACCGGAACTGCGAGACGACCAAATCTTAAGTAAACAGGTCCCTCATACTCATATGCAGCCTTAACTGCTGCCTTTGCCTCAATATCATCACTCGGATTGATAACTACCATTCCGGGAATTGCACGCATCAATGCAATATCTTCATTACACTGATGTGTTGCTCCGTCCTCACCTACTGAGATTCCGGCATGAGTTGCACCGATTTTTACATTTAAGTGCGGATATCCGATGGAATTACGCACCTGCTCAAAAGAACGACCGGCTGCAAACATTGCAAATGTACTTACAAAAGGTACCATTCCGCAAGTAGACATACCTGCTGCAATACCTGTCATATTTGCCTCAGCAATTCCGCAGTCAATATGGCGCTCAGGAAAAGCCTTTTTGAAAACGCCAGTCTTTGTTGCTGCTGCAAGATCTGCATCGAGAACGATTAAATTCTCATGTTCTTTTCCGAGCTCAACTAAAGCATTGCCGTAGCTGTCTCTTGTTGCGATTTTAATTACTTCTGACACAATGCTTCACCTGCCTTTCTTAATTCTTCCATGGCCATTTCAAACTCCTCATCATTCGGAGCTTTTCCATGCCATCCGGCATTATTCTCCATAAATGAAACGCCCTTGCCCTTTACAGTCTTTGCAATGATTGCTGTGGGCATTCCCTTGGTTGCCTTTGCCTCATCAAAAGCAGCCTTCAACGCATCCATATCATTTCCGTCAACATTGATTACATGGAAATTGAAGCTTTCAAATTTCTTATCAATCGGATACGGTGAACATACTTCATCAATCGCACCGTCAATCTGAAGATTATTGTTATCAACGATAACACACAGGTTGTCTAACTTGCGGAAGCCTGCGAACATTGCTGCCTCCCAAATCTGTCCCTCCTGAATCTCACCGTCTCCGCAAAGAGAATAAACACGATAATCTTTCTTGTTAAGCTTTGCTGCCATTGCCATACCGCAAGCTGTTGAAAGTCCCTGTCCAAGTGAGCCGGAAGACATATCAACACCGGGAATATGCTTCATATCCGGATGTCCCTGCAGGTATGAACCGGTATGACGAAGTGTAAGCAGATCCTCTACCGGGAAATATCCGCGATGTGCAAGTGCAGAATATAATCCGGGAGCTGTATGACCCTTAGATAATACAAAACGGTCACGGTCAGGACTCTTCGGGTTCTTCGGATCGATATTCATCTCCTCAAAATAAAGATAGGTAAAAATATCTGCTGCTGAAAGTGATCCACCGGGGTGTCCGGCCTTTGCAGAATGAACACCCTCGATGATACCTTTGCGAACTTCAACAGCCATTTTCTGAAGTTCAAGCTTGTTCATGATTTTTTCTCCTTCTAAATTATGTACTTTCCGTTCTGATTACTCTCCGAATACTGCCTTGTAATCCTTCTGGAATTTCTCAATACCCTGATCGGTCAAAGGATGCTTTGTCATCTGCTCAATTACGCCATAAGGAACAGTTGCGATATCAGCACCTGCAAGTGCACAATCGGTTACATGAATCGGATTTCTTACAGAAGCAGCGATAATCTCTGTCTCAATTCCGTAGTTGTCGAAAATCTGAACGATATCCTCGATTAAGTTGATACCGGGCTGGCTGATGTCATCCAATCTTCCAAGGAAGGGAGATACATAGGTAGCACCTGCTCTTGCAGCTAAAAGTGCCTGATTTGCAGAGAAGATCAATGTAACATTGGTCTTGATTCCCTCAGCGGAAAGAACCTTGGTAGCCTTAAGACCTTCAACAGTCATAGGAATCTTAACTACCATATTGGGATGGATCTTGGCAATTTCACGACCCTCTGCAATCATGCCCTCTGCATCAACAGTAGTAGCCTTAACCTCACCGCTGATCGGTCCGTCAACGATTGTCGTAATCTCCTTGATTACCTCATTGAAATCACGACCCTCTTTTGCGATCAGTGAAGGGTTGGTTGTAACACCACAGATAACACCCATGTCATTTGCCTTACGAATATCCTCTACATTCGCTGTATCAATAAAAAATTTCATTGCTTTGTTCTCCTTTTCTTTTATATTTCATCAATTATCAGTATGCAACTTTTCACAACCACTGTAAAGTGTCAGAATCGTACAATTTTATGCTAATTCTTTCGATTTTTGCACAATTGGCTTTTATTTATAAAAGACACTTCCGAGCATCAGATCTTTCTTGAAGTCTCTGATGTTGGTATTCTTGTCAATGTATACAGCCTCAATACCCATTGCTGCTGCCCAGTCACCCATCTGTTCTGCGGTAAGATCATAGGTAAATGCAGTATGATGTGCGCCACCTGCAAGAATCCACGCCTCGGTTCCTGTGTAGAAATCGGGCTGGGGTGTCCAGAAGTTGGTAGCTACCGGAAGCTTCGGCATCGGCTTTTCTACCTTCTTGCAATCAACATCCTGAATAATTAAGCGGAAGCGGTTTCCAAGATCGATGAGTGATGTCGCAATACCTGCACCCTCCTTTGAAGTAAATACAAGTCTTGCCGGATCTTCTCTGTTACCCATGGAAAGCGGCTGGCATTTGATACTGATCGGACCGTCTGCGATACTCGGGCAAATCTCAAGCATGTGTGCCTGAAGAATTCCTTCTTTGCCCTTTACAAGATTGTAGGTATAATCCTCAAGCATGGAAGTTCCCTTCGCATCCTTCTTACCCTCTGTCATAATCTTCATCAGGCGAACCATTGCTGCTACCTTCCAGTCACCTTCTGCTCCGAATCCGTAACCCTTTTCCATAAGTCTTTGGATTGCAAGTCCGGGAAGCTGCTGCAACGCACCGAGATCTCCGAAGTGTGTGACAATTGCGTGATAGTTTTTCTCATCCAGGAAACGCTCGAATCCCAGCTCGATCTGAGCCTGAACTGCGACATGCTTTCTGAACTCTTCGGGATCACGACCCTCTAATAAGATGTCGTACTTGCTGTAGTACTCTTCAACCAGAGCGTTTGTATCAGCTGCTGATACAGCTGCAACTGACTCTGCAATTTCATTTACCGGATATGCATCAATCTCCCAGCCGAATTTGAGCTGCGCTTCCACCTTATCGCCTTCCGTTACGGCAACATTGCGCATATTATCTGCAACTCTCATCACACGGATATGACTGCTCTCGATGACACCGACTGCTGTGCGCATCCAGCTTGCCATACGCTCCTGAACGGTTACATCTGACCAGTGTCCTACGATTACCTTGCGCTCAATGCCCATACGGGTAACGATATGTCCGTACTCGCGATCTCCGTGTGCAGACTGGTTTTCATTCATGAAATCCATATCGATTTCATCGTAAGGAATCTCCTCGTTGAACTGTGTATGTAAGTGTAACAGCGGCTTGCGGAACTCCTGTAATCCGATGATCCATGATTTCGCAGGTGAGAAGGTATGCATCCATGTGATAACACCTGCACACTCCTCATCCATATTTGCCTCATTGAAGGTCTTACGGATTAACTCGTTGGTAATCAGCGTAGGTTTCCATACAACTTCGTAAGGAAGCACGCCTGATGCGTTGAGTTTTTCAACGATAATCTTTGAGTGCTCTGCAACATGGCTTAAGCACTCATCTCCGTAGAGATCCTGTGATCCGGTACAAAACCAGAATTTGTAGCTTTTGGTTTTTAACATTTCTATATCCTCCTGATTTCAATATCTCTCTTATAAGATGTAACTATTCAGATCAAAGATTTTTCACAATGAAATCTGAACCGTTACATCGTTTTTTCTATTTCATAGAAGCAACTGCTGCTGCCTCAATCGGCATTCCGGCCTTGTAAAGCTCAATAAACTTATCAAAGCCTGCAACATCTGCGGGATCCGGCTGCATCGTTGTTCCGGTCTCACCAGCAAATACCTTGTTGGTCAAGTATGCATCCAATCCTTCTGTTGCTTCCTTCTGAACCATATATGAAGCAAGAAGTGCGATTCCCCATGCACCGCCTTCGCCTGCGGTCTCCATAACTGCAACCGGCGCGTTCATTGCTGCCGCAAGAATTCCCTGACCAACACCCTTGGTCTTAAACAGTCCGCCATGTCCATAGATACAATCAACCTTAACATTTTCTTCCTTCAAGAGGATGTCAAGTCCAACCTTGAGTGCTCCAAGTGAGGTGTAAAGATTGACTCTCATGAAATTTGCAAGGTTGAATTTTGCATCAGGCGTGCGAGCGAATAACGGACGACCCTCATTAAATCCGGTGATATGCTCTCCGGAGAAGTAGTTGTATGCAAGAAGTCCGCCACAGTCCTTGTCACCTTCTAATGCCTTGTTATAAAGTGTTCCGAACAGCTTGTTCATGTCTACATCCACGCCGAAGCTCTCTGCAAATTCCTTGAAAATGTTCACCCATGCATTTAAGTCAGAAGTGCAGTTGTTGCAGTGTACCATTGCAACCGCATCACCTGCGGGCGTGGTAACCATGTCAAGCTCCTCATGTAATGCCTTTAAGTCCTCCTCGAGAACTACCATTGCAAATACCGAGGTTCCTGCTGAAACATTACCGGTGCGAACAGCTACAGAATTGGTAGCAACCATACCGGTTCCTGCATCGCCCTCGGGAGGACACATCGGAATTCCGGCCTGAAGCATTCCGGAAGGATCCAACTTCTTTGCACCTTCCTCAGTTAACTTGCCGGCGTTCTCTCCTGCAACGAGCACCTTCGGGAAAATCTCACGAAGCTTGTATGACAATCCTTTTTCTGCCAGCTTGTCATCAAACTTGTCTACCATTGACTGATTGTAATCGCGTGTCTTTGAATCAATCGGAAACATTCCTGCTGCCTCTCCGATTCCTACAACCTTTTCGCCGGAAAGCTGCCAGTGAATGTAACCTGCCAATGTGGTCTGGAAAGTAATATCCTTCACATGATCCTCGCCGTTTAAGATTGCCTGATATAAGTGTGCAACACTCCATCTCTGAGGAATATGGAACTGTAACAGGCTCGTAAGCTCCTCGGAAGCCTGCTCCGTGATGGTATTACGCCATGTACGGAACGGTACAAGCAAATTGTCATTCTTGTCGAATGCCATGTAACCATGCATCATAGCGGAGAATCCGATTGCTGCAAGGTTCTTGATATCCACCCCATACTGCGCCTTGACATCTTCCTTTAGCTTGCTGTAGGCATCCTGTAAGCCTGCCCAGATTGCATCCAGACTGTAGGTCCAGATACCGTCAACCAACTGATTCTCCCAGTCATGCGCTCCTGATGCAATCGGCTTGTTGGCATCGTCAACCAAAACTGCCTTAATTCTTGTTGAACCGAACTCAATACCAAGTACGGCTTTTCCTGCTTCAATTACCTGTGCTACATTGCTCATTTTGAAATACCCCCTTATTAAAATAATAATATTAATCTGTTATCAGCATACAACTTGTATGCACATCATTACAAGTTGTATTTTGCTAACTTCAGAGCATGGCTGATATATTTAAGAATTATCTGCCAAACTTGTTTGAGCATGGTAATTCTTGAATGTGTCAGGCAGGCGAGAAGCCTCAGCGAGATGAAGTGAAACGAAATCGAGCTGCCAGGCTCTGAAGT
>JAQXMB010000167.1 GCA_029012425.1 bacterium | reverse complement strand
ATTGAAGCGTTTGAAGAAGATTCCTTTATTCAGGATGTATTGGGCGATCATATTTGCCGAAAAATGATCAGCGTGAAAAAAAATGAGTGGGCAACCTATCGTTCAAAAGTAACGAATTGGGAGATTGAAGAATACTTGTACAAGATGTAGGTGTGAAACAGATGAATGTAATTCTTGTTTTTCCCAAACCAGAAACGGCGAAAAAGATTCGTTTACTTCTGATGAGAAATGGGTATACAGTCGATGCCTGTGTGACAACAGTAGCGGGAGCGCTCCAGGCAGTCAATGAGTATGAAGGCGGTATTATTGTAAGTAATTATCGATTTTCGGACGGAATGGCAATTGATATTCATGAAGCCTGCGAGGGGCGGTATCAGATGCTTTTGATCGGACCGAAGGACTATATCGATGCAAGGGCAATACCGGATTTATTCAGCTTGACGACGCCGCTTCAGGTGAGTGATCTGCTGATGACGATGGAGACCATGAGCTATGCTTATTCCCGTTATCGAAAGCGCATGCGCGCAAAACCTCGGGTGAGAGATGAGAAGGAGAAGCTCATCATCAGTCAGGCAAAAGGTCTTTTGATGGAGCGAAACCAGCTCAGTGAAGAGGAAGCACACAGATAC
This sequence comes from bacterium, assembly GCA_029012425.1. GTDB lineage: Bacteria > Bacillota > Clostridia > Lachnospirales > Lachnospiraceae > W0P33-017. Next base: position 6,042 of record JAQXMB010000167.1, on the reverse strand, counting down.
ATACAAAAGTCCAGCATGGACAATGGAACAGGATTAGTTGAGACTGCACAGATGATATTGAGTCTGATGCATGTATAAGGAAAGGAATAAAAAGCAGCTATGAAATTTACAAAAATGCAGGGTTGTGGCAATGACTATGTGTATGTGAATGGATTTGTGGAAAAAATCGACAATCCGGAAGAGCTTTCCCGCATCGTCAGCGACAGACACTTTGGAATCGGATCGGATGGACTCATTCTGATTAATCCGTCAAAGGTTGCTGATTTTGAGATGGCGATGTACAATGCGGACGGCTCGCGCAGCGAGATGTGCGGAAACGGAATTCGCTGCGTTGCAAAATATGTATATGATTATGGTCTTACGGACAAGACGACAATTACAATCGAGACACTTGCCGGAATTAAGACACTGCAGCTTACCGTTGAGAATGGTAAAGTTTCGCTTGTTCGCGTGAATATGGGAGCGCCAATTCTTGCACCGGAGGAGATTCCCTGTGGATTTTCCGGAAATCCGGTTGTGGGAGTACCTCTGACAATTTCAGATAAAGAGTACAAGGTTACCTGTGTGTCCATGGGTAATCCGCACTGTGTGACCTTTCTTGAGGAGGATGTGCGTAAACTTGACCTTCCGGTTATCGGACCGGTATTTGAAAATCACAAGATGTTTCCGAAGCGCGTGAATACCGAGTTTGCGAATGTATTGGATCGTGCGCATCTTCGCATGCGTGTATGGGAGAGAGGAAGCGGTGAGACACTTGCGTGTGGAACGGGAACCTGCGCAACGGTTGTTGCTTCTATTTTAAATGGTCTTACAGATGATACCGTTGATGTGGAATTGCTTGGCGGACATCTTTTGATTGAGTGGGACAGACAGGAAAATGTCGTATATATGACAGGACCTGCGACCGTAGTATTCGATGGGGAAATTACGATATAGTGTGACAATGGGGGAGAAAAAAGGAGAGATGTATCATGTTTCAGATTAACGAGAATTATCAAAAGCTGCCGGGAAGCTATCTTTTCAGCACAATTGCCAAAAAGGTTGCAGCATTTTCGCAGGCGAACCCCGACAAACAGATCATCCGACTTGGAATCGGAGATGTAACACAGCCGATTGCACCGGCCATTATTGAGGCCATGCACAAGGCTGTGGATGAGATGGGTGTGCAGGAAACCTTTCGCGGATATGCACCGGATCTCGGCTATGAATTTTTGAGAAATGCGATTGCAAAGAACGATTATGAGGCGCGCGGATGCGATATCGCAGCTGATGAGATCTTTGTGTCAGACGGAGCGAAAAGTGATTCCGGAAATATTCAGGAGATTTTTGGTGCAGATGTGAAAATCGCAGTTTGTGATCCGGTATATCCTGTGTATGTCGATTCCAATGTAATGGCCGGTCGCTGCGGTGATTACGATGCCAATACCGGGATGTGGAGCAATGTCATCTATATGCCCTGCACGAAAGAAAATGGTTTTGTACCCGAGTTCCCGAAGGAAAATCCGGATGTCATCTATCTGTGTCTGCCGAACAATCCGACCGGAACGACAATCACAAAGAGCCGGCTTCAGGAGTGGGTGGATTATGCGAACCGCATCGGAGCTGTTATCATTTATGATGGTGCATATGAGGCATATATCTCAGAGGATGATGTCGCACATACCATCTATGAGTGTGAGGGTGCAAAGACCTGCGCAATTGAATTGAAGAGTTTTTCAAAGAATGCAGGATTTACAGGTGTGCGTCTTGGATATACGGTTGTTCCCAAGGAACTGAAATGCGGTGATGTATCCGTTCACGGTATGTGGGCTCGTCGTCACGGCACGAAATTCAATGGTGCACCGTACATCATTCAAAGAGCCGGAGAGGCAGTTTATTCAGATGCAGGAAAGGCACAGTTAAAAGAGCAGGTTGCCTACTATATGAATAATGCGAAGACGATCAAAACCGGATTACAGGAGGCTGGCTATGAGGTGTTTGGTGGTGTGAATGCACCATATATCTGGCTGAAGACTCCGGGTAAGATGACTTCGTGGGAATTCTTTGATTATCTGTTGGAAAATGCGAATGTAGTTGGTACACCCGGATCAGGATTCGGACCGAGCGGAGAGGGTTATTTCCGTCTGACTGCGTTTGGAAGTCACAAGAATACCGTAGCTGCTTTGGAGCGAATCAAAGCATTATAGTACTTGTAATAATGTATAGCATAAGCCCGAAGAATTCGTCGTTTCCGATGAATCCTTCGGGCTTTTTCAACCTTTTTTGAATGCTGCTATGGACATATATTTCTCCGGTTTGGTAGAAGCTTTGTCTATTCTACAGTAACAACTTTTGCCAGATTTCTTGGCTTATCAACATCTAATCCTTTTTCCTTTGACACATAAAATGCAATTAATTGCAATGCCACAACGGCAGGAAATATCATAAATTCACTTGGCAGAGCCGGCAGATAATAGATATGCTCCCACTGGGAAGGATCTTCCAACGGAATCGCTTTCGTTGTAAGCATTACCACCTTAGCTCCCCGGGCTTTCACTTCGATGGCGTTGGATAATTCCTTGGAAGCCAGTTTTTTTTGTGTGATCAGCGTAATCACAGGAGTTTCCGGTGTGATCAGTGCAATCGTACCGTGCTTTAACTCCCCGGAAGCATAGGCTTCGCTGTGAATATATGAGATTTCCTTGAGCTTTAAGGATCCCTCTAACAGAGCGGTGTAATCGAGTCCGCGGCCAATCATAAACAGATCTTTGGCACCGATCATATCTTTCGTAAGCGCATGGACAGACGCTCTGTCAGCGAGAACCTGCTCAATTTGGCCGGGTAATGCAAGCAGAGAAGACATAAACTGCATTGCTTTCTCTTTCAAGAAAATACCGCGCATGTATGCCATTTGGCAGATTAGTATATAAAGGGAAACTAATTGCGTGATATATGCCTTGGTACTTGCGACTGCAATCTCAGGACCGGCATTTGTATAGAGTACGAACTGACTTTCACGCGCAATGGTAGACCCTTTCACATTCACAATCGAGAGATTGTCTGCTCCATGTTTTCTTGCATAGCGTACTGCCTCTAAAGTATCAATTGTTTCACCGGACTGGGAAATGGCAATGACAAGCGTTGTATCATCAATGACCGGATCGCTATAGATATATTCCGAAGCAATCTCTACCGTAACAGGAAGTCTTAAGAGAGACTGCATGAGATTTTTTGCCACAAGACCGGCATGCATCGCAGTACCACAGGCGATAATGGTTATTTTTTCATACTTCGTCCAGATATCGTCCGGGATGTGATCAACGGATAAATCCGGAAGTCCGTCTTTACAGCGCGGCATCACCGTATTTACGATCACCTGAGGCTGTTCCATGATTTCTTTTTCCATATAGAACTCGTAACCGTTTTTTCCGATTGCTCCGGTTTCCCAATCAATGGTCAGATGATTGACGAAGACTTCCTGATCGCAAGCATCCAATAAAGTGATTTTACCGGCTTCAAGGATGGTAACAACATCTTCGGGAATGACAAAATAATCCGCTACATACTCGGAAAGTGCCGTCACATCGGAAGACAGAAATGCTTCTTTCTTATCTTTTCCAACACCTGCGATTATGGGGCTGACATGGCGAATGGCAAACAATTTGTCTTTGATATCCGAAAAAATGATGCCGAACGCATAGGTTCCCTTCAGCTTGGACGCAACGGTTCTGATTGTTTTTACGGGATCGCCTTCGTAAAAACGATTTAGCAGTGCGGCAACAACTTCGGTATCTGTTTCGGAGATGACCTGATCCGCCAAGTGATATTCGTTCGCAAGTTCCTGATAATTTTCGATAATCCCATTATGAATGAGCGTAACTTTTCCGGACTGATGCGGATGCGCATTTAAGTTCGTAACACCACCATGTGTTGCCCATCTGGTATGACCCATTCCGCACAGAGCATCGTTGACAGGTGCCTTTTTACATTGCACGATCAGATTTTGGACTTTGCCCACGCATTTTTGAACCTGAGCAGTTCCATTCGAATCGAGCAATACGACGCCGGCACTGTCATAACCACGATACTCCAGGGTCTGTAAACCTTTTAATAATACTTCCTCGACATTTCGGTGTCCGATATACCCAATAATTCCACACATATGTTATTCCTCATCATTCTATAATAAATGTTATTTCATCAATTTTACAATTACTCCCTTATACCGGATTTGTTTTGCAGTTACCCGCATATTTGCCGATATATCTCGCACTGGGAGTGGTACGAAAGGGCGTCCGCCGAATTTTCGATAACCCTTTTCCTCGTTAACCTGTGTCACAACAGGTGCATGGCGCTAGATGAGAAATATATGTGCCATAGCATGCAATATTCAGTTTTCAAGGTTGCACAAGTTATTGTTACATAACTGTAATTAGATTGCAAGAAGAATATGATTGCTATCATCTTAGTCTATTCATATTCGGTATAATTTGAGCGTGTTTTGCTTGCTCAAAAGGTGGTCGAAAACTATGATTCCGGTTGCTTTTCTTGTTAATAAGAGATAACATATGGTGTAGAAATATTAGAAAAAATGGCGGCAGGTTGTTTTCTTTGCCGGGATGAATTTGACAGAGAATATGTTTTAGGAGGCGGGAGAGATTATGACGGGAAAGACAAAGGTTATACTTACGATACTTTGTCTGGTTATTGCGGTTATGGATATATCCGGATTGCCGGGTGTGTTGTTACATATACAAGTAGCCGATGTGGATTCGTATATCATTCCTTTGATGGTTAATTTTCTGATAATTGGAATTGTTGCGTGGCTGGTGTTAAAAGCGTTTCATATCAACTATGATTTTGGCTTTACAGGGGATGGACTGAAAGCGGGGTTGAAAAAATACGCACTGCCCGGAGTGCTTGCGGGTGTATTATCATTTTTTGCATTTTTGGTGGGCTTGTATCCGTTTGACTATCAACCGACGATTTGGAAACTGATGATTGAGGGTGTGCTTTACTATGTCGGCGTGGGAATCGTCGAGGAATTCTATGTCAGAGGATTATTCCTAAATGTTGTAGATGCGTTGGCAGCAAAAAAGAAGAATCATACACAGATAGCAATCCTTGTTTCATCTGTTTTATTCGGTCTGGGGCATGTGCCCGGAATGCTTGGAATGGGAATCGGCGTCATCACATTTAAGCTGATTTCGACAATTGGAATGGGTCTCTACTTTGGAACAGTTTACAAAAAAACAGGAAATCTGTGGGTGGCAGTGATGATGCACACTTTTATTGATATTTGTGCATTGCCGTATTGTTTTACGCAGAATATGAGGTATGAGAAGGTTTCACTGGTAATACTGCTTCTTACATACACGGCGCTTGGCATTTATTGTCTAAGACAGATGTTTCAGCCCAAAGAAGAATGTATTCAATCCGGGAGGTTTTGACAAATAATGTTGACAAATATTATCAAGGTGATATCATAGTGATATCAAAAAGGAGGAAAGAACAATTATGGGAGTATTGGATATTTGTAATTATTCTAAAGTTTATGGCGGGGACAAAAAGGCCGCTGACAATATATCGCTTGTTGTGGAGCCGGGCGATATCTATGGTTTCATCGGACATAACGGAGCCGGTAAATCGACAACGATTCGCGCAATCGTTGGCGTTCTGGATTTTACGGATGGAGAGATTTTGATCGATGGAAAATCAGTCAAGAACGATCCGATGGCGTGCAAGCGGATTACCGCATACATACCGGACAATCCGGATTTATACGAGAATTTAACCGGTATTCAGTACCTTAATTTTGTGGCAGATGTATTTGATATCAGTGCAGCGGACAGAGAGGCACGAATTAAAAAATACGGAGATATGTTTGAAATTACAGAGGCTCTCGGAGATATGATTTCTTCATATTCACACGGAATGAAACAAAAGGTGGCAATTATTTCAGCGCTGATTCATGAACCGAAGCTGATGGTTATGGATGAGCCTTTTGTGGGACTGGATCCGAAGGCTACCTTTATCTTAAAAGAGATTATGCATGAGATGTGT
>JAQXMB010000166.1 GCA_029012425.1 bacterium | reverse complement strand
CTTAAAATGGGCGGTTATGATGTGACCGCCCGTTTTCTTTTAAGGGAGTGAACCAATTATGAAATCAATGAGAAAATATTCGCCGATTTTTGTACTTCCCACATTTGCAGCATTTGTGATTGGATTTATTGTTCCGTTTATCATGGGTATCTATCTTTCGTTCTGCAAATTTACAACCGTTACAGATGCAAAATTTATCGGCTTTTCAAACTACATTAAAATCTGGACAGATCCGGAGTTTACACATGCGCTCTGGTATACAGCATTGTTTACTGTTGTATCAGTAATCACAATCAATTTATTTGCGTTTACAATCGCCATGTTGCTTACAAAGGCGATGAAGGGAACAAACCTGTTTCGTACCGTATTCTTTATGCCGAACTTAATTGGAGGAATCGTACTCGGATACATCTGGCAGCTGATTATCAACGGAGTGTTGCTTTACTTCAACAGAACACTTACCTATAGTCCCACCTATGGATTCTGGGGATTGGTTGTACTGATGAACTGGCAGCAGATTGGATATATGATGATCATTTATATTGCAGGTATCCAGAATATACCCGGTGAGCTGATTGAAGCAGCTAAAATCGATGGAGCCACCAAGTGGCAGACACTGACGAATGTAACAATCCCTATGTTGATGCCGTCAATTACGATTTGTTCATTCCTGACATTGACAAACGGATTCAAATTATTTGACCAAAATGTAGCTCTGACAGGCGGAGCTCCTTCCAATAAATCGCAGATGCTGGCGCTTAACATTTTTGATACCTTCTATGGCAGAAACGGCTGGGAAGGCGTCGGACAGGCGAAAGCAGTTGTATTCTTTATCCTCGTAGCAATCATTGCATTGGTACAGTTACGGGCAACAAGAAGTAAGGAGGTACAGCAGTAATGAATAAAGGAAATAAATTCACATTCGGAACCGTTGTGTTTTCTATTCTGAGCCTTTTCTGGGTCAGCCCCATTTTCATTGTTTTGATGAATTCATTTAAGAAAAAGACTTATATTAGTAAGTCGCCGTTTACATTTCCGACCGGTAAGGGATTTGTAGGAATTAAAAATTATATAAGCGGAATTGAAAAGATTAAATTTTTTGAGGCATTTGGATATTCACTTTGGATTACAATTGCATCTGTGGCAGTCATCATCCTTTGCACATCCATGTGTGCATGGTATATTTCCCGCGTGAAGAGTATGGGAACAAGCGCACTTTACTATCTGTGCATCTTTTCAATGATTGTACCGTTCCAGATGGTAATGTTTACGCTCTCAAAGCTTGCTGACATGTTACATCTTGGAAATCCGCTTGGAATCGTTATCGTTTATCTGGGATTTGGAGCAGGACTTGCAGTGTTTATGTTCTGCGGTTTTGTCAAATCAATACCTCTTGAAATTGAAGAGGCTGCAATGATCGATGGCTGTAGCCCGCTTGCAATTTTCTTCCGCGTTGTACTTCCGATTTTGAAGCCGACTTGTATTTCGGTAGCAATCCTTGAGACGATGTGGATCTGGAATGACTACCTGTTACCGTATCTTGTACTTGATATTACAAAATACAAGACCATTCCGATTGCAATTCAGTATTTAAAGGGTGGATATGGTTCTGTTGATATGGGTGCTATGATGGCAATGCTTGTGCTTGCAATTATCCCGATCATCATTTTCTATATGTTCTGCCAGAGATATATTATCGAGGGCGTTGTTGCAGGCGCTGTGAAGGGTTAGGAGGACCTATGAGAAGTAGTGGAATTTTGTTGCCAATCAGTGCCCTTCCGGGAAAATATGGAATTGGCTGTTTTTCAAAGGAAGCATATGCATTTGTAGATTTTCTTGCGGATGCAGGTCAGACACTCTGGCAGATTCTGCCGCTTGGACCGACCAGTTACGGTGATTCGCCGTATCAGTCGTTTTCAACATTTGCGGGAAATCCTTATTTTATCAGTTTGGAACAGTTGATTGAAGAAGGTGTGCTTACCGAGGCTGAATGTGAAGCGATGGATTTTGGAAGCAATGAGACTTCCATTGATTACGGAAAGCTTTATGAGAGCCGTTTCAATGTGCTTCGTCTCGCATATGAACGCACCAAGCTTGATAACTCAAAAGAGTATGCTCAGTTTTTAAAAGAAAATGCACATTGGATTGAGGATTATGCGCTCTATATGGCGATTAAAATGGAGCATGATGCTCAGAGCTGGAGCACATGGGAGGATGAAATCCGCTTAAGACAGCCGCAGGCGATGGCAGAATACAGAAAAAAACTGGCAACTGAGATTGATTTTTATAAGTATATGCAATTTAAGTTCTATGAACAGTGGGAACAGTTAAAGGGATATGCGAATGAAAAAGGAATCCGGATTATTGGAGATATTCCGATTTATGTTGCATTTGACAGTTCTGACGCATGGGCAAATCCGGATTTGTTTCAGTTTGATGAGAACTGTGAGCCGATTTCGGTAGCCGGATGTCCGCCGGATGGTTTTTCTGCAACCGGACAGCTTTGGGGCAATCCGCTTTATCGCTGGGAAGTTCACAAAGAAACCGGATATGAGTGGTGGATACAGAGAATTAAAGCTTGCTATAAGATGTACGATATCATCCGTATTGATCATTTCAGAGGTTTTGATGAGTATTATTCAATTCCGGCTACGGATGAGACTGCTGAATTCGGACATTGGGAGAAGGGTCCGGGATATGAGCTTTTCGAAGCAATTGAGGCAAAGCTCGGCAAGTTAAATATTATTGTAGAGGATCTTGGATTTATTACGGATTCTGTTCGTGAGCTGGTTGCAAAAACCGGATGGCCGAACATGAAAGTTTTAGAATTTGCATTTGATTCAAGAGACAGCAGCGGTCCGAACGAGTATATTCCATTCAGATATAACAGTAACTGTGTGGTATATACCGGAACACATGATAATGAAACCCTGTTTGGATGGCTGGACAGCATATGCGAGGAGGATTACGCACTCGTGGAAGCATATTTGGACAAGAAAGGGGCAGACAAGAGAAGTTTGGTTCACTCCCTGATTGTCCTGGCTATGTCCTCTGTTGCAGAGCGATGTGTGATTCCGATGCAGGATCATCTTGGTCTTGACAATGATGCGCGTATGAACACGCCATCCACACTGGGTGGAAATTGGCAGTGGCGTATGAAGTCCGGTCAATTGACAAAAAAACTTGCAAAAGAGATTTTTTCTATGAGCGTCATATATGGGCGTGCGGAAAAAAGAGAATAACAATGGAAACGGGGCGACATACGGTTGCCCTTTTTTCATAACTGTGCTATATTATGTTGCGGTATTAAAAGACTTTGAAAACTGTCTTAGTAAAGCAATGACGGAGACAAGAATGAGTGATTTTACAATAAAGGATGTTGCGAGAATTTGCGGAGTCGGTGTCAGTACCGTGTCACGGGCAATCAACAATCACCCGGATATTAATCAAGCTACAAAAGATAAGATCATGCAGGTGATCGCAGAGAATAATTATATTCCAAACAATAGCGCAAGAAACTTAAAGCGTTCAGAATCAAATACGATTGCGATTCTCATCAAGGGTATCGATAACCCGTTTTTCCTTGCGATGTTTAAGATTTTTGAACAGGAGCTTGGCATGCAGGATTATTCTTTTATCTTGCAGCGTGTACAGCAGGAAGAGGACGAGCTTCTTGTTGCACAGGAGCTTAGTAAGGAAAAACGATTAAAAGGTATCATCTTCCTTGGTGGACGCGTGGATCGTGATTCGAAAGAGCTTCGCGCAATCAGTGTACCGTATGTATTGTGTACGGTTGCGCCGGAGAAGGCAATGCTTACACCCGAAGTGAATTATGTTTCAATTGATGATGAGCAGGAAAGCTTTCGTATTGTGGATTATCTGTGTAGTCTTGGACATAAAAGAATTGCGATTATGCGTCCGACCTGTACAGACCGTGGTATCGGACGAAGCCGATATAACGGATATGTCCGTGCACTGAAAAAGCATGGGATTGAGGTGGATCCCAGTCTTGTATTGTACATGAAAGATGATATTGAGGCCTATACACCTGCGAATGGTTATGCAGTGACAAAAGAACTGTTGGATTCTGGTGTGGAATTTAGCGCGTTGTACACGATGGCAGATACAACTGCGATGGGTGCATGCAAAGCACTGTTTGAGGCGGGTAAGCGTGTGCCGGAAGATTACTCTGTGGCCGGCTTTGATGGTATCGATATGGCTACCTATTATAACCCTTCGCTTACAACGATTCGTCAGCCCAAAGAGGAGATGGCGAGAGCTTCGATAAAAATGCTTTTGGATTTGATCGAGGAGCGTCAGGTCACCAATAATCAGAGAGTGTTCGAGGGAGAGCTTTGGATTGGTGAATCGACCCGGAAAATATAGAAGATAGCAGTCGGCCGACAAGAATTTATCAGACCCCATTTTTTTGGAGAGCTTCTTCGTAAATATATGATAGAAGAAAAGAAAAAAAGGAGGTCATCATAATGGAAATGAAACATGAAATCAGTCCGCTGATCGTAAAGCAAGTGAACCGATTGAAACAGAATGGACTCAGTGAATATCAAATAGCTGATGACATCCTGATTCCGGTGTCTGAGGTAGAAGAGATTCTATCTCAGCTTTAATAAAAAAGTTTGAAACTGTTTGCCAGCCGGTAAGCAGTTTTTCTTTTTTGTAGTCTATACAAATAGAACGATTATGACTATGATGGTAATAAATGATGCCTGTGGTAGTTGAAGGAGGCTCGAAATGAAAGCGTTTATCAAAAAGCATAAAATATTGTGCACAGTATGGTTACTGACTGTTGTAGTATTTCTTGGATTGGCAAGCTATTATCTAGTGCGCGCAAATTATTATAAGACACATTTTTTCCCGGGGACTACGCTTAGCAGTATCGATGTGTCCGAGTTGACGGCAGAGGAAGCAACGGAAAAAGTATCCCGATATGTTGCTGATTATCTGATTACAATTCATGAGAGAGAAGACGAATCAGAGCGAATTATCGGTCCTGCAATTGGGTATTCTTATGTTCCAAACGGTGAAATTGAAAAGATTCTTGATTCGCAGGATGAGTATGCATGGATGCGTCAGTTAAAGATTTCCGACGCGAAAGAAATTGCGTTGGCAACAACCTTTGATGAAGCACTTCTTCGAGAGGAAGTGAGAGCTCTTGATTGTATGCAGCCGGATCAAATGGTTGCACCGGAAGATGCACATATTCAGCTTGGCGAGAACGGGTACGAGCTTGTTCCGGAGGTATATGGAACAACGCTCTCCTTTGACACGGTTTATCAGCAGATTGCCGATGCGGTTATGCAGGGAGAGCGAGAGATTGATTTGGAAGAGCTGTATCTGAATCCGAAGGTTTTTTCTGATGATCGTGTATTAAATGAATGTATTGACACCATAGCGCGCTATTACGGCACATCCGTAACATACGAGTTTGGTAAAGAAGAACCCTATGAATTGACCGGTGAGATGATTCAAAGCTGGCTGACCGTGGATGATGCATATCAGGTACATATTGATGAGGAAAAGGTCAGAAATTTTGTACAGTATCTGGCAAGTACTTATAATACATATGCAGACATTCGACTGTTTAAGACTTCACTGGGAGATAAGCTGAAAATTGGCGGCGGAGATTATGGATGGGTCGTTGATAAGGAAAAAGAGTTCACACAGCTGATGGAGGATCTGGCAAAGGGCGAGAATATTGTGCGAGAGCCAATTTACAGCCAGACGGCAAAGAAGCATGGGGAAAATGATATCGGATCAACCTATGTGGAAATTGATTATACGAATCAGCATTTATGGTATTACGAAAAGGGTGAGCTGGTCACAGATACTGACATCGTATCCGGTAATCTCGGAAGAAATAATGGCTCACCGGATGGTGTTTTCAAGATTGTATACAAGCAGCGCAATGCAACACTTGTGGGTGAAGGATATTCTTCACCGGTTGATTATTTTATGCCTTTTGCATACAATGTCGGAATCCACGATGCATCGTGGCGAAATAAGTTTGGTGGCGAAATCTACAAAACTTCCGGATCACATGGCTGTATTAATGTTCCACCCGAAATTGCTGAGATTTTGTACAAGAAATTGGAGGTTGGAACTCCTGTGATTGCATACTACAGAGAGAAGGTATATCTGACAGCAGAAAACGCTCGTATTTCCAATGCACATTCTTATATTGATGAAGAAGCATATAAGAAGATATTAAAGAGAGAGCAGAAGAAGGCGCAGAAGAAAAAGGAGCAGGAAAAGAAACAGGAAGAACAACCATCCGGACAGACAGAAGAGTAACGAAATAAAATAAAGAAAGTCCCCATTGCGATTGATGCCTTTTTGAGCACCTCGTAGTGGGGATTTCCTTTAATTTTTACTATTTAGAAAAGACCGGTAATCTTACCTTCTTCGTTGACATCGATGCCGTAAGCTGCGGGCTTCTTGCCAAGTCCGGGCATGGTCATGATTGCACCGGTTAATACAACTACAAATCCGGCACCGGCATTCACATAGACATCACGCACATTGATGTCAAATCCACTCGGTCGGCCAAGCTTTGTCTGATCATCAGACAGAGAGTACTGTGTCTTGGCAATACATACGGGAAGATTTCCGAAACCAAGGTCTGTAAGCTTTGCTAACATGCGGCGGGCAGCGGGAGCGTATGTAACACCGTCTGCACCATAGATTTCCTTAGCAATCGTCTCAATCTTATCTGTCAGAGGAAGTTCGTCCGGATAGAGAGGAGCAAAGTTGGATTCTTTTTCCTCAAGTGTCCGCAAGACTTTTTCAGCGAGTGCAACACCGCCTTCGGCACCCTTAGCCCAAACCTCAGAAAGAGCAAATTCACATCCGCGCTCCTCACAGAAGTTTTTGATAAACTCATACTCGGCTTCCGTATCAGTGATAAAAGAGTTCAAGGTTACAACGATCGGCACATGATATTTCTGAAGATTCTC
>JAQXMB010000165.1 GCA_029012425.1 bacterium | reverse complement strand
GAGAGTATGTATTAATTGAAAAGCATCATCCGTTTGTTCAGAGACCGCCTGTAATTAGTGCTACGGACAGAGACTTTGCACAGGATTTTACGAATGCGATGAGCATTGAAGAATTACTTTGTGTAGCAGATGTGTGCATTTCAGATTATTCATCATTGGTATTTGAGTATTCATTGTTTGAAAAACCGCTCATTTTCTTCTCTTATGATTTGTCAGAGTATTTTGATTGGCGTGGGTTCTATTATGATTATTATGAGCTCGCTCCGGGCCCGATTTTCACGACAAACCGCGAGATGATCGATTATATCCGACATATCGATGAGCGTTTTGATAAGCAGAGAGTGATTGATTTTCGCAACAAGTTTATGAGTGCGTGTGACGGACATGCTACAGAGCGTATTATGGATATTGTGTTCGGACAAGAACAACTATCGAAATATAGAAAGGAATATCCTGTTGTAGACCAATATAGTATGATTCCGAGCGCGTTTGAGTTGTTTAGCGAGAAGGAACAGCGGATTGAGAATCTGAAATGGTGGAAGACAAAAGGAAATGAATTATATCTTGATGCGGCAAAGAAACCTGTACAAAAAGGATTCGTTGCCATTTTTATGCATGAAGAAAACAAGGATGTAATAGAGCGTTTGATTGGAAAACTGCAGTCAGAGGATGTGTTGACGCCGATTGTTGTCGACGAGCATATGGACAAAAAATCGTTGATATTACTAATTACAACATGCGAATTTATTCTGCTTACACAGGCAAGCGATGTCATTAATGCTTTGCAAATCAGACCGGAAACAAGTGTGGTTTTGGCTTGGGATGAGATTCTGCCCATTGAAAAGTCCGGATATAGCAGTAAGGAATTCCGCGGGGGATTGTGCAAAGATTATACGGATATCGCACCGTTACATTATGCATATGATTTGATTCCGATGGCGGGAGAGCGCGTAGAGGATATTTACAAGGAAGTTTTTGGTGTAGAAAAGGAAGGTGTATGTCAACCACTTGGGTCGATTACTACTGATATTCTATTTGATAAGGAATTCCGTAAGCGTTCAAAAGAGAGATTGTACGAAATTTTTCCTGCAGCAAAAGATAAGAAAGTAATCTTCTATTTGCCACAATATCGTATTGAGGTAAAACGCCCGTCAGGAGAAGTGTTCTTAGATTATGGTTTCATGAATGAGTACCTCAAAGATGAGTATGCTATTGTATATATCTCGCCGAAGTCAAACCATTCTCAGAAGAATGGTTTATTCCCGTACTACAGTCATTTTATTTGCGATATGACAGAAAAAATGTCGGTATATGAGTGTATGGTATGTGCAGATATGATGATTGGTGACTATCTGCCGGCGGTATATACATTTGCTGTGTTGGACAGACCTATTTTGTTATATGCGCCTGATTATCAATGGTATTTATTCGACAGAGATACCTATTTCAGCTATGAGGAGTCTGCACCGGGTCCGGTGCTTGGAACAATGGAGGAAGTAGTTGATATGCTTATGGATATGACTAAGTACGATGAATCAAAACAGCGTAAGTTCAAGGAGGCGTATTTAACAAACTGTGACGGTCATGCAATAGATCGTCTGATTCAGGAGATGAAATAACAAAGGAAATGAAACAAGTAGAATAATAATGATTAACAGTTAGGGAGGCGATTACATGGAAAGAAAAAATGTATATGGAGTTGTTTTGGCAGGAGGAAAAGGAACCCGTATGGGAAATGTTGAAAAACCTAAACAGTTTATGAACATTGGTGGGAAACCGATTATTGTCCATACAATAGAGAAGTTTGTTGTTTGCCCCGGTTTTGATAAGGTATTGGTACTTTCGCCGAAGCAGTGGATTAAGCATACCCAGGATTTGATTCGTAAGTACATTCCCGAAAAAGAAAAAGTTATTGTAATTGAAGGAGGAGTTACACGAAATGAAACCATTATGAATGCGATTAACTATATTGATCAGACAGATGGTCTTGATGACGATACAATCATTGTTACACATGATTCTGTTCGTCCGTTTGTTACGCATAGAATTTTGGAAGAAAATATTGAATATACCAAGAAGTATGGTGCATGTGATACCGTAATCGGTGCAACAGATACTATTGTTGTCAGCGAAGACGGAAGATTGGTTTCAAGTATTCCGGATCGTGCAACCATGTATCAGGGTCAGACACCTCAGTCCTTCCATGCGAAAAAGCTTTACGAGCTTTACAATGACCTTAGCGAGGAAGA
The DNA here is from genome assembly GCA_029012425.1 of bacterium. Lineage (GTDB taxonomy): Bacteria > Bacillota > Clostridia > Lachnospirales > Lachnospiraceae > W0P33-017. The sequence goes on along the minus strand of JAQXMB010000165.1, from coordinate 2,639 downwards.
GAAGAATATCTTGACAGATGCGACAAAGATTATGATTATTCGCGGAGAAAATGTCCATCTTGTAGAGGGAGAGGTATTTAATATAAAGATTACTTATCCTTATGATTTGCGCGTAGCAGAATCATTGTTGGGAGGCGCACATGCTTAATACAATTTATCAATTAAAAAAACCGAGACAGCTGGATATTTGTTTTAAGGATATTACATTGGACAAAAAGCATGTAATTGTGCGGCCGACGAGACTTTCTATTTGTAATGCGGATCAGCGATATTATCAGGGAACTCGTTCGGAAGAGGTCTTAAATAAAAAACTTCCGATGGCATTAATTCATGAGGGTATTGGCAGAGTTGTTTATGATCCGACAGGAATTTTTAAAGTGGGTCAGGATGTGGTAATGATTCCGAATATTCCTGTTGAAGAGGATGATGTGATAGCTGAGAATTACATGCGTTCAAGTAAGTTCCGAGGTAGCAGTGAGGATGGATTTTTACAGGAATATATTCAGACGACACCGGATCGTTTGGTGTTGTTGCCTGAGGGCATCAACAAGACGGTGGCTGCATTTACTGAGATTGTAAGTGTAAGCTTTCATGCAATATCGCGCTTTATTCGTTTTTCACATGAGCGAAGGACCTGCGTTGGTGTGTGGGGCGACGGAAATTTAGGTTATATTACAGCGCTTTTGTTAAAACATTTGCATCCCGAGATAGAGGTGATTGTATTTGGTGTAAACGAGTCGAAGTTGCATGATTTTACTTTTGCAGACGGAACTTATCTGGTAAATGCGATTCCTGAAGATTTACAGGTGGACCACGCTTTCGAGTGTGTAGGTGGAGCTGCTGCGCACAAGGCAATCAATCAAATTATCGATTATATCAAGCCGGAAGGAACGATATCGATACTAGGTGTGTCAGAGGACCTGGCGCCCATTAATACAAGAATGGTTTTGGAAAAAGGATTAATAATATTTGGAAGTAGTCGAAGTGGACGGGCAGATTTTGTAGGTCTGGTTGAGTTGTATCGAGAGAAACCGGAGGTGGTTGACTATTTGGAAAATATTATTGGATCTGAGCTTGTTGTCCGGGATGTACATGATATTGTCCAGGCATTCGAAACAGATATTCACAAATTGATTGGTAAAACGGTGATGGTTTGGGAAGAATAAGTACTTGAAAAGATTATGCCAAGGAGGAATGAACCTTTTATGACGAGAATATTGATGCGTGCAGGAATGTCGCCGTTGGATAACAAAGGCCATGAAGAAGTTCTTCTGAATAACCTGTTTTGGAGAAACATAGGAAATATGTTGTTTCCATACAGTATTATGCGACTGATTATGAGAGAGGATACACAGGTTGATACAATACGCACGAATATAGAGTATCCGCCGGAAGTTATTGATGAGTGGAATGCCACATATGATTATTTTGTTATTCCGCTTGCAAATGCATTTCGCCATTCATTTCGTAAGGAATTGAAGCGTCTTGCTGAATTGGTAAAACAGCTTAATATGCCGTGTATTGTAGCTTGCGTGGGTGTTCAAGCAGGTGTGGACGGACCATCATCAAACGAGGAAGCGTTTGATGAAGAGGCAAAACTCTTTATGGATGCAATTTTGGAAAAGAGCGCTTGCGTGGGTGTTCGAGGAGAGTTTACCGCTGAATTTTTGAAGAAATTGGGATATGTTGAAGAAAAACACTTTACAGTTGTGGGTTGTCCTGCGATGTATTCACACGGATTTGATCTTCCGTTGCGTATGCCAGGGGAGATAACGCCCCAGAGCAAGGTAAGTGTGAACGGTAAAATAGATATACCTCAGAAATTAGTAAATTTTATTTTTGAGAGTGCAGAGAAGTTCGAGGACTACAAATATTTGCCCCAAGGAATTGATGATCTTTTGCTGCTTTACGCGGGAACTTCTGTGAGCAAGAAGGCATATCCGAATATGAAAAAAGGATACCCTTGGCGTTTGCAGGATAAGATTTGTTCAACCGGACATGAATTGGGATTTACGGATGCTCGCTCATGGCTTAAATTCCTGAGCACAAGAGACATTTCGTTTGGCACAAGGATACATGGTAATATTGCAGCAGTGCAGGCAGGAACACCGGCGTTCATTTTTGCACCGGATGGTAGAATTCTTGAGCTTGCAAGATATCATAACATTCAGCATATGATGGCTCGTGATTTGCCCAAAGAAGCGGATATTTTCGACATTTTATCACGAGCAGATTTTGGAAAAGTGTTGGAAGGACATGCAATGCGTTTTCAGCATTATTTGGATTTTCTGGACTTGAATGGGCTTCCGCATATATATCAGAAGGATGAAAATTACGGAAAGAGTGTATTTGATGAACACATGAGAAAACTGCCGTATCATGGACCGATTGTGGCTTGGAATACCTGTGAACCGGAAGAACAGATTGAGCGTTTGCAGAATTTCTATAAAAGCGTAAGAGGAACTGTTGAATCGCCGGAGAACTATCTTCGTCGATTATCTGGCAAGAACAGAAATGATATTATTATGAAAGCATAAGAGAATACCCCATGAAGAGTATTTTGTACAAAATATTATTTCCCATGGTGTACCGGATTGGATGCGTAAAAACATTTCGGATGAATCGTGTGCTGTTTGTTC
>JAQXMB010000164.1 GCA_029012425.1 bacterium | reverse complement strand
TATAGAGTCCTGCACCTGTTCGTGTCCGTTAAGCAAAAGCAAAATCGCCTCTGCTTTTCCCTCTGCTTTTCCAGCACGATATTCATTTTCAAGCAGTTCTTCAAACAGCATATACCGTTCTCCCATCTCGCGATTTCTCTTGATTTCATGTATTGATTGTTGCAATTGATTCACCAGCGGATCATCATAATCTCGCATGCTTTCCTCCGGTTTTGCCCCTACAAATCGTAAAAACTGGATTAACTCCGGAGAAACCTCGTTATCATTTTTACCTTTCGTGTTTAGGATAACTGTATGAACTCCGTCATCATACGAAAAACTCGAATCTTCGTTTAATGTTTTTCGCAATGAATATCGGTACTTTCCAAGTCCAAGCGGATCAAAATCACAGATAAATATCACAAAACTCTCCGGAAGAAGCTCATATTTCGTTCCCGCCTCAAGTAATTCCATATCCATCTGTGAGTGATAGTATCTTGCCCTTTTAAGCACCTTTTCCGTTGCAATTTGCATCTCTACATCATAATGAGAGTTATTTTCATCCCTTGCATATACATCAAGACGCACGCCTCGATACAGCGGATGATAAATAATACTCTTCTCCTTGCTTACTTCCACGCGTTCAATAGGGCGTTCGAGTACTCGCTCCAGTACCATCCGGCAATTCTCCGGAATAAGCATTGTCGCCGCAAAAAGAAAGTTATCCTTAAATGTCAGTTCCTGCAATGTTTTTCTACTACTCAACAAATTCCTCCTGTATAATGCGAGCGATTGGCTCTCATATTTGCAAGGGAATTCGCAAACAAAATAAAAGCAAATGCTTTGAGTTGATTTTATCACCACCCCAAAGCATTCTCAATATTTTCAATTATTAAATTTTTATAAACAAAACGACCCCCTTCAGCATCTTTCCCTGATTCGCAGAAGTTTCATCTATATGGAAGCTTCAATATCCTTTGCGTGCTCTAAAAAGTATGCCTCTGCCTTTGCATTCCAAAAACCGCCGTTTTCTTTGACAAGACGGTGTAGTTCCTGCTCAATCGGACGCTCCTGTGAAAACGCACGCACATCTGTCACCGGATATTCTTTTCCGGAGTATACGATCTTTTTCCCACCGGGGAGTGTGGGCAGCGCCAATATAGACTCGCACACATGATTGAGTCCCATAATGTGTGTGGCAATCTTGGCAACATTCACAACCTTATCTTCTATTAATCGAATCGCATCCTTCATATCCTGTGTGTTGCTTCCGCTTGTTCCAACAAAATGTGTTGCGTTGTAGTGAATATTGTAGAAATTAATCGGTGCCGTAAACCCGGCATCAGCAGGCCCGGCGAAGAAATTCAGACATCCGTCTGCTGCCAAAAGCTGCTCCGCCTGTGTCACCAGCTGCTGTTTTGCTGCCATCAGAAAAATGTCATCAAATCCTTTTACATCCGGGGTGTATTCTTTTAATTTTTTTACTATATCCTCATCATCACCGGTCAGTACATAGTGTAATGTGACACCGTATTTTTCAGCATCCGCTTCAGGATAAAGTCTTTTTGCATGCGCAAGCTTCTCTTCGGTTCGCCCGGTTACAACAAGTACGCGCGGTCTCCTTGGATTATGAATTGCATAATCAATTGCAAGAAATCCCATCGGACCTGTACCACCGAGAATCGCGAGCGCTCCACCCTCTTTGATTCCCATTGTATGGTCATAATCATTTCGATCGCGCAGATGAAAGCTTGCCTTAAAGCCTGCCACAATACAGGAAAGCGGCTCCACTAGTGCCCCCTCAAAGAAGGACTCTCCATGATACGGAAGTAAGCACCCCTTCTCAATCGCTTCATTCATAATCAGCGAATAGGTCGCCTCCCCACCCACATAAGGAAACGAATAACCCAGAGAAAAGGTATCTGCTCTTCCAAGATTCGGCTGTGCTACAAAACGGTCACCCGGTTTATACAAGTGCTCCCACTTTTTTCCGACCTTCTCAATCACACCGCAGAACTCATGTCCCATGATTACCGGATTCTCTTCCAGATTATCCGGGAGCTTTTTATGCTTCGCACCCTGATTGGACACTTTATAGGTCGACATGCAAAGACTGTCTGTCACGATACGGGCAAGTATTTCATCTTCACCCATTTCCGGCAGTTCGAATGTCTCCAGCCGCAAATCCTTTACCCCATAGATACGCACTGCTGTTGTCTTCATGATATGTACCTTCCCTTCTGTTTTTGCTGTATTTGTTCTGTCAGTATGCTGCTGATTCTGTGAGTATTATAGCACAGAAAGTGGGAATAAGATAGCCATGCGCGCTACTCTACAAGCCATGCCCATTCGGAATCCGCCTCCGGCTTCTTCCTCATGTCGGGCTGGCGCCCTATCGTCTAAAACAGAAAAAGCTGGAAGTGCATAAATGCACTCCAGCTTTCTCTATTTTATCCTACATGGCTTGTAGCTTACGCAAAGTATCTCTCTAATAAGCCCTTGAGTGCCTTGCCATGTCTTGCCTCATCGCGAGCCATCTCATGAACGGTATCATGGATTGCATCAAGATTATTCTTCTTTGCACACTTTGCGAGGTCAAACTTACCTGAGGTTGCACCGAACTCACAGTCTACTCTCCAAGCAAGGTTCTTCTTGGTAGAATCTGTCATCTTGCTCTCCAACTCAGAGCCAAGCATCTCAGCAAACTTCGCTGCATGTTCTGCCTCTTCGAAAGCAGCCTTCTCCCAGTATAATCCGATTTCAGGATATCCCTCACGATGTGCAACTCTTGCCATGCAAAGATACATACCAACCTCAGCACATTCGCCTTCAAAGTTTGCCTTTAACTGCTCGAAGATGTATTTTTTATCTTCTTCGCTGATTTCACTGTTGTTCTTTACAGTTGATGCATATACGCCAAATTCATGTTCTGCTGCAAGTGTAAGCTCGCCCTCTACCTTCTTGAACTTATCTCCGCTTACATGACATACCGGACACTCTGCCGGAGCCTCGTTACCCTCGTGAACATAACCACATACTGGACATACCCATTTTTCCATTTTTGTTTCCCTCCTGATTTGTTGTTTAATTTTTAATTGTATTGCTTATTCCTATTTATTGAAGACATTCGCCGCATTTTCCGAAAATCTGTAATTCATATCCCTCAATGATTCCATCAAACTGCGGATCTGTCATCTCAATCACATTCATTTTAGGAACATCCCATAGATCAAGCACATTCCCACACTGATTACAAATAAAGTGCGTGTGCGGCTCCATGCACCCGTCAAAGCGGTCCGGCCCTGCTTTCGTTGTTATCTTCAAAATCTGACCGTTCTCTGCTAGTAAGGATAGATTCCTATAAACAGTACCTAAACTAATATTGGGTTGTTCCATTCGAACGCTTTCATAAACCATATCAGCAGTCGGATGATCGCTACGGTTTTTCAAATTATTCAAAATGCATTCTCGTTGTCTTGAATATTTAACCATACAACCTCTTTTCAATAATAGTAATTGTTACTGTTATTAATATACACAACAATATTCAAAAAGTCAACCTATTTTATTTAAATATTTCTACTATCGATTCAGAAGTTTTTGCATATCTTCCACAGGCGTTCCAATCGGTGCGATTCCGAAGTTATCTACAAGATAATTCAAAATATTCTCTGATAAGAACGCAGGGAGCGAAGGACCAAGGCGGATTCCTGTGATTCCAAGGTGTAACAGTGTTAACAGAATACAAACCGCCTTCTGCTCATACCATGAGAGAACAAACGACAACGGAAGTTCATTGACACTGCAGCCAAATGCTGACGCAAGAGCCACTGCAACCTGAATTGCACCGTAGGCGTCATTACATTGTCCCATATCCATCAGCCGTGGCAATCCACCGATTTCTCCCAAGTCCAAATCATTAAATCGGTATTTTCCACATGCTAAAGTAAGCACAATGCTATCGGATGGTGTCTGTTTTACAAACTCGGTGTAGTAATTTCTTCCCGGCTTTACACCGTCACATCCTGCCACAAGGAAGAAATGCCTGATGTCTCCGGCCTTAACTGCTTCCACTACTTCTGCGGCATGAGACAGGATCGCAGCATGACCAAATCCGGTTGTCACCTTGCTTCCACCGTTGATACCGGTGAATTCCATATCCTTATCATATCCACCAAGCGCAAGTGCCTTTTCAATGACAGGTGTGAAATCTTTTGTACCATCAATATGAACCGCACCCGGAAATGCTACGACCTCTGTGGTAAACACGCGATCTGCATAGCTGTCCTTCGGCGGCATTAAACAGTTTGTTGTAAATAGAATCGGTGCCGGAAGATTGTCGAATTCCTTCCGCTGATTCTGCCATGCCGTTCCATAGTTTCCCTTTAAATGTGCAAACTTCTTTAGCTTCGGATAAGCATGTGCCGGAAGCATCTCTCCATGTGTATAGATATTGATTCCTTTTCCCTCGGTCTGCTCTAAAAGAAGCTGTAAATCCTTTAGATCATGGCCGGTGACGACAATGAACGGTCCTTTTTCTACAGAAAGCGGAACCTCAATCGGAGCAGGCGTTCCATAAGTGCTAGTATTGGCTAAATCAAGCAGTTCCATACACTTTAAATTGATTTCTCCGACCTTCATCACCATACCAAGCAACTCATCCGCTGAATCCTCATAGCCAATCTTAAAAAGTGCCTCGCAGAAAAATCGGTTCACCTCCTCATCGCGGTATCCGAGTACATCCGCATGATAAGCATACGCGGCCATTCCGCGAATTCCAAATAGGATCAGCGACTTGAGCGATCGGATGTCCTCATTTTCCTCCCACAGCTTTTGCAGGTCATATTCATCGTTTTTACCACAGGAATGGCTGCATCCGCCGCATCCCGGGGCAAGTCTGTCCTTCTCTTTCCTTACCGTCGCTATCATCGCCTGAATCGAAACATTGTCAAAGCTTACATTGGTGATTGTGGTAAACAATCCCTCGATAATGATCCGATAAGTTTGTTCGGTCACATCCGCCGTCCCTTCGGTAGCCCTGGCAAGTCCGATCAAAGCCCCTGTCAGCTCATCCTGCAGCTTCGCCGTGTCCGCTTTTTTTCCACACACGCCTGCCGCACCGACACACCCTGTGCATCCCGCTGTCTGTTCACACTGAAAACAAAACATGTTCTTTTCCATTATTCTATTTCTCCTTTTATTCTTCTTCAATCGCTGCTACCGGGCAGCTATTCATTGCTTCTTTTGCACAATTTAAATCAACGGAAATGTCTTTTGCCTCTGCAACGCCCTCAGGCATAAGCTGAAAGACTTCAGGACATAAGCTTTCACACATTCCGCATCCAATACAGTTTTCATTCACATGATATTTCATGGTTGTCTCCTCCTGTTCTTGCGTTGATGCCATGAGTATATTATAATTTTTCAAACATGTATGTTTTATTTCTAACATTTTCGAGGTGTGATATGAAAAAATATTTACCAATTCTAAGAACAAGTCCACTATTTCTCGGACTCGATGATCATGAGATTCTTTCTGTGCTTCACTGCATACAGGCAACATTACTAACAAAGGGAAAAGGGGATTACATCTTCCGCTCCTCAGATGTGACGGATGCAATGGGGCTTGTTCTGTCAGGTTCTGCCCTTATTATTCAGGAGGATTTCTGGGGACACCGGAACATCTTATCCAAATGCAGTGTGGGAGACTTTTTCGGTGAGCCGTATGCCGCCAAGCCCGGATCAGTATTAAATATCAGCGTGGCAACCGAGACCGACTGTGAAATTCTTCTGCTTAATGTAAGGCAATTACTTTGTGTCTGCTCTTGCGCGTGTGGTCATCATCAAAAACTGATTCGAAACCTTGTCAGTGTCCTTGCAAACAAGATACTCATATTTAACGATAAAATCACGCACATCAGCAAACGGACAACCAGAGAGAAGCTTTTATCCTATTTGTCTTCGGAATCAATTAAGCAAGGGGGTCTCTCGTTCGACATCCCCTACAGCCGTCAGGAGCTTGCGGATTATTTGTGCGTGGAACGGGCAGCCATGACTGTTGAACTTTCAAAACTACAAAAAGAAGGTATTTTAACAACCAACCGGAAGCATTTCGAATTACACAGAGAGATATACGAAAACAAGCTTTGAGCAAACGCCCAAAGCTTGTTTAAATCACCTATTCTATTTCCATGTCTTTCCCCGAATCTGCAGCGGTGTACCTTCTTGCATTATCTCAAAACCATGCTTCCGGTAAAACGATACATTTTTCTTTTCATCCGGAACAACATCCACATATAAAAACTCTTCATACTCGTTTAAAAGCATTTGTAAAAGTGTTGATGCGATTCCTCTTCCTTGATAGGAAGCATGTACCAGAAGGCAATCTATCGTCGCCTGCCAGACACCATCATCCAATCCTCGAATCAATCCCAACAGCTTCCCATTTTCCCAGGCTGATATTACCCGGCTAGAGTTCAATAATGCTCGCTGAATCTTTTCAGGAAACTTACCGGAATACCATCCGACTGATAAAAACAACTCTTCAATTTGTTCAATTTCAAATTCTTTTGTATAACGATATTCAATCATTCTATCACGGATGCTCCCAAACCATCTGTATATACAGTAATTGCATCACCTTTTGTAACAGAAGGTTTCTCCCAAAGCAAGTCACTTTTCTTTTCATACTCTTTTCCGTTATATGAATACTTATAAAGAATTCGATAGGGAGATGTCCTGCCGTAATGCGTGTAGCTTTGCAAATACACCTTCTCGACAACACCGGTTAAGCGAATGCCCTCTGCAAGCAATTCTGTGCGCATCTGATTTTTCGACTTTGTTAACGCGTACAATGCAAACTGCGCGATAAAAAAACATAATCCAATCAGCCCAAAGCAAATTCCAAGCACGCTTGATACCTGAATCATCGAGCTTTCTTTTGGCGGAATAATGCCAATATAACACAGAACACCCGAAATGAAAAACGCGATACCCAGCCACATCATTATTACCTTCATGAGTTCTACCATATATCTGGGTTTGTTCATATTGTTCTCCTTTTTTCTCGAACAGATTTTCTACCCACTATGCATCAAAAATTCTTCTACTTTTTGTGCGTATCCTACCGGGTCTTTTTCGTAAGACTGTGCATGAGCTGCGCCCTCAACAAT
>JAQXMB010000163.1 GCA_029012425.1 bacterium | reverse complement strand
TTGAATGCGGCATACAATACCTACGAGACGGTGATGAACGCGGAAGGTATTTCAATCATTCAGGGATATGTCTACGATAAGAACATGGCTCCGCTTCCGGAAGCAACAATTGAATTGTACGATGAGAGCTTCGAGAAACTGATTTTTTGTGCAAATGTAAAAACAGATGGAACTTATCGTATTTATGTTCCGTCTGAAGCGTATGAATACAATATTCGAGTGATAAAAGACGGATATGGTGATTGTGACATCTATCGGGTTGTAATCAGCAACGAACTTGTCGGCGTATATCAGGACAGTATTTATCTGTTTGAATCAGGTTTGGATGATAAGGAAGTCAGTATCATTTTAGGAGATGCACTGAATTATAACGAATACGGAACCGGAATGGTGCTGCTTTCAAATGCGAAGGTAAATGTAAGAAAAGGTATTAACAACCGAACCGGTTCACAGATTGTTGCAACAGGTATAACAGATAACAGTGGTTATATCTCTCTGATCTTGCCGCCGGGTGTCTATACGCTGGAGGTAATGGCGGACGGCTATGAGACGATGTATTATACGATTATTGTCAATCCTTTGGCGGATTGTATATACGAGTTCTATGCTGCTCCGGAGCTGCGGGACGGCGAGTGCGCAATCGTATTGACATGGGGGGCTTCACCGTCTGATTTGGATTCACATTTATTTACAACGAGTGGATCGGGCTCTTCGCATGTATGGTACGGAAGAATGTGGGATGACAGTGGAAATAATCTTGATGTAGATGATACATCCTCTTACGGACCGGAGACAATGACAATCGATTCGTTGTCAGCAACGGACTATTACAAGTTCTGTGTTGTTGACTTTACAGATTGCAGTAACGGTGACTTGAGAAGCTATTCTATGTCACAGTCGCAGGCAACCGTAAATGTATATACTTCCGACGGATTGGTTGGAACCTATCCTGTGCCGACAAATACACCGGGTGTCATCTGGGAAGTATTTGAAATTCGAAATGGAAGACTGACACCGATTCAGCGTTATTATGACAATGTAACGAATAAAGACTGGTGGCATCAGGACAAATAGCAATAAGGAATCCGTAATATGAAAAAATCAATCGTGGCTGCTCTTTGGGTGGTACTTTCTCTATGTGTCGTATCTTGCGGGAAAGAGAATCAGAAACCATCAGAAAGCAGCTTCAAGATGGACAAAGAAATAAGTGAACCGGACAATGTGATTGAAGAACCTGAGCGGGAAGAACCCGAGGTGGAAGTTGTGCCGGAAGTGAATCCGGAAGCGGAATAGGAAACAGAATCGGAGATTGAATGCGAGGTTACGCCGACGGAGGAACCGGAAGACGATCTGAAAGAAGAAATAGACCCTGTATCGGTAGTTTGTTGGGATGAGAGCTGGCAGTATGCAGACCATTCCGTACTCCACGCGGATCCTGTGACGATTTACCGAGCAACAACAGAAGAGAGAAAAGAGGTCGTTGTTACCGTAAATGCCGGTCATGGAACATCCGGAGGTTCCTCTGTGAAAACGCTGTGTCATCCCGATGGAAGCCCCAAGGTGACAGGTGGCAGCACCGGAGAGGGTGCGACAAAAGCAACTGCTGTTGCCTCCGGCACAACCATGCTGGATGGGACTGCGGAATCAAAGGTTACCCTGTCGCTTGCAATGATTGTCAAAGAAACACTGCTTCGTAATGGTTATGATGTGTTGATGATCCGTGAGACGGACGATGCGCAGATCGATAATGTTGCGAGAACCGTGTATGCCAATAACTGCTCAGATTGTCATATTGCGCTTCATTACAATTCGACGACCAATGATGCCGGACTGTTTTATTTAGGAGTTCCCGATATTGCTTCCTATAAGCAGATGGAGCCGGTCGCTTCTCATTGGGAGGAACATAATGAATTTGGCGCAGCACTGCTTGAGGGAGCAAAAGCCGAAGGCGTGAAGATATTCGGAAGTGGATTTATGGGAATGGATCTAACCCAGACTTCTTATTCCACCGTGCCCTCAACTGATTTGGAGGTAGGTGACAGGGGCTCTGATTATTCCCCGGAAGCGCAGCAAAAGATTGCAGATGGAATTTTAGCCGGTCTTGATATTTGGATGAAGCAGAATGCAGCAAAAGAATAATATATGATGAAAAAGAGGCAGACTCGAATGTGAGTCCGCCTCTTTTCTATACTACCGGTTTATGGAAATGTATCTGTGAGAGATGATACGATGTGTTTCGTAACAACCGTATCGGAGAAAAGGAGGGAAGTGATATGCAAGATCAGATTGAGGGTATAAAAGCATCATGCCCGGAATGCTGTTGTCCACCTGAGAAAATCATGTATAAGAATTCAGGCCCGATTGTACGACTGATTTGTCCGGAGTGTGGATTCGTAGTAAATGATTATGAGGGAAAAGAGAAAGGATTTCCCGACATGATTGATTATTGGAACCATATCGGCTGGTATATGGTGCATGATGAATAGAGATTTTCGAAACTACCGGTTTATTCAAAGTGCATGAATGATCATGCATACTTTGAATCAGAAAGCGGGTTCTGTCACAGAATCCGGTTCATAAAACGAGTCATAGAAGAAGAAACGCTAGGAGGAAATGATGATGAATAAGACAAGAATGGTTGTCAGACGAATGATCGCATATGGCAGTGCAGTATGCATGTTTGCAATAATGCTGATTTTATCATGTGCTGTGCCCACACAGGCAGTGGCTGTTCCGAATATAAAGTTTGGAAAGTGGTCAAAGCAATCCTTTAACGGTTCAACGCAAAAATATAACTGCACGATCAAAAAGGATGGATACGCGGTTGCGTACATCGATTTGCTCAACTACCGCTTAGACGAGGAGGAGGATTATGCGTATGATCCATATAATCCTCCGGCACTGCTGCTTACCATCAGCCGACGGGGAAGCAAGAACTACGAACCTGTATATGCAGATATTGACTGCGGAGTGGTAAGAACCGGTCCGATTAAGCTGTCAAAAGGCGATGTACTCAGACTAACCATTACAAGTGAGGATGGACTTATCAGCCAGGCAAAATATAAAATTAAGGTTGTAACTTACGAGAAAGCGTTAACTTGTACTTACCTTACCGGGCCACAGAGTCTCTTTACATGTATTGAATTGAAAGGTGCTCCCAAGAATAAAGTAAGCTGGGAGTCAACCGATGAGGAGGTTGCGGTTGTTGACCAAAAGGGTCGCATTGAAACGATTGGTGACGGAGATTGTGAGATTATCGCCACATATAAAGGCCAAGAGTATGTCTGCAAGGTGGTTGTCTATTTTGATCCGGCACTGGAACCGGAAGGCGATGAACCAATCTACGAAGAGGATGAAGAAGCAGATGAATGGTATGAAGATGAGGAGTGGGATATGTTTTTGAACTGGTAAAACCGGAAGAAAAAATGCAATGTACATTAGGGGGAGACATGGAAGAGAGATTTGACAAAAAGAAACATGTATGCAAGTTTTACTTTAAGAAATATGAGCAATATCCAAGCGCAACCCTTAGACAGTACATATCCGGCAATTTATATCTGAAAGAACTGAAAATTGAACTGCTGGATCGTGATGATCGGGTGACCGTATCGGTCGGATTTTCGCTGGAAGAACAATTGGATACGCTTTTGCCGCTATTGCATTGGGAGGATTTTGAAAAGTCAAGAGATACATCCGGATATGAACAGAAAAATAATGGAGGATATAGAGATGGGTGGGGATATGATTTTTTGTGTATGAACGAGAGCGGATATCCACTGATAAGAAAGCGGCTGGATGTCTTATATAATGAAAAGAACAAGCCGGCCTACGAAAAATTACTGGACTGGATGGTTGCACAATACTCGAAGCGGGATGAGTTTAAGAAAATGAAATTGCAGTGGTAAGGAGAAACCAAAGGTTAACAAAAGGATATTTTTGAAAGGAATTGTAACCTTTTTTGTCAATTCTCTTGACAAGTCTCAAATATGAGACTAATATAAAGTCAATTAGTATCAAATTTGAGAACGGTTGAAACGACCGAAGAAAGCAGGAGGAATTGACGATGAAAGAATATGTAGGTTTGACCTTAAAAAAAGCATTGCGCGCGTATCTTTGGATTTTGCCGTTTGCGATTATCGGCGGCATTACGGTTGGAATGTACACTTATGAGCATTCAGCTCCGGACATCATTGAAGCAGCCCTTGAACAGCTTGGAAGCCGTCAGGCATTGTTTGCAACAACGATGATACAGGCTTTGATATATTCACTGTTTGCATGGGTTGTCGGTTATTTTATTGTGGACCGTCTGGGGCTGATGAAATCGTTTCGTTTTGAGATACCGGTACTGAAAAAAGTATGCCCTGTAATCATTGTTCTTGGACTAATATTTGCTTCAGACTATTTTGTGATGGGCAAATTGATTCCTGAGGTGGCGGCCGATTATGAAAAAGGAATCAGTCCGGCATACTTCATTTCCTCATTAACATATGGCGGAGTAATAGAGGAGATATTACTTCGATGGTTTTTTATGGGACTTATTGCGTGGATACTGGTAATGATCTTTGCGCGGAAGACAGATAAAAAAGAAATACCCGACTGGATTTTTATTGTTGCAAATGTAATTGCAGCGCTTGTATTTTCCGCAGGTCACCTGCCTGCAACACAGATGTTTTTTGGAAGAATCACCGGACTGATTCTGTTTCGTTGTTTCCTGCTGAACGGAATGTTTGCATTGTTTTTTGGAAGATGGTTCCGTAAGTATGGAATTCAGTATGCCATGTTAGGACATTTTGGGATTCATCTGATATCAAAAGTCATACTGATGAGTATCGTATAATGAGTGCAAGCGAGACAACATACTTGTATGTTCGGCCGCGTGTCGGATGAAGACAGTGGAATGGAGAACGGATATGAAAAAAGATTATATGGAAGCATGCATGAACTCCACGCGACAGCGAATTATTCAGGTTATTATGATAAAGAAGGAGGCAACATCCACCGAAATCGGAGAGGAATTGCCGGATATTCCAAGAGCCAGTCTTTATCGGCATATAAAGGTACTTTTGGATGCGGAGGTTATCGTTGTTGTGAAGGAAGAAATCAAACGCGGCTCCGCGGAAAAGACCTATGCCATTGCAACGCAGATGCCGTACGAAGATTCCAAAGAGGAATACAACAGCTTGATGCAGTCAGCGCTGTTAGGCTTGCAGGGGGAGTTTCACCGTTATTTCAATGGAGACAATCCCAATCCGCAAAGAGATTTGCTGACTGTTGGCTCGGCATCACTTATGATGAGTGATGCGGAAATGATGGAGTTTATTACTGCTTATGGTCAGTTGATTCAGAAATACATGCAAAATAAACCGATGGAAGGCAGAAAGCTGAGGAAGGTTACACTGATCAGTTCTCCGGGGGAGTAGTATAACGGTACTACTGGAAAAGCTTTTGACATGAATCGTGGAAGAATACTCCAAACGGGAAGAATTGAAAAAGTAGGTGTCCGGAGATTTTTTAATTCTTTTTTACCTTTTGTTTACAATTATCCGATATACTGGTTGGCGTAAGGTATAACCATTTTCTGTATCGCGTGAGGTCGTTTTATGACAATTAGAAAAAAATTGTTACTATCAAATGTATTTATCGTTCTCTTTCCGACGCTTCTGGTATTTTTTATTGGAATAATCTCATTATTTCTGGTCTATGGGTTTGACAGTATCAGACAGCATCCGGAAAATGAATTGAGAGTGGGCTGTTTGTCTATGTCGGAAGCAGGTGTCCTGATTTCTGATAAAAATTATGAAGTTGTGCCCGGAAATGTGGCGGTCTACCGCAATTCATCCAATGAATATGTGCTCGCTTTTGAAAATGAAGCCGACATGCCAAATGAGACCACATATATGCAATATCTGCGACGGCATATTTTTTTTATTGTAATTCTTGTACTGACGATCTTGTTGTTCCTGATAAACCGTTTTCTGGCAATCCAGATATATAAAAGCATTGTAACCCCTTTGGATATTCTCACAGATGGTGTGAGGGAAATCAGCCAGGGAAACCTCGATTACCGCATTGAATACAAGGAAAAAGATGAATTTGCGCCTGTATGCAGTGCTTTCAATGAAATGGCAACCCGACTTTCCGAAATGACGCTTCAGCAGCAGAGAGAAGAACAAAGCCGCAAGGTGTTAATTGCCGGGATATCGCATGATCTGCGTACGCCGTTAACTTCGATCAAGGCATATGTGGTAGGGTTTGAGAACGGAATCGCCAAGACACCCGCCATGCAAAAGAAATACCTGGCGACAATCAACCAGAAGGCTTGCGAGCTGGAATATATCATTAACCAGCTGTTTTTGTTTTCCAAACTGGATGTCGGTGATTTTCCGTTTCTCATGGAAACGGTCAATCTGGGCGAAGAGTTAAGGCAGCTTGTGAGCGCTGTGCGGGATGAATATGAGCAGAAGGGGGTTTCTCTGGTCATGGCGAATCTGCCCACGGAAGTATTTTGTTCCATAGATATTATCCAATTCGGAAATGTGATCCAGAATATCTGGAGTAACACTGCAAAATATAAAGGCAAAGAGCATGCTGTATCCACAATCATCTGTGAGGAAACACAGCAGGAGATTATGATTTCAATTTATGATGATGGCCCGGGGGTAGCGGAGGACGCCCTTGATAAACTGTTTGATATCTTCTACCGGACGGACACCTCCAGACAGAATGTGGCGCTCGGAAGCGGACTTGGTCTTGCAATCTCTGCGAAGATTATCAAGAGTTTCCGGGGAACGATTCGTGCCAGAAATCATGCGGATGGCGGGTTGTGCATTGATATTATTTTGCCGAAAGGAGGCGCGGAATGAAAAGGATTCTGATTATCGAGGATGATATCGCGATCGCGGAAATTGAACGGGACTTTCTCGAGATAGAAGGGTTTGAGACAGAAATTGTACAGGATGGAGCTGTCGGGAGCCGCATGGCGGTGACCAATGATTATGACTTGATTTTGCTGGATTTGATGCTTCCGGGGATGAGTGGTCTTGATATCTGCCGTGCAATCAGAAATGAGGTTGATATACCGATCCTGATGGTTACGGCAAGAATTGAGGACACAGATAAAATTCGCGGACTGGGGCTTGGAGCCGATGATTATATCTCGAAACCGTTCTACCCGCCGGAGCTGGTGGCACGCGTCAAATCCAATCTTGCCCAATACGAGCGATTAAAAGCAAAAGCCGGTACTTCTCAATCTTCCGATACGATTCTTGAAATTGGATCGATAAGAATTAACCGCTCGACACATCGCGTTTATGTCGATGGGAAGGAAGTGGAGTTAAAGAACAAAGAGTATGAGTTACTTGTTTTTATGATGGAAAACAATGATATCGTTTTCAGTAAGGAACGACTTTACGAGCGCATCTGGGGTATGGATGCATTTGGAGATCTGAAAACGGTAGCTGTTCATATGAATCGATTGCGGGAAAAAATTGAAAAGAATCCTCAGGAACCCAAGTATTTGCAGACTGTGTGGGGAGTGGGTTATCGTTTCCGCTCTCCGAAACACCTTTGATGGAAACATCAAAGGTGTTTTTTTGTCGTATAGGAAACTTCGTCCCCTATACGACAAAAGCCTCCGGCAGGGTGCACGATGTCCTGTGGACACCGGTTTTGCACCGACCGAAGTGAAACGGAGACTGCGCACCTCGCGGAGATGAAGTATATGCTTCGCATACCGC
>JAQXMB010000162.1 GCA_029012425.1 bacterium | reverse complement strand
ATATTCCTGTTCTGTCAGGACACGAGACTGATAAATCATGCAGCTTATGCCATAATAGGTTAATATTGCAAACATAACGACTGCAACGAGAACTACCGGTAATATTGATTTTATAATGCCCTTTGTTCGTGCAGAACGCTTACCCGAATGTGTCCAGTGATAGTACAACCGTCCTGCGCCCGCAACCGGAAGCAGTCCTCCGACTAAACTGATACAATCGGAAAACGGAACCGAACCTTCCGGCCATTTTATTCCTTTTCCTGTTTCAATCCAATCAACATTGATTGTGTCATCAATCTGAAATACGCCCTCCTCCATATACGAAAGCGAGTCCGGACTGATTCCACCTACAAAAATATCTGTGATCGGCTCTTCGATCTGCTGTGCTTTGGCAAACTGGATAATGTTGCTGACACTTCGCGCCACCTCAACACCATAGCCGGGGGTATCCGTCTCCGAATAGAGACGGGTTCTGTTCGAATATTTGTATGTACCGTTGACATATAACAGATTCGTCAAATTCGAACCGTCCATCAGCTGTACCAGACAAGTCTTTCCCGCAATCTGCGGCAGACGGTTGATCAGACGAACATCTCCCTCCATGGAAGCCGCAATATTCGTAACCTGAATCCCAGCTTGCTTAAACAGATCTATGAGCTTTCCGAACACCTCACGCTCAACCATAACTGCAAGCATATTCTCAACGCGCACCTCTTTTTCCTCAACAATCTTGGTGCTTTTTCCGATATGATTAAATCCATACAATGGTTCGCGTTTCTCTACATCATCGAACTCTCTGGGTATGTAAGCTGCAATCTCCTTGTCACTAATGATCGGCAGTTCAACCATCTTCGTCATAAACCGCGAATCACTGGTCACAAGACTGACACCTTTTCTGGGCAGTTTGTTCTCTTTCCAGAATGTCACAAGCATTTCCACCAAACGCTCCTCATCAAGAATCTGCCCATTGAGAATAATTCCTTCTTCCAACGGTATTTCAAGAATCCGCTTGACTTTTAAGCGTTTTCCCGAAGTACCTTCAAGGATTTGAACTTTTGTATTGGATAGACTGCATACAAGCATTGTATATCCCCTTTTCTCGTAGTTAATTTTGTCTATTACTGAATGTTTGACATCGATTCATAAGAACCGTAAATCGGCGTCATGACTGAAATCATAACAAATCCGACAATACCCGCCATGACTACAATCATCGTCGGCTCCAGAAAGGATACCATCTTATTGATTGCTATTTCTGCATCGTAATCGAGCGTGTCGGCAGTTGATTCCATCATCGATTCCAAATGACCGGTTTCCTCTCCGATTCGGATGGAACTGACAAGCTTTTTGGTGAATCCATCAATCTTTTCCAGTCCTTCCGACAAATTACCTCCGCCCCGGACAAAGGCAATTACATCGTCAAACTGCTTATCAATATAGACATTTCCGATTGTTTTTCGCGCCACGGACAGACACGACATAATCGGTAATCCCGATCCATACAGCGAACAAAGCGTTCGTGCAAACCGCGCAGTATAAATGCTTTTTTCTAATTTCCCGAATACCGGCAAATGAATCAGCAGCTGATCGCGCTTCAACTCCACATAGGGTATTCTCGTCACAATCCGTATGACAAATACGACCAGTACCAAAGACACCAGAATAATCATCCAGTTTGCCCGGACAAAATCGCTCGTCCCAAGCAAAATCTGTGTAGGAAGCGGCAAGGTCTCCATCTGCGAAAACAACTCTGTAAATTGCGGTACAACATATATCATGAGCAGCATTACGACTGCGACAATTAATACGCTTAACATCTTCGGATAAGACATGGCACTCTTAACCTTGGAATTTAACTTGTATTCCTTGTCGTACTGCTCTGCCATTCGCATCATTGTTTTATCAAGACTACCACTCATCTCAGCGGTTCGAATCATATGTATGAGCAGTCTCGGAAAGATATCAGGCTGCTTTTCCATCGCGCCGGACAACGGTTCTCCTTGTCTTACCATCTTGAGTATTGAAGCGAAAACTTCTCTCTGATGATTACTGATACCTTCCTCTTCGATCATGATTCCGAGTGCACGCACCAGCGTTACACCACTTGCAATCAGCGTTCCCATCTGGCGGCAGAATTCCGAGAGTTCCTTCGCCTTGAAGCTCTTGGAATTCGTCTTCTTTTTTATTTCCTTGGACGATAACAAAAATAAGTCCTGTTGCCGCAACTGTTCTGCGAGGTCTGCCTCATCAAGTGCGTGTATCGTCCCCTTTACTTTTTTGGAATATGCATTGCGTGCCGTGTATTGATATTTCGGCATTGTTCTCTCCTGTATCTGGCTAAGGGTATAATTAGCCGTAATTATAATAAATTATACAAAAAAACCAGTGAAAATACAAGTCTTGGCAGCTTGTAAAACACTGGTTTTGTTGCTAAAAAATAACAAGAATTATGTATTTGCCGACAATTATTCGTAAAATCGTCGATTGTAAAAATAGTTGTTTTTATGCAGTTTCTTTGGTGGAAATCCCCCTCCGGCTGAAATTTCCAATAAAGTAAAAAAAGCAGGTAGTGTTATCTACCTGCCAGCAGTCCGTACGGGAATCGAACCCGTGTTTCCGCCGTGAGAGGGCGGCGTCTTAACCCCTTGACCAACGAACCGTAGACTATGTTACATTACAAAATAGCATTTGTCAATAGTAAAATGAAAAAAAGTTGTCGAAATACCAGGCAATGATTTGTTCCCCATATAAAAGCGCTGTAATTGCCCCAATTACAAGGAATGGGCCAAATGCAAATTTTGCTTTTCGATCCTTCTTTTTGAATGCTAACAGGTAAATACAGTAGACTCCCCCCGATAAGACAGCAATGAGAAAGGCAACCAGATTACATTTCCATCCAAGCAACAGTCCCCAGGCTCCAACCAGCTTGATATCTCCGCCGCCAAATGCTCCGGGAATCACCATGCTGATTGCCAAGAGCGGCAATGCAATTACAAGCATTCCAAGCAAGCCGTCAAGCCATCCCGCACGAAAGCCTCTCACTTCGATCAGGTAAACAAGACCGCAAATCACCAGCGGGATATGAACGACATTGGGGATTGTCTGAGTCAGCGCATCCACCTCAGCCACGATAAGCAATATTCCGATTACGAGCATACCGATAAAAAGCTTTGCTCCTGTTGCTCCGGTTTTTGTATACAGATATCCGATTGCAATGCCTGCCAATGCAAGAATTCCCAGTCGTAAAATGCCGGGGGAGCATTCGTTTTCTTGTAATACTCTTCCTCTGGTTGGAAGTAACAATGCCATTCCTGCGAGCAGGAACAAATATGCGATGAAAATCATGTGGTTGTCTCCTGTTATTCTTTATTGTACTACATTGACCGTTCTCGCGGGGTACTGTTGCTTGTTTTCTTGCGTTGTGCCCCGCTTTCATTGGTTTTTCGCTTCTTCGGTGACTCCGCATGGGCAGTATCACCATCAGACTGCTCCGGTTGCCTGTCGGTGTCTCGCTGTCCCTCCAGCCTCGACTCGATGTGTACTAATCGCACACATAGTCTTCGGCTTTCAGCTATGAGGCGCAGATTGTATACGATTCGCTCGCACTTCGCCTGACAAAAGTCGCAGCTGATTGGGAACTGCCGCAAACCTTGCCGGCTGATTTTTCCAGTGTATTCTTCGTAGCGTGGATAAGGAATGCGATACACATATAGCGACAGATTCTGTAGGTATCGCATGACCGATAAACGATAAAACCCCAGCCAACCCGGACATCGTCCGTGGTGGGCTGGGGAAACATAATTCATATATAAAATTACTGTACCTGTAATGCTCCGCCTGATGTTAGTTTTATTATCACACCATCATCCGTTGCATTATAGGTAAAATCGCTAATAGCGCCAGATGTTGAAACCGTGAAAGTACATTCATATTTCTTCTTAATACCATCTACATACGGTGTTGCTTTTACTGCTGTAGCTCCATTAGTGCTCTTAGAAGGATCATTAGTTAATGTCTGCGGTCCACTCGGAATATCACTAGGTTTTGTTGCATACTGCTCAGTTACTGCTGTCTGAATTCCTAAATATGCGGTTCTTGCATCAATAGATGCCTGTTTTCCCTTTGCTGTATCGATGTACTTCAATAGTGAAGGTACCAAGATTGCTGCCAAAATTGCGATGATTACGAGAACAACAATCAACTCGACCAATGTGAATCCTTTTTCCTCTTTGCTCTTGTTATAGAGCTTCTTCAAAATACTCATTTGAAAATATTCCTCCCTTATCTTCTTTCATTTTCTCGGCTGTATCGGTGCCGTCACCCCATCGTGCAGTTATGTATCTTTGTTTTCCTGCACAACATAATTCATCATATCATAAAACCGGTTAGCATTCAATTACAATTGTAGCAGAATC
>JAQXMB010000161.1 GCA_029012425.1 bacterium | reverse complement strand
TGAAACATACAAGCTATTCATTGAAGAATTACCAGAAAACATACAGCAATCAGAGGAGGTCTAATATTATGGGAGCTTACGATGGACTAAACACATATTTTAATGGTGATCTTTGTGATTACGCAATTCAATACGGATATGATGAGTCTAACATAATCATTTAGATGGAAACCGTGAAACGCTGCAAAGAAATCATTTACAGGTATATAACAACCTTTTATCCTGCCAACATCACTCCGATAGAAGGACACCCCTTCAATACGGTCAGGATTTAGTTGCATCTTGAGTTTTTGAAGATTACTTTTTGAATGAAATGCAAAATTCTCCACTCATCATAGAATTAAGTGGTGCTGATCGCAATAGGATGATATTGCCTAATCAAAGAACATCTACCACAAGCGATTATATAATAACATCCCCGAACGGTATCTGTATAAAAATGGAATTGGTGAATGATTACACTGGATTTTGGGCTAAGAATCATACCTTACATCTTCGTGATAATAAATATCTACAATTGCAAAGGAACTGTTGCTTGTTATTAGCAATAGCTTTGACATCATATACAAGGAAATATGCTATTTTCGATTTTAGAAATGAAATTCCAGCTCAGAATATTTCTCAGCATCGACCTTATGGATATAAACCTGCTTATGAGTTACAAATCCCTGCAACTATGATGCACGATTTTTCCATGGGCAATGTTAAACAGCATATTTTACAAATACTAAATTAGGAGGACAAAATAATGGCACAAAGAAATAGAGCGTCCGGATGGAAACATGCAAAACTGTCTGGACATACAAATGAAGCTTGCGTAAAAGAATTACTTGATACCGATGAAGCATACCGCGATGATTTTATGAACCGAATAGGTTACGGTACCGACACCATAAAATCAACATCTATCGGAGGTCTCCACGAAACTAATGTTCCTGGCATCTTAGGCAAGAAAACAAAATCAAAAACTGACTTGAAAATTTTCTGTAACAGCGGAAAAACTATAACCGTTTCAATAAAGAAAAGTTTGGGAGGTCAGGTCTATTTTGTTCGTGCCGGACTCTTTATCGAAGTATACGAAAAACATTTTGGAGAAAAAATCCCAGTTGATGTACAAAGAGCAATTAAGCTATTCTGGGCAGCTGCCGATGATGCCACAGAGATTATCAAAAACTATGGTAACAAAGCTGATGCTAAAAGCTACGACTTACAAGTTCGCCATGAAAGTCTTAACGCAACAACCCTTAAAGCATATGACAAAAATCTTTATGACGCAATGCTGGCTTGGTTCGCAGACCATGCTTATAATCTCACCAAATTAGCCTTTACAATGGGTGCAGCAAAAGACCCGGCTGAATGGTCTGAATTTGTATGGTACATAAATCTCCTTGGAGAAAATGATGTAGACGAAGTATTCCACATAGAAGATATCTGCAATGCAGCAGTAAAGGTTGCCAAACGCGAAACTTATTATGGTGACAGTAACGGCGGCACAACAATCCAACTACCTTTTGGATTTGTTCAATGGCATCAGCACCAGCTTCAATTTCATCATTCATATGATAAAATCTGTTCATTGCTGGAGGAATTATAAGATGTGCAATTATGAGCGTTCTTTTAGATCTTCCTTAGGCTTTACAAACCAAGAAAAGCTAAAGAAATACTTCAAAGCAACAGATTTTGTAGTAGTTAATTGGGATAAAATCAACCAGTGCAATGCAAGATTAAAAGAAATCTGCGAAAAAATAAACCGCACGATTTCTTCGGACATTCAAATAGCTGATATTGATGAATTTACTAATAAAATTAATGAAGCATTTGTAATTATGCGCGACAATAATATTTTTCCTCGTCTTAATAATCAAGGTAGAAATCCTGATGATGTTTATTACAACTGGATGCGAGGCTATCTAATTTGTGAGATGTTTATTCCCGCAATTGCTCGTATCTTTGGAATTCCTGAAGAAAACATACTACATACAGGACAAGATGACTTAACTAATCTTGAAACTTTTGCCAGAGCCGCCACTGCTGATTTAGAAATAATAACAGTCGACAACGAAAGAATAAGACTCGAAATGCAAGCAGGATACACTGGAACGAATGATATTAAACGCAGCAAAATACTGGAAGCAATAAGTAAAAAACAGAATGACAATATTAACACATATGTTGTTCATATTGATGTGTTTAATGGCAAGGCCGCAATTATTGATATCTCTAATGCTGATGATTCTCGACTCAATTATCATAAGGCATTTGAAAACACTGATGTCCTCACAATTAACCCTGAATGGTTTGTCTGGAAATTAGCCAATCCATTACCTGAACTTAATACAGTTATCACTTCCATCTAAAACAACTACAGCGACTGCCAATTATGGTAGCCGCTGTTTTTCCAAAAAATCAAAAAATCTTATTTCTCTTCCATAGCCTTTAACATCTGTTTCGCAATAGCAACTGAAAGCAACGGTGGTACCGCATTTCCAATCTCTAATCGCTTCATACCATCAGCACCGTAAAACTGATAATCATCCGGGAAGCTCTGCAATCTTGCACCTTCACGAATTGACATTGCTCTAGAATCTCTTGGATGAATGCATCTTGAAGATGATGGACATGCAAAATTTCTAGTAATTGTGGTCGATGGTCTATCCCACCAAAGCTTAGCATATGTATTGCCGTAACCGCTTTTCGGCCTTATATCCTCCGGAAGGTCATCCTTGCTTTGTCCATCTTTTAGTGTCTGCATAATCTTTATCAAATGAGCTCCATTTTTGGGAGCACTATGTTCTGTTGCAACAGTAAACCCATCTTTTCTGACAAATTTTAGGAAGTCATTTGTAGGATCCGTCATATATGAATTATTTGATTCCCCACTTCCAATAACTGGGAGGTCTCCTATTGCTTCTCTTAATGTAACATATGGTGATTTGCCGTCTCCGTGTGTTGGTACTGGATATTCAAACTTGTTTTCTCCCAAAAATCCAACTAGAATTACACGTTCTCTTACCTGTGGAACACCATAATCTAGCGCATTCAACACCTGATACTTTAATTCATATCCTAACTCTGCAAACTCTCTTTGCACATTTTTGAAAAGTTTACCACCATCCATACTTAATATACCAGTAACATTTTCAAAAACAAAAGCTCTAGGCTTGATAATCGATAGTATTCTTTTGTATTGCATAAAAAGATTAGCTCGATCATCCATCTGACGCTTTCCAAGTGTGGAATATGACTGACATGGAGGTCCACCTACTACGATATCAATAATCTGATCACCAATTGCTTGTTTAATTACATCTTCTGTCAAATCGTTAATATCACAATTAATCATATTAACACCCGGATGATTTAATGAGTACGCCTTTGAAATATCCTTTTCAATCTCATTTGCCATCACAATAGTAAATTCATCTAATTGCGAGAATCCGTAGCTTAATCCTCCTACTCCCGCAAACAAATCAACAATGGAATATTTTCCCATTTTGCTCTGCCTCACTGTTCTCTATTATATAAACCTTTTGGCTTTTAGAATTTCCGCTTCCGATAAATCCTATTTTTCCTTGCCATTCTAGTCGCCTAAATGCTTCGTACACACAATAATTACCATATCCCATTTGAATAAGCTGTTCTCTTAAAGTTTTTCTTTCCATCAAACCACCAGCTTTTTCTAACAAATATAATATTTCAAGATTACAAAAAGCAACCCATTTGACTGCTTCTTTTGCTCTTCCATATATTATTGTAAAGCCTCCACTATATTTTTTGCTATTCTATAAACAACAGGAACTGCTACTGAATTTCCTATTTGTTTATAAACATGTTTCTCATTCTTGTCAGGCAAGATATATTTTTCTGGAAATCCTTGTAGTCTCGCACATTCCCTTGGAGTCATCAATCTTACCGAATAATCATCATAAAAAAACGGAATTCTCTCAAAACGACTTCCCATTGCTGCCAGTAATGTGGGACATATTCCTTCTCTACTTCTTGATAGGCCCCAATCAGTAAATCTATACACTCGATTTCGTTCAGTCATATATTCCATCATACGATCCCACATTCTATGACTATCCATATAGTATTTATCTTCCTTTTTATCCTTATCGTATAAATCAAATGCTGTTCTAGTTAATGGTACTTTGTCCGGAAATTTAAATTTTGCCAAATCCTTTTTATATTTAAATGCAACAATATATATACGATTCCTTTGTTGAGGGAGGTTGCCATACTCTTTTGCATTCATTATTTCAAAAACAACATGGTATTTCTGTTCTTCAAGTAACGACTTTATTGTTTCGAAAGTCTTTCCATCATCATGTTTTACAAGATTAGCAACATTTTCAAGGAATACTACTCTCGGTTTAGCAACCTTTATTACCCTCATGACCTCAAAAAAAAAGATTTCCTCTCGGATCATCAAACCCTTGTTGCAATCCGACTGATGAAAATGCCTGACACGGAAATCCTGCCGTCAGTATATCAAATTTAGGAATCTCTTTATCTGGAACATCCAGAATATCTCCTTGTACAAGGTAGCTATCGCCAAAATTTAAACGATATGTTTCGCACGCATATTTATCCTTTTCATTTGCCCAAACAAGTTTACATCCATTCAGCTTATATCCTAAACAAATACCGCCTATTCCTGCAAACATACCACCTACTGTTATTTGTTCTTCATTTGCCATTTGTTGTGATTTTCTGTTTCCCGCCTCCAAATCTTCGGCCATACAGTTCCGTTGCTGTACAGCACAAAGAAAAGACGGAACTCCCTTTTGTCGAAATTGCCGTTGCAGATCAGAATTTCCTGTTCCACGCCACTCAGCCGCATACGATACCCGGTATCCTGATACCCATTTCGGTTGTAAAACGCTTTACGCCTTGTTCTCAGTGCAAGGTCGGAGGCAGCTGCGTTGCATGGTTCGATAGACACAATGATTTTCTTATCCGAATATCTACTTTGGATTTCATGTAGGATTGTACTGCCATATCCCTTTGACCGAAGCGTTTCGTCCACAGCAAGGAACATGATAAACACCAGTTTGCGATTGTGAGCCAGATATACAAATCCGCAAAGGGTATCCCCGTCATAAAACTCCAGAAAATCGGTATTCCATAGTTTAGACATCGCCACCATCACCGGAAATGGCATTCTTTCCGCAGGAGGAAATGCATCCAGATACATTTGTCTCACATTACGGCTGAAAAATCTGACTTTCTGTACTCTCATCTACTCCAACACCTCCTTGTTTTACAGAATCCCTGTGGGCATCATGCTCGAAACGATCTCGGACGCTTCCTGCTCGCTCTGCCCAATGGTGCTTGCAGATTGGCACCCAACCACAGAATAATCGCTGTCATACATTGCCCGGAGGCTCTCCCTTCGATTATACTGCTCGCCGATGCAGAACTCCTTTGACCATGTCATAAAATACGCCCACGGAATATGCGTCTTTTGAAGAATTGAGACATCCGGCATATAGCCGACTTCCGCTAATGCCGCAACTTTATTCGGAGAGGTCGCGTCGATTAGCTGTTCATATTGCTCGGAATAATCTGTTTTTTCATATTGCTCCAAATAGATATCAACAGACACAATATCAACATAAGCATCTCCGGGATATGCCTCCTTCACAGGACAATTCCAAACCCAAAGAAGATTATTCAGGTGCCATACATTTGTATAATACTCAAACATGAATTGATAAAGCTTTGATGCCACAACCGGTCCTTTTGCTCCCCACCAGAACCAGTCTCCGTCCGCCTCATGGAACGGACGCCATAAAACCGGAATATCTGCCTCTTCAAATCTCCTTAACAGTGACGCAATTACATCCATGTCACGATAAAATGCACTTCTTTCCGGAGTATTTTCTATCAGTATTTTTTCAGCGTTAAAATCTGTGTTTTTTGCATAAAAGCTCTTGTCTCGCCCACCGATTGGGGAATACCAATGAAAAGTCAGTGTCACATTCCCATCTGTCTCCTTCGCCCAGGCAATTGCCGAATCCACAGTACCACGGTTCTCATAGACTTCAACAAGACATTCCTCGCCAGCATCCTCATAGTTGATATTTGGCGAATACGCCAGAAGTTCAAATCCACGCAGTTTGGGTTCTTTTCCTGTCACTTCCCTGATATACGCAATTTCCTCCATGGGATTTGTCTGCGTATGTTGTCCGGTAATAATGGCTCTTCCTGCTGTTTCTGATAACATATTTAAGAGCTGTTTGGTCTTATTCGACGCATTCGGATTTACTGTTTTTTGCATTCATACTCCTCCTGTTATTGATGTTCACAGCAGCAAGCCAATAGAAATCAGGCATCTCGCAAAACAATGAAATATGAGTTAGTATTCCTTTTTTATCGACGCAATCCCATACATCTTCTGAAAGCGTTCCAAATCCGCGTCTGTACGAATCAGCAGCACCTCTGTGAAGCTTCCGTCCTCCTTATTTTTGAAACCGGCAATCCGCTCTCCGGTACAGATTGAGGTCTTGAGCACAGCGTACTGTGTATCCGGATCGAACGGAATCGTCTCTGTTAAGTGCTTTTCATAATAAGGAATTTTCCCGAAATGTACAAATTTAATTTTAGGTATTGCTACTTTCTTCATCATAGATGTCCTTTCAAATTCGTATTGTTTTCCATTCCTCCACAAGACGCTCCAAACTCCACGCGGCATTTGCCGGACTGGTGGACGGCAGATACTCGGCCTTGCGGTTGATTTGTTTTTCGATATACTTCCTGTAAAGCTGCTCGGCCTTTTTCCCATTTACAAAAATATGTGAAATCTTGGCCGCTCTTAATATTTCACTCAAATCATTTGGCACAACATTCTTAATACTGCTGTCAGCGGAGCCTTGAATCTCACAGGATTTGATGACATCCCACACCGCAATATGATTTCTGAGCAGAAAGGCCCGTTTCTGTTCGGTTGTCACCAAAGGCTGTTCTTCATACACAGCTGCCATCACTTTCCAGAAGCGATTCTGCGGATGACCATAGAAAAAGTTAACTTCTCGTGTTTTTACCGAAGGAAAGCTTCCCAATATTAAGATTTCTGAATGTTGATCATACACAGGATCAATCGGATGCTCTATCATGCTGTCTACTCACTCTTCATCATAACTGCTCAATCAGTGCCTTTATTCCGCCGTTTTTATATATATCCTTATAATATACGACTTCGTCTTGTATTAACTCATCAATGACTTTCATTCCAAGCAGTTCTACCGGTGCCTTGTCATCTGTCATGAGATAGTTACCCGGAACATATTTTATCAGATTTGAAGAAACCCGGTTCATCAGTGCCGTGACTTCGTCGTTGCTTTCTTCTGCAAGATTCATTTGAAGCACCGCCAGCATATTTTCATTGTTTGACGCAAACAGCTCCCGGTTGGTGCTTCCTGCCACATCTACCGTATAGACATCAGAAAACACATGGGATATGGTATCCGCCAGATACTGATTGATATTTCCCTCTCCAGTACCTCTCATGTTCATATTAACGACCATCACGCCATCATCTGTAAGATGTTCTTTTACAAGCTCGAAAAATTCCACCGAAGACATCTGAAAAGGAATTGTGATATCCTGATAGGCGTCTACCATGATGACATCATAGGTCTCATCTATCGCGTTGAGGAACGCTCTTCCGTCATAGGTCGTTACTGTGATATCCTCCGGCAATTCGAAATATTCCTTCGCAAGATCCGTGATTTTCTGATCGATTTCCACTCCTTCAATGTCAACATTATCAAAATATCTTGTACACTGTGTTGCATAGGTTCCGGTTCCGTTTCCCAGAACCAGGATATCGAGCTGATCCTTTTCATGGATACCGCTCATATAAGGAGCTGCCATCGCGTAATCATAGTACATTCCGGTCAGTCCGGGCTCTTTTTTGTAGATAGACTGAACGCCGAACAACACATTTGTTGACAAAACCACTTCCTCATCATTCTCAGACACCTGAAGGTAGTTGTAAATCGACTCCCCCTCATAGGTCAAATCGTTCTGCCAGAATGCAAAGCTGTTATTATGTCCAAGCCAAACACACAGAAAAAAAATCAACATACTGATCGGCAGCTTTTTCATCCGAAAAAAAACGGTTTTACAGCTCACGAAATACACAATAGCCAAAAGCAGAAGAATCCCGGAAAAAATAAGAAATGTAATCGATGTTCCAACAGCCGGAATACTGATGAAAGTCGGAACAAATGTACCGATGATACTTCCGATGGTATTGGACGCATTCAGATTACCAACCAGCTTTCCGTTATCATCCAGATTATCCACCGTGTATTTCACAAGTGATGGTGTCACCGTTCCAAGCAGAAACAGCGGAAAAACGAATATCACCATACACGCCGCAAAACCTGCAATGATTAGGAAGTTGCTGTTTACCGAAAAAATCAGTACCGCCGATATTCCAAGAATCATATATTTTCCAAGCACCGGTATCAGTGCAATCCAGATCGCTGCAACCATGATGCGACCATACAGTTTATCCGGGTTCGGATTCTTGTCTGCGCTTCTTCCTCCGTAAATATTACCAAGTGCCATGGCAATCATAATGGTTCCGATAATGATTGTCCACACGATTTGCGAAGAACTGAAATAAGGCGCCATCAATCTGCTGGCGCCAAGCTCTACTGCCATAACTGACATTCCTGCGAAAAATTCTGTCAGATATAGAAATATTCTGTTTTTTAAAATCGGTTTCTTTTCTTGCATCTTACATCCTTTCACGGTTCTATTACATATTTATCATTACATCCATGCAGGAATCTGCGACGATATTTTAATTCCGCATATTTGTTGATGCGTTTCATATAGATTGCATCAAACATTCCACCCACAGCTCCAACCACCGGAATGCTCTGCAGGAATTTCATATATAAGAGTTCCTTTGACAAACAGGAGGCTGCCTCCGCAATACACAGGTTTAATTCTTTTTGACTTGTATATGTTCCGTTTTCAATAAAATGGTTGATTTCATCGTCAATTGCTTTTTGCTCTTCTCCATATGATATGGCACCACAAATCAATAGTAAAATCAAGCGTTGCTCCTGTTCTTTTTCATAAGTATAACCATAATGGAGCGCAATTTCATAGATACTTCTCAACTGTAACGAGAGAAACAAGACAATATCAGGAATACCGATACCTAAAAGTCCAAGTCCGACACCCGACGCTCCTGTCACGAGCAGATTTTTGTTGGCCGATCCTGTGGATCGTTTTGCGAATGCCTTCCACTCTTTTTTCGTGTTCTTGCGATTTGCCGCATACAGATTCACATCGAAATCTTCGAGAATACCGTCTTTTTTATAAGTTTTTTCGATTAAGGCCGTTCCTTTTTCAAATACATAGGTAAATGCCTTTACAAATGCTTTTTCCAGTGTACTTTGCACTTTATCCGGCACCTTATCTTCAATCAGACGGTTAAGCTTACTCTCGTCTTTTTCAGAATATTTGCTAAAAAACATACTTTCCTGTCTTTGCAGCTTCTGTAACTCCTTTTCATAAGGGCTTAGTCTTTTTTTCATAGTAACACCACCTTCTTTAGATCAATCACACAATACATGACAACCGGTGATAGTTCCTACCCCGGAATAATCACATGAAGACCCGCTTTGATTAAGCTGACTCCAACCGGAATCAGAATAATTGTGCAGCAACATACCAGTCCTAAGCATCCCAAAACAAGTCCGATCGGCAAAAGCACGATCATCCATAGAAGTGCCTTCAATAATGTTCCCGTAAGCTTGAATGCAAACCCAAATACACAAGTCAAAACCAGTAAAATAATAATCAAAGTAATCATTCTATCTCACCCTTTCCGGAATTAGTAACGCCGCAATCAGATACAGCAGAATTCCATGTTTCGCCAACACAACCACGAGCACCCATATCAATCGGATAATTAATGGGTCAATATTCAGATATTCTGCAAGACCTCCACATACTCCACATAATACTTTATCATAACTTTTGGTTAATTGCTTCATTTTTCGTTCCCTCTCTTTGCATATTTTTGATCAATCAGTTGTCCAAAAAATGTTGACCGATTCTCTAAACCAAGTCTTTTGCTAAGCTCCGGCCGATTTTCCATCTCGCAAATGATTCTGCATACTCTGATTCTTTCCTGAACATTCATAGGCTACCTCCATCCTGCACGGGTACTTTTTGTATCCCATCCGCTTATTTGCACGCTTTTTATGCATTGAGTATAACTTGTATTCCAAACATAAAAAATGGCAATAACAGCGAAATAACTATCTTTATTTCGCCAATCACAATCGAAATGATTTCATTTGTATATCTTCCATTTTTATGTATAATGTAAAATAGATAAGAATAATTAAGGAGCATGATTATGGGGCGTAAATCTACAAAAGAAAATAAGAACATTTACCAGATCAGTCGTGAGAACGCCGGGCTCACAAGAGAAGCTGCTGCAGAACAGCTCGAATTTATCTCTTCTGACAGAATAGAAAAGATTGAAAACGAAAAATCCAATCCTCATCCGGATGAGATTCTTGCTATGGCAGACTGTTATAAAAATCCTTCCTTATGTAACTACTATTGTTCGCATGAATGTCCAATCGGTCAGCAATATGTTCCGGAGGTGACCGCCAAGGACCTGTCGGTAATCACGCTTGAAATGCTCTCCACTTTGAATACGCTTTCAAAAGAAAAAGACCGCATGATTGACATTGCTGCGGATGGCAGGGTCACCGAAGATGAAATCTCAGACTTTCTAAGAATTAAAGATTACCTCGAGAACATGTCACTGACCATCGAATCACTCAAGCTATGGGTGGAAAACACGATTGCTTCCGGAGAAATTGATCAGACGCTTTTAAAAAAAGAGAATTAAATACACAACACCCCCAACAAAGCGTTTTGTTGGGGGTTGTTCATTATGATTTCACCGATATTCCAATCATTACCGTTTCACCTTTCTGATTGTTCCAGACAGCGTGCGGAATCGTGCCCTTGACTAAGAAGGATTCATCCTGATTTACGACGATTTCTTCATCATCTAAAAGAATTTTTGCAGAACCTTTTACGACAATAAATAAATGATTGTGTTCATGCGTATGTTTTTCTGTGGGACCACCACCATCAACGGTCATATATGCGATTGCACCATCGATGATCTCTCCCATATTTCCGAATAGTTTCTTTGCCTCGAAATTTACATGATTCGGGGGCACCATAAAGCCTTCTTTCATTGTACATTCTCCTTACATTCCTCGTTTCGTTATCCGAAATCTGTGTAATCATACAGTGCTGTTCCATCTCGATTCTATCGGTTGATAAAGGACATAAAAAGAATTGCCCCCACCCCTGCGATTGGTGCAAGAACAGCGATTACATTTTTTGTTTTATCCTTCAAGAATCGATACATGATCTTGAAGATCACAATTCCGATCAAGCCACCGAGCGTATTTAATATCACATCATCCATATCCATGACGCCTACCTGAAACAGATACTGTAGGATTTCTACCGTAATACTTGCGATTGCCACGATACCTGTATTCACACGGATCCTTTTATTAGGGTTAAACAGTGTAAGATAAATCCCAAATGGAATAAATAATACAATATTTCCTACGATATTATTGACTGCAAATGCCTGTGATTTGGAATCTCCAAACAGAAAATCCGCTATTAAACGAAACGGAATCAAATTCACTGATCGAAATCCATGTCTCTTTCGGAAAATAAGCGCAAATAATATCAAAATATAGATCGCTAAAATCGAAAACAATACTATTTGACAGACGATTTTTCCGATGCTCTTTTTTTTATCCATGAATGCTTTTTCCCTCTATGTATTCGATATTGCTAA
>JAQXMB010000160.1 GCA_029012425.1 bacterium | reverse complement strand
TTTACCTCTGCCGGATCAATGTCAATCTGGACAATTTTTGCATGACTTGCAAATTTTTTTGCATTTCCTATGACTCGATCCGAGAATCGTACACCAATTGCAATCAGCAAATCACATTCACTAACTCCGAAATTTGAAGTCTTTGTTCCATGCATTCCGAGCATTCCGGTATACAGCGGATCCGTTCCGTCAAATGCACCCTTTCCCATCAAAGAATCACAAACCGGAGCCTGCATGAGTGAAACAAACTGTTTGAGTTCCTCACTGATTCCGGAAATAACTGCACCGCCACCAACAAAGATATATGGGCGCTTTGCCTTCTGCATCAGCTTAACTGCTGTTTCAAGTTCTTCCTCCGAGACAGGAGGTATACGCTTCTTGGGTGTAGGCGATGAGACCTTACAATATTCCGTCTTGTTGGCAGTTACATCCTTTGTCACATCAACAAGTACCGGTCCCGGTCTTCCGCTCGTTGCTATCGAAAATGCGCGGCGAATGGTATCTGCCAAGCGAGTTACATCCTTTACAATAAAGTTATGCTTTGTGATCGGTGTTGTAATACCTGCGATATCAACCTCCTGAAAGCTGTCTTTACCAAGCAGCGACACACCTACATTACATGTTATTGCTACCATGGGCACGGAATCCATGTAGGCCGTTGCAATTCCTGTGACAAGATTGGTTGCCCCGGGACCCGAGGTCGCAAGACAAACACCGACTTTTCCCGTACTGCGGGCATATCCGTCTGCGGCATGGCTCGCTCCCTGCTCGTGGGAAGTTAATATATGTCTGATTTCATTGCTATGCTTATATAATTCATCATAGACATTCAAAATCGCTCCTCCGGGATATCCGAAAACAGTATCCACACCCTGCTCTTTTAAACACTCAATGATGATTTCAGCACCAGTAAGCTGCATGTTTCTAACCTTCCTTATCACTATTTTATCTCAAGAATTGCTCCGCGATTACCGGAAGTAACCATCTTCTCATAACGAGCGAGATAGCCGGTTGTTACACGAGGCTCTCTCGGCTGCCATTTTGCCTTTCTTGCAGCAAGCTCCTCGTCGGATACCTTGATATTCAAGGTCATGTTCGGAATGTCAATGCTGATCATATCACCCTCTTCTACGAGTGCAATCGGTCCGCCCACTGCTGCTTCCGGCGAAACATGACCAATGGATGCTCCACGGCTGGCACCGGAGAAGCGTCCGTCTGTAATAAGTGCAACGGATGAACCAAGACCCATTCCTGCGATTGCCGAAGTAGGATTTAACATTTCTCTCATTCCCGGGCCACCCTTCGGTCCTTCATAACGAATCACTACTACATCACCCGAAACAATCTTTCCTGATTTAATTGCATCAATTGCATCCTCCTCGCAATCGAATACGCGCGCGGGTCCTTCATGAACAAGCATTTCTTCTACAACCGCAGAACGCTTAACAACAGATCCGTCAGGCGCAAGATTTCCCTTTAACACTGCCAGACCACCGGTCTTACTGTAAGGATTATCAACGGTTCGGATTACCTCCGGATTACGGTTAACGGAATTCTTAATATTCTCTCCGATTGTCTGTCCGGTTACTGTCATACAATCGGTATTCAAAAGTCCGATATCTGCCAACTGCTTCATCACCGCATAGACACCACCGGCCTCATTGAGATCTTCCATATAAGTCGGACCAGCCGGTGCCAAATGACAAAGATTCGGCGTTTTCTCACTGATCGGGTTCGCATAAGAAATATCAAAGTCAAATCCAATTTCATGTGCGATAGCCGGCAAATGCAACATACTGTTTGTTGAGCATCCAAGTGCCATATCAACAGTCAGCGCATTGATGATTGATTCTTTTGTCATAATATCGCGCGGACGAATATTTTTACGAACAAGCTCCATAACAGCCATTCCGGCATGTTTTGCAAGCTTAATTCGTTCAGAATAAACAGCGGGGATCGTTCCGTTTCCGCCAAGACCCATTCCAAGCGCCTCAGTCAGACAGTTCATTGAGTTTGCCGTATACATACCCGAACATGATCCGCAGGTAGGACATACCTTGTTCTCAAACTCACATACATCTTCCTCTGTCATCGTTCCTGCTGCATATGATCCAACAGCCTCAAACATAGAAGAAAGACTTCTCTTCTGTCCTTTTACATGTCCCGCAAGCATCGGACCACCGGATACAAATACGGTCGGAATATTTAATCTGGCAGCTGCCATCAAAAGACCGGGCACATTCTTATCACAGTTGGGAACCATAACGAGTGCATCGAACTGATGCGCAATTGCCATACACTCGGTAGAGTCTGCAATCAGATCTCTTGTCACAAGCGAATACTTCATACCGATATGACCCATTGCGATACCATCACAGACAGCGATTGCAGGGAATACTACCGGAACACCACCAGCTTCCGCAACACCAAGCTTTACAGCATCGACAATCTTATCCAGATTCATATGTCCGGGTACAATCTCGTTGTAGGAGCTTACAATACCAACCATCGGTTTTTTCAGCTCTTCCTGTGTGAATCCTAATGCATTGAACAGACTTCTTGCCGGTGCCTGCTGCATTCCGGCGCGTGCGTTGTCACTAATCATCTCTCTTATCCTCTCTTTCTATGTAAGTTAGATCCGCTCACAAATCAAATCGCCCATCTGAGCGGTTCCAACCTGTGTTACGGTTGATTTCTTTGTTTCATCCTGCGGCATAATATCGATGGTTCGATAATGATCCTTTAATACCTGCTTTACAGCAGCCTCAATTGCATCTGCCTCCGCATCAAGATCAAAGGAATAGCGAAGCATCATTGCTGCACTTAAGATCGTTGCAATCGGATTGGCAATGCCTTTTCCTGCGATATCAGGAGCAGAACCGCCGCTCGGCTCATATAATCCGAATTTGGTATCATTCAGACTTGCTGATGAGAGCATTCCGATGGATCCGGTTACCATACTTGCCTCATCTGATAATATATCTCCAAACATATTCTCAGTAAGTATTACATCGAACTGTTTCGGATCTTTTACCAACTGCATTGCACAGTTGTCAACGAGCATATGCTCATAAGCTACATCCGGATAATCCTTGGCAACTTCCTCAACAATCCTTCTCCAAAGTCTTGAAGAATCAAGTACATTGGCCTTGTCGACACTTGTTACTTTCTTTCTGCGCTTTCTTGCAATATCAAAACCACGAACTGCAATGCGTCGAATCTCATTTTCATTATATGTAAGTGTATCAACAGCTGTCATTACGCCATCGCGTTCCTCTGTCACGCGATCTCCAAAATACAGTCCGCCTGTAAGCTCTCTCATGATCATCATGTCGAAGCCGTCTCCGATAATATCATCACGAAGCGGACATGCTTCCTTCAACTCTTCATAGAGATATGCCGGACGAAGATTTGCGAAGAGGTTGAGTTCCTTACGAAGCTTTAGTAAACCTGCTTCCGGGCGAAGATTCGGTGCAAGCTGATACCAAGGCGAGGTAGCTGTATTACCACCAATCGATCCCATTAAAACAGCATCCGATCGCTTTGCCTGTGCAATTGCTTCGTCTGTAAGGGGTACACCGGTCGCATCAATCGAGCAGCCACCCATCAGAATCTCTTCATAGGAAAAAGTGTGTCCGAATTTCTCTGCAACTCGGTCAAGCACCTTTTTTGCTTCTGCGACAACTTCCGGTCCGATTCCGTCTCCGGAAATTACTCCAACATGAAAATTCATATGTATATCCTCCCTAAAAAATGCAGTAAAAGGCGTATACCCAAAAACTGTATACGCCCCTACCCCACATATTATTTCTTTGTATCCTTCTTGTCCTCAACAGGCTTTGTTGCATCTTCCGGTTTCTCGACTGCGGAAATAGCTACGCGCTGCATCGGGATACGACAGTTCTTATTATTACCAAACTCTATAATTACTGTATCCTCTGACATATCAATGATTGTTCCGTAAAAACCGCTTGTTGTAAGTACGGTATCACCAACCTCCAAAGCCTGAAGCATTGCTGTCTTCTGCTGCTGCTCTTTTTTCTGAGGGCGAATCATGAAAAAGTACATAAAAGCGACTAATACTACAATCCAAAGAATCATTCCGGCAATTCCACCGGTTGTTGATGCTGTCAAAATCATATTAATTCCTCCTGAATCCATTTCATATAAAAAAATATCATTTACAATAATACACAATATGTGTACGAACATCAAGTAAAAGTTACAATTTGTTCATCATCGGCGAATAATTATTCAGAATCCTGCATAGACATTCTCATTTGCGGATTACCATTCTCTGATGATGAATCTCATTCTGGCTCATTGTGTAGAGCTTTTCTGCCTTGTAGGAAGCAAATCTTCCCTCGTCAAGCGCATCTCGTATCTCTTCCATCATATGATTATAGAAATACAGGTTATGCATCACAAGAAGTCGCATTCCAAGCATTTCCTTTGCCTTAAGCAGATGTCTGATATAGGCACGCGAATACTTTTGACAGGCCGGGCAGCCACAGCCCTCCTCAATCGGGCGCATATCCTTCTCAAATTTCTGATTAAGAAGATTGATTTTTCCCTCGTTGGTATATGCATGTCCGTGTCGGCCATTTCTTGTCGGATATACACAGTCAAAGAAATCCACGCCTCGTTCCACACCTTCCAGAATATTTGCCGGCGTACCAACACCCATCAGATAAGTCGGCTTTTTTCGCGGCAAATGAGGCACAGTCACATCAAGAATGTGATACATCTGTTCATGACTCTCACCAACGGCAAGTCCACCAACGGCATAACCATCCAATTCCATCTCAGAAATACGCTTCGCATGATCGATACGAATATCATCTATGATTGCACCCTGATTAATTCCAAACAGCAACTGATTTTTATTTACTGTATCCTCTAACGAGTTCAGAGTTACCATTTTTTTCTTGCAGCGTTCCAGCCATCGCGTTGTCCGTGCAACAGACTGTTCTACATAAGACCGGTCAGCCAGAGCAGGCGGACATTCATCGAATGCCATTGCAATCGTTGAGCCAAGATTTGACTGAATCTGCATACTCTCCTCCGGTCCCATAAAAATCTTATGTCCATCGATATGTGACTGGAAATGCACACCTTCTTCCTTGATCTTGCGAAGTCCGGCAAGTGAAAACACCTGAAATCCACCGCTATCCGTAAGAATCGGGCGATCCCACACCATGAATCGGTGAAGACCACCTAATTCTTTGATTGTCTCATCACCGGTGCGCACATGCAGGTGATAAGTATTTGAAAGCTGCACCTGTGTCTTTAATTGCTTCAAATCCTCTGTAGATACGGCACCTTTTATTGCGGCAACCGTACCAACATTCATAAACACCGGAGTCTGGATATCGCCATGCACGGTATGAAACACACCGCGTTTCGCCCGTCCTTCCTCCTTTAACAATTCATAGCGTCCATTTGAATCCGGACATTTCTGCTCTGATTTGTTCTGATTTGTTTCCATGTTCCTATTCCTTGTCATTCAATTAGTGATGGAACAATCTGATTCCTGTAAAGCTCATTACCATTCCATACTTATTGCAGGTTGCGATCACATTGTCATCACGGATTGATCCGCCGGGCTCTGCAACATATTTTACACCACTCTTATGTGCACGCTCAATGTTGTCGCCAAACGGGAAGAACGCATCCGATCCAAGCGCAACATCCGTGTTCTCATCAAGCCACGCACGCTTCTCCTCTGCAGTAAATACCGACGGCTTCTCTGTAAAGGTGTTCTCCCAGGTTCCATCCGCCAAAAGATCCATATACTCTTCACCAATATACAGATCAATTGCATTATCTCTGTCTGCACGGCCAATTGTATCCTTAAACGGAAGATTTAAAACTTTCGGATTCTGACGAAGCCACCAGTTATCAGCTTTCTGTCCGGCAAGTCTGGTACAGTGAATTCTTGACTGCTGTCCGGCTCCGATTCCGATTGCCTGTCCGCCCTTTACATAACATACAGAGTTTGACTGTGTATACTTCAAAGTAATCATTGCGATTGCAAGATCAATCTTCGCCTGCTCGGTAAGCTCCTTATTGTCCGTCACAATATTTGAAAAGAACTCATCATCGATCTTAAGCTCATTTCTACCCTGCTCAAAAGTAATACCAAACACCTCTTTGCGTTCAATCTCAGCAGGTACATAATTCTCATCAATCTGAATGATATTATAATTACCTTTTTTCTTAGCCTTTAAAAGTTCCAATGCTTCAGGTGTGTATCCGGGTGCGATCACTCCATCCGATACCTCTCGTTTAATTATGCTTGCGGTTGCCGCATCACATACATCCGACAATGCGATGAAATCACCGAAGGATGACATACGATCCGCACCACGAGCTCTTGCATATGCATTTGCAAGCGGAGTAACTTCCATATTCATATCATCTACCCAGTAGATTTTACGCTCGATATCGGTAAGCGGAAGCCCGACTGCAGCTCCGGCAGGAGATACATGCTTGAAAGAGGTTGCTGCCGGAAGACCGGTTGCCTGTTTTAATTCTTTTACAAGCTGCCAGCCGTTAAATGCATCCAGGAAATTGATATATCCGGGTTTTCCATTCAATACGGTAATCGGCAGATCTGCTCCATCCTCCATATAAATGCGTGACGGCTTCTGATTGGGGTTACAGCCGTATTTCAATTCCAATTCATTCATGATTTTTCTCCTTATTTGTTTTTATTTACAATTCGGGTCTCGTACTTGCCTGTCTCAATGTCAATATACCGAACAAACAAAGACACCTTATTGTCCTCGTTTAAATTCTCCCAGATCATGTTGGTAAAACTGTCAATGTCTCCATCAATCTTTACCCATTCCGGCTCACCCTCAAAGCTG
>JAQXMB010000159.1 GCA_029012425.1 bacterium | reverse complement strand
GATGATGCGATGAAGAGCGGAAATATACAGGTGAATCCAAGATTTACGACCAAAAAAGATATCTTAAAGCTGTATGCGCAGGCATATTAATAAATGATAGTACAGGTCACATACCTCCGGGAATGAGCGTAGAAGCAAATTCCCGGAGGTTTTTTTATCATGCATTTCATACCAAGGATGCAGAGTCGTACTATATTTTTGGAGAATGAGCCGGAATTGACAAGGGTGTGAATTAGGAATAGAGTAGAGACATTATCATAAGTCAAGAGCGTGAACAGGTTCTGCGAGAACAGCCGTCAGCAAGAAGACGATAGAAACATGAGAATACCATAGGAAGAAGGACCGTCGGATGAAAAAGTACAGACAACTATTTTTTGCATTTATAACAGTATTATTGCTTGCCGCTGCAGCACTTTTGATGACACGACCCAAACCATTTGAGAAAAAAACGGGCGGGATTGGTGATACGGATGAGAAGGAACAGCAGAAATATATAGTAGAATCGTATGGAGAAAACGATGCGTCGATAGAAAATACAGATGATAGCGAACAGTCGCACGGTTCGGCGAAATGGTATGAAAAGAATGGCGAGCCTATCGGAGATATTGACGGAAATGGACAGCAGGAATATGTTGTATACTCCGGAGAAGACGGAGCGAATACGCACTTTGATTTTATTTTTAACGGAGAAAAAATCTACGAGCATGACGATGAATGTGTGGTTGAGCTTGGAGATCTGGCAGCGTATATTGATTTAAATGAAGATGGGGAAGAAGAGATTTTGCTCA
Source organism: bacterium (assembly GCA_029012425.1). Classification (GTDB taxonomy): domain Bacteria; phylum Bacillota; class Clostridia; order Lachnospirales; family Lachnospiraceae; genus W0P33-017. The sequence goes on along the minus strand of JAQXMB010000159.1, from coordinate 3,272 downwards.
CAATGACACCGCATGTTAATTCGATGCCTCTGATGGAGTATGCCGTGCTAAAAAAGAAGGATGGAGGCTGGCAGAAGTTAGAGCTGTATAAGGGAGAAGATGGTCTCAATAACTCTTTCCCCATTTCTGTCACAAAGGGAGCGGATACATTTGATGCGGTTATTTCCTGTGAGGGAAGTGAGAAGCAAATCCATATTGATTTAGAACCGGTATATAGCTACTGGAAGACGCTCGCAAAGGAAGATGAAGAAGGCTACGCTCAGATATGCAACTACTATGACATGGAAGTTTTAGCGATGGCAGAGGGAGCGTGCTGTGGAGTCACCTGCGATTGGGGAATTTGGGATATTGAGCTCAATTCCTTTCATGGAAAACCGTGCCTGAAAGCGGAGCAGGGTATCGAGGGATTTGGCAAAGAAGATTTCTGGGGAAGCCTGTATCTCTATTTTGATTACGATAAAGCAGGGAAAATTCGTGTGCTCGATATGGAATTTGAGCCAAACGATTGCTACAATTTTTAACATTTATTATATTAAGTGGAAAATCTGCTTGGTGGATATGTGCAAATGCGGCTGATATAATAGAGCCAAGAAAAAAAGAGAGGAACGAAAGGATGATCAAGAAAGTGTTAAAAATAGTCGGTCTGATTTTACTGGTATTATTTGTCATAATAGTTATTCTGGCTGCAAGATTCTGCTATAACAATCTCCACTGGTGGGAGAAGGATATGAAAAGGATTGAGAAGCTGGGTGTCGAAGAAAAGCAGGTGACACTGCCGAACGGACATGTGATGAATTACGGAGAACTTGAAGGGGACGGCCCTACGCTTTTACTCATTCATGGACAGATGGCAGCATGGGAAAATTACTCCGGTGTGATGGGAGATTTGGCATCCAAGTGGCATATCTATGCGATTGACTTATACGGGCATGGCGAATCGTCACATGAGGAGGAGTTGTATTATCTGGATGTAAATGGAGATGATATCATCTGGTTTATCAACCATGTGATAAAAGAAGAAACCGTCGTCAGCGGACACTCGAACGGTGCAATCACAGCCGGATATGTTGCTGCCTATGGTGGCGATTACATAAAGGGAGTTATTTTGGAAGACCCGCCGATTTTCTCGACACAGGGAGAAAACTGGGAGAATAGTTTTGCATACCTGGATACTTATCGGAATGTGCACAATTACCTTGCGGAAGGAAACGGCGAGTGCTGGCCGTCCTACTATCTGCGTAATTGTTACTGGGGACAATTATTCATGAAGGATTCGATAGGGAAAATCGCAGATTATGCGAAGAAATACAGCGAGAAACATCCGGGTGAGGAAGTGAAAATCTTCTTTATGCCCGAAGGCGTAACCGGTGTGTTCCATTATGTGAATCAGTATGATATGCGCTACGGTGAGCATTTTTATGATTTGACATGGAGTAAAGCAATTACCCATGAACAGATGCTTTCCGATATCAAGGTGCCTTGTATTTACCTTCATGCGACGGAAAGCGTAGCTGAAAATGGTGTATATTTATGTGCTGCGTCCAAGGAGCAGGCAGACCGTGCGGTATCTTTGATTGGTACGAACTGCACACTGATTGAATCCGGAACAAGCGATCATTGCATTCATGATGTACACAGAGAGTTATTCCTGGATGCCATTAATCGTTTGAAGTAGCATTTAACCAGGAAATAATTTCACGCTCTGATTGTTCCAAGGCGAGCATGCACGCTTTCTTATGCTTACCTAAGCTTCTGTAGAAAATACCAATCAGCGGAAGCTGACTTTAGAAAAATCTGCACTGACATAGGGAATGTCCTTGCCGCGCCAGGTCGCAACACTATGTCCGGTCATATGTTTTTCATCTTTGGTCATACCCTCAAAAGGGACATATGTGATGTTCTATAGAGATTTCATAAAATGTTAAAACTCATTCACATTAGGAATTATAATGTGATACAATTGAACCAGCTACAGAAATGGTATCCGTTTGATTGATTTATTTTCTCTGTGCATACGCTTATTTCCGGTGAATGCCAATTCGACGGAGGAAAATGCTTTTATGTCAGCAGAGATTTTTTATAAATTTCATAATAAGATTCTGTAGCCGGGAACATAAGCGCGTTATATTTTTGTGAAAGAGACGATGAATCAGGAACCAACAGGGAAATCACATGTGGGAGCAGGCGTAGTGAGAAAACATATCAGAAGCAAGACGGCGATTGCGATTATGGCAGCAGGTATGATATTTACGGGTTGTGGGAAAGACGCAGCCGGGGTTGACGCAGTAACTGCCGATTCAGCAAAAGAAGTGACAGCAGATGAACCAAACACATCACAAGAGAAACTGTTTGAGGAGGAAGAATCACAAGAATCAGAATCTTTATCAGACAGCAGGCGGGAAAGCGGAGATTCGAGTGCAGAAAGTTCGGAAGAATCACAGACAAAAGAAACGGTTGTAAATACATCAGAGACAGAAACACTTGAGGAAGAAATTCTTGGTATCGAAAAAAAGGTAGAAGAGCTTGAAGCGTTGCTTGCCGATGATGATATGCAGCTTACAATCACTATGATTAGTGAAGAGGTCTATCATATATGGGATGATGAGTTGAACAGTTTATGGAGCCGGTTTTCCAATGCTGCGGATGCGAAAACCAAGAAGCTTGTGCTTGAGGAACAACGCACATGGATACAGAAAAAAGAAGCAGAGCTTAACCGGATTGCAGCAGATTACGAGGGGATTTCGGCAAAACAGCTTCTGTTAAATCAGGCAGCGGGCGATTATACGAGAAACCGATGCTATGAGCTGGCAAAGTATCTGGCACAGGTGACGGGAGCTTCTTTTGAACTTGAGAATCCGTGGCAGAGAAAAGTAGAATTTGTGGATCGTCAGGGAACACCGGACATCTATAGTGAGCTTACGATAGAGAAGGTGGAAGAAGGCAAATATACGGCATCCATCGGTATCTACCGTCTCACCACCTTCGATGGAAAAGCAGTTCCGATTGCGGAGCATATCTATGAATTTGAGGATGAAACCGCAGGGGTTAAAGGTCTGATACGAATTACGGATGATGGCGAAGGAGCAACCTTTGAAGTGACAGAAAGCACATGGAAATATGTGCAGGAAGGCGATGTCTTTTATTTTTTGGAGAGGCTCTGATTCCGGGTGCCGCATAATCGTATCGTTTTTCGATGAAACCATTACAAAATAAAAGAAGCATATTGACTACCGAACGGCAGGTAGATATAATGGTACACATTAAAATCAGAC
>JAQXMB010000158.1 GCA_029012425.1 bacterium | reverse complement strand
GCCGTCTTGACAACGCCATTGTTTTCTTCTATCAGTTTTCGAATCTGAGCCTCTTGTAAGTCCCATTTTTCCTGCTGCGTCATACTTGCTCCCCTTTGTGCAGTTATTTTCCGCTTAGCACCAATACTATCGGTATATTTTTAGTATAATTTCATCCTTGTTTTTTGTCAATATTTGTCTTATAATCTTAAAAAGACATAAAAGCATGTCGTATCTTAATCAAATAACACCTCAGGAGGAAACTATGAGCGATACCATACGGAAAAGCCCTTCGCGTAAAGAGTGCGAAAAAGCAATCCGCAGAATACTGATTACGGAAATACTTGAGAATGGTAAGAACTGCCACTTTCGGATGGCAACAGACTTTATTGATTATTTTGAATCATTATATCCGTCCTCAGACAGCCTGACCAAGCAGGTACAGCGCGCGGTAAAAGCGATGAACATGCCAAAGGACGAGGATGGTTTTTTTATCATCGATCGTACTCCGGATCAGGTTGCTCAGGATAAGCAGCTTCATCTGTTACTGGAAGAATCTCATGCCAAGCTTGACTCACTGGATGGCTGTGAGACACTGTTTCTCTCCATGGACGAAAACTATACATCCTTTTTCATCTATCAGATGACACATTCGGATTCCCTGAAGGATAAGTTCGTCACACTGCAGAAGACATGTAACGGTATTATCATCTATACACGGGAAAAGAAACGCCTCGAGCAGGTGCTGCAGCGTCTGCTGCTCACACCGTAGCTCTCCGTTCGCTTTATGTTTATCGCTTAAAAAACAAGAGCTTCCGCAGAACTTGACTCAAACCCTTTTCTTGTTGCTTCTATACTCTGTTCTGCATTCATAATCATATCTCCTTCGGTTACTTGTTCATTCGATACTGCAACGGTGACATCCCAAATTTCTTTTTGAACATGCGGCTGAAGTGCTCGACATTTGGATATCCGACATTTTCGGCAATACTCTCAATCGTCATGCTACTGCTCTTCAGAAGCGTTTTCGCCTTTTTCATACGAATCTGTAATACATACTCTCCAAAAGTGATTCCTGCTTTCTCCTTAAAATACTTTGAGACATACGGTTCGGAAAGGCCAAACTGCCCCGCGACATCTGAGAGTGTAATCATCTGGTAATTCACCTGAATATAATTCTTAATTGCTATCAGTCTCTCATCTTCTTTTCCAATACTGACGGATAACTCCTGTAGCTTATTTACTGCCACAACAAGCGCATGAATTGACGACTTTATGATATCATCATCAATTCCGATTCCCCAGTACACCTGTCCGTTACAGGTAACTCCCACAAAAGACATTGCCTTAGAAGTTGACCCTTTGGAAAGTGCATGCTCTTCATAAAAGCTAAGCTCATAATTGATGTCAAAGTACTGCTTAATGATGTTTGACACCGCATCAAGTCTCCCGTTTCCACCGGCGCTGATTACATGAAGACCATTTTTGTGAGCAATGGTTGCCTGTGCTACAATTCCGCTCTCCTGCTTGAAATGACACTCCGGCATCTGAAAGAACGGCTGATTGGTAATATAGTGATCCTCTAAGATTCCATAGATTAGCTCCGGTGACATTTCCTTATGCGTACGGTCAGAGACATGCTTTACGAGATAACCGAACTCCTCCCGCATCTTCTCCGGAATCGTAATGCCAAAGCTCTGCTGTAAAATGTAATTCACGCCGCCCTTTCCCGACTGACTGTTGATTCGAATGACATCCGATTCATACTTTCTTCCGATATCCTTCGGATCAATCGGCAGATACGGAACGGCCCACGCTTCCATCTGTTTTTCCTCTCGATAATCCATACCCTTTGAGATGGCATCCTGATGTGAACCCGAAAAAGCTGTAAATACCAAATCTCCGGCATACGGCTGGCGCTGCGGAACGGCAATTTTCGTCAGCCTCTCATAGCGCTTCCGGATTTCCATCAGATTTGAAAACTCCAGTCCGGGATCTACACCGTGCGAATATAAATTCATGGCAAGTGTCACAATGTCAGCATTTCCGGTTCTTTCTCCATTTCCAAACAGTGTTCCTTCAATTCGTTCTGCTCCCGCAAGCATTCCAAGCTCCGCATCTCCCACGCCACAACCTCTGTCATTATGTGGATGAATACTAAGGGTTACCGCTTCACGATACTTTAAATGTTTGCTGATATATTCAACCTGTGTTGCAAATACATGTGGCATTGCATTCTCAACGGTTGTCGGAATATTGATAATCACCTTATTGCCAATGGTCGGCTTCCACACATCTAACACCGCATTACACACATCCAATGCATAATCCACTTCCGTTCCATGGAAGCTTTCCGGGCTGTACTGAAAAGAAAAATTGCCCGCTGTCTGATCCGCAAGCTCTTTTAATAATACTGCTCCGTCAATCGCAATTTGCTTGATTTCCTCTTTACTCTTCTTAAACACCTGCTCCCGCTGTGCCACGGATGTTGAGTTATAAAGATGGATCACCGCATGAGGAGCTCCCTTTACCGCCTCAAAAGTCTTTTTTATGATGTGTTCTCTCGCCTGTGTAAGCACCTGAACAGTTACATCATCCGGAATCATGTTGTTTTCAATTAACGCCCGCATAAACTCATATTCTGTTTCCGATGCAGCCGGAAACCCCACCTCAATCTCTTTGAAGCCAATATCAACAAGCATCTGGAAATACTCAAGCTTTTCATTTAATCCCATCGGCTCTATCAGTGCCTGATTTCCATCTCGAAGATCCACAGAGCACCATATGGGTGCGTGATCTACAGAATCTTTCTTTACCCATTCATAGGTACATTCGTCCGGCAGATAATATGATCTATGATATTTCTCAAAACCTTTCATCTGGTTCCTCCTCATTCTATTCATCCAAAATATTAAAATAAATCATGATTTATGATGAATATTACATTATCATAATCCTTTATTTATTTGAATGATTAAATTCAATCATTTTTTATGATATATTTTATCATTTCTATGATTTAGAATAAAAGAAAGAGCCGGACCAATCATGCCCGACTCTCATCTTCAATAACCATCATTCCATTAGAATCTCAATTTCTTACTTCTTCGATTGCGCTCTCTCCGCTTTGATTTTCTCGTATCACGAATTGTGCGATATCTCGTTCTCTCCCGTCGATTGCTCTTTAGCGTAGCAATCTTTTGGCGGAAAATATATGCGTGTTGACTTGCCCACACAAGAAGCAGTATCAGTATCACTGCACCGATAATCATACCGACAATTTTTGCTATCATCTTCCCACTCAGCTCAATGTGAATGCTCTTCTTTTCTTTTTGTGCGTGTTCTTCTCCTTCATTCTCTGAAACAGGCTCCTGCTGTAACGCTTCTTCTTTTTCCTGTAATTCATTTTCCGAAAAAGTAAATGTCTCAATTTTCTGCTCATTCATCAGAACTTTTGCCTGACCGACTACACGATCGGCATAGGAGTATTCTATAATGCCCAATACATCCTCATCACTATCATCATAGCGAATATTCCGGCTTACCTCATCAAAAGTCACATCAGCAGGAACTACAATGGTTGCTTTCTGATCAATCATTGCAAATGGCTCCCGATCCTCATCAGCAGAATCATCAACCTCGTAATCTGCTACAGGCAACAGTTTAAAATGCTCAAAACAGTAATCGAATACTTCGCGCGTATCTGTATATTGATCCGGAGACTTTTCTCTCATAACAACACATACAATCGGGAAATTGTCTTTCTGCGCATATGTCACAAGGGTACTGCCGGCAGCATTCGTATAACCGGTTTTTCCACCACGGCACGCATCGTACAGATAAGAATAATCGCCATGAAACGGATATACCATCTTATGATGATTGTGCAACGGCGTTTCCTCATCATGCTTATTTGTAGGCGGAATCGTATACGATTTGGTTCCCATAATTGCCCGGAAGGTCTCATTTTTGTATGCCTCTGCTGCAATTAACGCCATATCATGAGCACTTGTCCAATGGTCTTCATCCGGTAAACCATTCGGATTATTAAAATGCGTGTTTGTACATCCCAATTGCTCTGCACGGTCATTCATCATCTTGGTGAAAGCCTTCATACTTCCTCCACCAATATGCTCTCCGATTGCATAGGCACACTCATTCGCTGACTCAAGCATCATGCCATAGAGACATTCCTCCATCGTCATTTCTTCGTTCACATCTCGACTGATATGAGAAGTGTCACCTTCATTGCCATAAACCGCTTCCTTTGAAAAAGTTACAATTTCATCCGGTTCACTATTCTCCACCGCAAGCAGACCGGTCATAATTTTTGTAATACTGGCAGGATAGTTTACTTCATCCATATTGTGTTCATAAAGAATTGTACCCGTCGTTATTTCCATTACACAAATAGACGGTGCCTGAACACTCGGTCCGGACGGCCATTTTTCCTCCGCCAAGGCAATCTGCGGCAAACTCACGAGCCCAATTACGGCAACACTCACGAAGCAAATCAGTTTCTTTAAAATATTCATATGATCCTCTTTTATCATCAAAAATACCGGCAATCCCGTTCTTCTGTCTCATAATCGGCATTTGCCTGTTTTCAGTGCGAAATAAGTCATAATAAGTATAATCGCTGGCAATTTTTAACGCAACACTTTTTCTGCAAAACAAACTACTTTTCATTTTCCTTCATATCATGTACAATTCAATACAGAATTAGACATAAAGGAGAAATCATGAGACTTCGCAACATTCCGGGTGCCGGTGAAGCAATTGCTGCCTGTCCCTATGTAATAGCTGATTATAAAACGAAACAAGACCATTGGAACACTGTATTTGAAGATCAAAATCCAAATACTCCCCTACACATTGAAGTAGGTATGGGAAAAGGACAATTTCTTTTTGAAATGGCAAGACAGCATCCTGATATCAATTATATCGGAATTGAGCGATATACCAGCGTTCTACTTCGTGCCATTCAAAAAATCAATCCGGAAGAGCCGCCGAAGAATCTTCGTTTCATCTGTATGGACGCCAAAGAGCTTCCGGAAGTTTTCGGTAAAAAAGAGATTTCCCGTATTTATTTGAATTTTTCCGATCCCTGGCCAAAGGACCGCCACGCAAGACGCCGTCTGACATCCTCAGATTTTTTAAATCGTTATGATCAGATTCTCTCAGCTGACGGCACGATCGAATTCAAGACCGATAACCGAGGACTGTTTGATTTCTCGTTGGAAGAAATTCAAAATACCGAGCCTTGGAAGATTACTGCATATACATTTGATCTGCATCATGAAGCGGACATGTGTGCCGGAAATGTCATGACCGAATATGAAGAGAAATTCTCAAGTATTGGAAATCCTATCTGCAAACTGATTGCACAGCGAAAATAATACACACAAAGTTAACAGCGCCGCATAGTATAAATAAAAAACTATGCGGCGTCATTTATTTTGTACCTGTCATCGGCACTTTCATTGTCATCGACTGACGAATTTTTGTAATTGTATCTATCACTCCATCTGCGAAGTTATCAAATTACTGAATCAATGTTAACATCATACATTTGCTATGTCAGAATAATTTATACAGCAAAAAGAGCTTCGAGTAATCTCGAAGCTCTTCGTAAAAATGCGCCTCCAGGGGTTCGAACCCTGGACACCCTGATTAAGAGTCAGGTGCTCTGCCAGCTGAGCTAGAGGCGCTTGCATTTCTTCAACGCAAGTAAGAGTATAACCCATGAAAATGCAAAATGCAAGTGTTTTTTTTAAATTTTTTATTTTTTATGTCAAATTAGCAAATAAGGCTGCGATATCGTCCGGACTCATCATCTTATTTGGATCGGATAAATCCGGCATCGGCGGTACTTCTTCTGCGACAGGCTCTTCCTCTACGACCGGGATCTCCGCTGCTTCGGGCGCACTCTCCTGTGCACTGCTTTCTCCCATGTTGGCAAACAGCGCTGCAATATCATCGGCACTCATCATCTTGTTCGGATCGGATAAATCCGGCATCGGCGGTACCTCTTCTGCGACAGGCTCTTCCTCTACGACCGGAATCTCCTCTGCTTCAGAAGCGCTCTCCTGTGCACTGCTCTCTCCCATGTTGGCAAACAGTGCTGCAATATCATCGGCACTCATCATCTTATTCGGATCGGATAAATCCGGCATCGGCGGTACTTCTTCTGCGACAGGTTCTTCTTCCGCTATCGTATCTTCTGCCACAATCGGTTCTTCTGCGATAGGTTCCTCTTCTATGATTGATTGCGCCTCAAGTATGGGCTCTTCTGCTAATTCCTGCATGATTTCTTCTGTTTCGAAGAAAGACAAATCTTCGGAATCCTTGATCGGCTCGCTATCATCTGCCTCTAATGGCGTAAACTCCGGTAAATCACCTAATTCCTCTAATTCAAAGTTCTCGAAATCTAACTCAGGCGTTTCCTCTGATTCCTGAACCGGCTGCACAGGTGTCTGCGGCATAGTAGGCATTTGTGGCGGTACAGCCATTACCATCTGCTGTGGTACAGCAGAAATCTTGTTTGCAGTCTGAAGAATCTCGCTTCGCAGGTTCAGCTCCATTTCACGCAACTGATTTGCAAGATCCTGCTGTTTTTGCATGAGACGGTCACTAAGTCCCTGTGCACTCTTATCGAAGCCTGCCGTTACTACATCAGAAACCTCATTTAGCTTACCTTCCATTTCAAAAACCAGCTCCAACAGCTTGTCATTGGAATTCATAAGTGCATCGGTATTTTCTTTATTTCGATTAATCGTAACCTTAGCCGTTGCCTTCTGTGCAGCAATAATCTCCTGAAACGGATCTGCAATCTTATCCTCCAGCATCGAAAGCTGCTCTTCAATCTCTTCAAAGTACTTTCGAATCAACAGATATGATGCCTTCTCTGACTTAATCAGATTGTTGTACTGTTCTTCGTGTTCAATTTCCTTCTTCTTTACATATTTTATGATGGTTGAAACAATCAGATAAGTACATCCTACGATTGCCAGCCCGGCAATCGCAATTGCCGGCAACAGGGCAGGCATTGCAATCATCAGATACAGCTCAGCAACAAAAAAGATAACTGCACCCAAGGATGCATATAATACCATACCTAAAGTATTATCTTTCTTGTTCTCCTTTGAATCCTTCTTCTGTAATTCATTGTTCATGAGATATCCCCCAGATTTACTTCCATAATTAAGTAAATCATATCATATGTCATTTTCTTTTGCAATGAACGCATTTGGGGGAAATTCGCGAAGTTATCCACATCGCATGCTTATTTGCGGTCAGTAAATCCATTCTCCGTCACCCACTCACATTCACCCTTCAGCTTGTATCAATCAATTCTTATGAAAGGCGATAAATCTTCACCTTGGAAATATATTTTTTATATCTCTCCAAATCTGTAGACAAAAAAGGATTTCCATGCCCCGGATAAATCATAGAAGCACCTTCGGAAATTAGTATCTCCCATGATTTTTCATACTGTGCAGGATCACTTAACCATATAGAAATTCGATGCCTGCTCGGATAACCATTCATTGCTGCATCACCACAGAAAATCACATCATTTACTTTTAGACAAATAGAATCTGCTGTATGTCCCGGAGTAAACAATATCTTTCCCTGCAGGATTTCTTCTAAATCCTTTTTATTTTGCTCTGTTACCACAATAACTCTATCGTCATACTGCTCCGCAATCGCAGGATAAGACTGTCCCCTCTTGCCAAACAATTCAAGAAACTTAGCACTTATCTTAACAGCGCGCGAGCTGCAGCCACCTTCTGGTGAATTATGACCGCGTTTCAGGTGTGGTATTGCAAGGCGGCTGACAATCACCTTCAAATCTTTATTTTTTCCTAATAGTTCATTCAAAAACCCTGCATGATCATCATGCGAATGTGTCAGGAACAGATATTTGATTTCCGATAACTCGATGGATCTTTTTCTCAATTCTTTCTCCACATTTTCCAGTCCATCTTTGTAGCCTGTATCAATCATTACATACCCGTCCGGAATCGCATACACATAGCAGTTTACAACCTTTGTTCCAACATTATGAATTTCCATTTCATAATCCTCCTCGCTGATCATATGCTAAAAATAGAACAACTCCTCAAACTTTTTATCCAATGCAATACATAAAACAAGCGCCAGCTTTGCCGTCGGACTAAACTGCCCGGTTTCGATGGAACTGATCGTGTTTCTTGAGACACCGACCATCTCAGCAAGTGCTGACTGTGACAATCCTCTTTCTGTCCGAGCCTCTTTGACGCGATTATAAAGAACTAATGAATCATTCATAGGATTTAACCTCTCATACTCATAATAAATCCGACAACAAAAAATGCACCGATTGCATAATATAAGATTGTCATTATTACTTCATGTCTTTTTTTCATTTTGATTGCTTTCACAAGGAAAATCGTTCCCAAAATACTATAATTCACGACCCAGCATCCCCAATTGATGGTATTGGTAAACGCCCATTGTAGCATACAAATCAGGCAGCAAACCAGACATCCAACTATATATGCCACTCTGCTTGCCTATTTCAAGTATTCCGCTTCCACAATATCCTGACTCTTGTGTTCTCTTCTGCTGGCAGCTAAAATCTCATCTTTATTCATTAAATTATTTCTCCTTGCCAAGTTTTCTTTGCAAAGTCATCATAGTTCTGCCAAGTTTTATTGTCAATACACTTTTTTCTATATATTTTGAAAAAAATCTTGACAAATGATTCGTTTGCGTCAATAATTAAACCACTGGTTTAATTAAAATAGAAAGGATTTCGTATGGCCAGAAGAAAAAAAGAACCACAAAATGTACACCGGAAAAATATATCCGCTGCTGCAGAACAGTTGTTTATGGAAAAAGGAATCGAGCGTACTTCCATGAATGAGATTGCCCAGGCAGCCGGCTATAGCAAAGCAACACTGTATGTCTATTTCAAAAACAAAGAGGAAATCATCAGTTTTCTTGTTCTCGAGAGCATGAAAACGCTTCATGAATACCTGTCTGAGGCACTTCATCCACTAAATGATGCGAAAACCGGCTTTCTTGCGATGTGTCACGCAGTACTCAGATATCAGGAAGAATATCCGCTTTATTTTAAGATGGTATTAGACAATATTAATATCGATTTTGAGAGCAGAGATTTTTTGCCGGAAGAAAAGGAGACCTTTCTGGTCGGAGAAGCAATCAATCAACTGATTGCATCCTACTTCCAAAGTAAAATGGAAAGCGGTGAGCTTCGCCCCGACATTCCGATCGTTCCAACGCTTTTTACTTGTTGGGGAATGATATCCGGAACCATTCAGCTTGCAACAAACAAGGAAGCTTATATCTATCAGCAGATGGGTTTATCAAAAGAAGCGTTTCTCATGATTGGGTTTGAAACACTTTACCGTTCACTATCAGTTTAGGAGGAAACGAAATGAGTAAAAAATTACTTGCTATCCTTGGCGGTCCGCACAAAAACGGAGCGACCGGCACAATGCTGCAATATGCCGTAGATGTCGCAACAAAAAGGGGCTGGGAAGTTGAGGTTGTGAATCTGTATGAAAAAAACATTGCATTTTGCAAGGGCTGTAACATTTGTCTGCAAACAGCCAATTGCGTGGTGGAAGATGACATTGTAGAGATTACCCGTCAAATGAGAGCATGCGATATGGTTGTATTGGCATCGCCTGTCTACTGGGCCAATGTACCTGCTGCCGTAAAAAACCTCTTTGACCGATTCCGCGGCGCTGCCATGGCAGAGACCAAGACCTTTCCCAAGCCGAGATTTTCTAAAAATCAGCGCTATCTCCTGCTGACAGCTTGCAATACACCCGCACCCTTTTCTTTTCTGATTGGTCAAAGTGTCGGCGCAAAAAAGGCCATGAAGGAATTTTTCAAAACGGGGGGCATGAAATACGCCGGATGCTGTGTATGGACCGGAATGAATAAAAAAGAAATGCCCTCCCGCATCAAAAGAAAAATTGAGAAAGCATTTTCTTAGTCGATTGCCAGCGTCTTTCAGTTAGAGATTGCATTCTCACTGAGACGAATTTGTTATACTAACCACTTCCATAAGTAGTGTTTATGAATGAAAGTAGATTGGAGATTGATATTATGGGAATTATTACCGGCTATCTAAGCCTCATCCTGTTATTACTTATACTTGCAAAATTCGTAAGCAACCGATGCAAATCAAGAAAGGCAAATGCATTTTTTATGAAGATTCATAAATATGCGGTGTTTGGCTTTTTACTGATGTCCATGATTCATTTTGCACTGGTACTGCCGGTGCTTGATACGAGAGCAACGATGATTACTGTTTCGGGTATCGCAATTGTTATTGTCGGAATCATATTAACCATCGTATGTCATGTCATGAAGGATCATAAAAAGGAGCTTCCCTATCACCGGTTTTTTTCATTGCTCATTTTAATTTTGACTCTAGTACATATCGTTTTCTATTATATTGATTTTGGTAATTATCAGTCTGCGATCAACACGACAACCGTAGCATCTGTCGATTTGAGCATAATCGAAGATGGAGATTACATTG
>JAQXMB010000157.1 GCA_029012425.1 bacterium | reverse complement strand
TGCTAACTTCAGAGCATGGCTGATATATTTAAGAATTATCTGCCAAACTTGTTTGAGCATGGTAATTCTTGAATGTGTCAGGCAGGCGAGAAGCCTCAGCGAGATGAAGTGAAACGAAATCGAGCTGCCAGGCTCTGAAGTCATCAATCATTATTGTATTGATGATTTCCTCACAATCAATTCCGGCTCTATCAGTATCTGCGTCTCTCCCGCTGCCGCTTTATCCCGTATGAGCGAGAGCAGCAATTCCGCTGCCATTTCCCCCAACTTGTCTTGCGGATGTCTCACGGATGTAAGCGGAACCTTACAGCTTGCGGCAAGATACGAGTCATCATAGCCGGTAACACTGATATCCCTCGGGCAATCCAGTTCCTTTTCCTCCATTGCCCGCAATACCTGTAACGCAATCTGATCATTATAGCAGACCACTCCGTCAAACCGGATCTGTTCGCGCTCATCAATCATCTGCTTCATCTTTTCATATGGATGGCTCTTACGGTCCTCCGTGTAAAACCAGACAACCTTATCCGGATCATACGGAATGCCTGCTGCCTGTAGTGCCTGCACATATCCCTTGTGCCGCTGCTGTCCCTGGGTATCATCCGCCTTAAAAATACCGACGATATTCCGTCTGCCCTGTGCAATCAAATGCTCCGTTACGAGAAATCCTCCTCTGCAGTCATCCATGAGAATATGCGGTTTGTCCTTCATCTGCGCATAACTGCCCTGAATAAAAACATACGGAATCTCATATTCGTCAAGCATCGCATACAGATTTCTGTGCCGACACATAATCTGACTCTTACTTGGCTCAATAATTAACCCGTCAATGTCTTTTTTCAGCAGTTCCTCCAGACATTTTGCCTCCATTCCGCGCGAGTTTTTTGTATTTTTCAACAGAATACTATACCCATTCTCTGTGAGTACCTGATCGATACCCTGAATCACCCGCGGAAAAATATAATCGGACAGATAGGTGGTAATCACCGCAATATTCTTCGATTCTTTTCGATGGCGCATCATCTCGGAGCAGAAGGTTCCTCTTCCGTGCTCCGCATAGATGTATCCGTCATTTTGAAGAATCTCAAGTGCCTTTCGCACGGTCTGTCTGCTGACTCCGTACTGTGCAGACAACTCGTTCTCGGACGGAAGCTTGTCACCCGGCTTAATCTGAACCGACAGGATCTGTCCCCGCAGGTCTTCGCACAAGTCCACATACTTTAGTTTTTTCTCCATGGTTTTCCTCCGAAACGGTTACTTGCGGCCCATATTTCTCATCGTTTCAATCAGTTCCATGTCTTCTGCATTCAGACGAATGTTCGATGCAATTGTCTGGCCATCCGGTTTCGTAACCGAGATTTCAATAACGGTTCCGTCCTGAATGCACTCCTTTCCTACTACCTGTAAGAACCTGGGGAACTTCGGGTGATTGCGCTCAAAGCGGTCCCACAAGTTTTTCATTTCAAATATCATACTCGGGTTAAACATATCTCCTACTCCTTTTTACATATTCTGTCCTGCTAAATAGTTTGCAAACTGCTGCGCAGTTCTTCCGGAAATGCCTCCATGGCTAAGCTCCCATTTATTTGCCTCCGCACAGATTTCTTCATCGGAAAGTGTAACGCCAAGTCTCCTTGCAAGCTGTATGGCAATATTGAAGTATTCCTTCTGGTTCGGCTTTGAGTAATTGATGGTCACGCCAAAACGATGTACAAGCGAAAGCTTTTCTTCCATCGTATCGGAGCGGTGCATACCGTTGTCAATCTGCACATCGCTCCTGTCATTCCAGGTTTCCTTGATGAGATGTCTGCGGTTACTCGTCGCATAGATTAAAATATTTTCCGGTTTTGTCTCCACACCGCCTTCTATGACAGCCTTTAAGAACTTGTATTCAATCTCAAACTCCTCAAAAGACAAGTCATCCATGTAAATGATAAAGCGGTAATTGCGATTCTTAATCTGCGCAATCACATTGGACAGGCTCGCAAACTGATGCTTGTAGATCTCAATCATGCGCAGTCCCTGATCATAGAATTCATTGACAATGGCTTTGATGCTTGTAGACTTACCGGTTCCGCTGTCTCCAAAGAGCAGTACGTTGTTGCATTTTCTGCCCTCGACGAAGGCTCTCGTATTGTCGACCAGTTTCTTTTTCTGTAGCTCATATCCGATAAGATCATCGAGAACCACCTGCTCCATGTTGTTGATTGCCTGAAAGTCAACGGTTGTCTCCTGCTCGCGGGTGTGAATCCGAAATGCCTTATTCAGACCAAACATACCGACACCGTAATCCTTATAGAAGCCGGTCACCGCGTCAAAGAACGCATCCACATCCTTTGCTGCGCCAAGCTTTTTCGAGAGCGTGCGAACCTTCTCGCTCACACTCTTGTTGTACATCAGCTCCGGCTTGCTGATCGCATGATAATTGCTAAGCTGCGTGAAGCAGTCAATTCCCAGCGCCTCTTCAATTTTTGAAAAATCATAATGAAACAGCTCATAGAATGCCTTGAAATCATTTTTTGCAAAATGATTCACACTTGCGCCCTTGCTTGCCCCGACCTTTTCACAGGTTAAGCTGAAAGGATTTTCATCCATCATCAGCACAAAAGTCAGGTAATTGTGCCACAGATTCTCATCAAATCCGTAGCTGGTCGCTGTCACAAGTATACGCTTTACCTGACGGTAGACATCGGTAATCAGCTGTGCTTTCTCAGTCTCGGCGGGTGTATCTCCCAGATTTTCCAATCTGCCGCAGATTCCCGACAACTCACTCAGTATAGAATCCTTTGGCATGTCTCCGTACATGATCAGTCGCGCCAATATATGATTCATCACAAATTCCTCCAATCAATCTCTCAATTCTTCTGAATGTAAGATTTTTTTATTTCACAGAATAATTATTAGTATGCCACCACACGCGCCAATCGGCAAGTGCATCGGACGAACTAATCAAAAATTAACACGCTTGCAGGTTGTAGCTTTTCGAGTTAAACTAATAGCACTACATAAGGAAGGTAAGAAGTTATGAATAAAAAAGATGTGTTGGAATTGAAGCGCCGTCTGAAAAAGGATGGTGCAACTTTTACACGGTTATGCGGCTGTTATGTGAATTCCGAGAAAGAAAAGGTCGTGACCTTCGGCCAGACTTTCCTCAATCTTGAGGATGAAGAATTTTATAAATATCTTGATATTGCAAAGAAAGTGTTATCCGGTACGATCGGCAACAATCTGCTGACCCTCGACATTCCGCTTGAGCAGGAGCAGCCCGGTGGACGCCAGCAGTTTCTCCTTGGATTGCGGGAGAGTAAGTTAAAAAATGATGAGTTAGTCGATCGTTTTTATGACATGGTCATTGAGAATTATGATTATGTCGGCAATTATTTGATCTTAGTTTTCCATGATGCTTACGATGTCATGACCAAAACAACCGACAACGATAAGCTCGACGAGTCAGAAGAGGTGTACGAATATCTTCTTGGCGCGATCTGCCCGGTCGCTTTATCCAAGCCGGGACTCGGTTATCGCGCGGATGAAAACCGCATCGGTCCCCGTATTCGTGACTGGGTGGTCGGCGTGCCGGACAGCGGCTTTGTTTTCCCCGCATTCAATGACCGAAGCACCGATATCCATTCGCTGCTGTTCTATACCAGGGATACGAAGGAGCCTCACACAGAATTTATGGAGGATGGTCTGGGCTGTGGAAGTAAGCGCACTTCAACCGAGCAAAAAAATCTGTTTTCTCACATTGTGAAACATGCACTTGGCGATGATGACATCGACAGCAACGACGCACTCCTTGATATCCAGCAGTGCATCAGCGATTACAAGGATGAACAGGAGGTCCTCTTTGATGAAGAAACCGGCGTCATCTTAGAAGGGGATGAGCTTGCCCGCATGATGAGCGAGGTTGGTATTCCGGATTCTGCTGCTGCAACGATCACAGAAAACTACAGGGAGCAGTTCAAAAATCAGCCTCCTATGCTCGATGATTTAATTGATGTGAAATCTTTGGAAGCAAATGCGAGAATCCGCACGGAAGAAGAACTTCGCGCTCAGGTAGAAGAATTGAAGCAGCAGGTTGCTGTACATACGGGAATCAGTGACTCCGATGATACAAGCGGCGATGAGATCAAAACCTATGATGTCATTCTCCGCGTAAAGCCCGAAAAGGTATCACAGATCAAATCACAGTTTATCGATGGTCAGAAATGCCTTGTGATTCCGATGTCAGAAAATGAACACGCGGCTGTCAACGGGGTGAATACCACCGTATAAGCCGCGCGCATAATTCTTTCTGTTTTTCTATCAGAGATTCTTCTCCTGCTCTGCCTGAATCTCAGCAAAGCTTGAAAGCATCGGTTTTACTGTCAGATCGCCTTTGAACTTTCGCTTCGCATAATTGTTCGTGATTGCAAGTACCGTGCCTGATAATGTGATAACACCTATCAGGTTCGGGATTGCCATCAGTCCGTTAAAGGTGTCCGACAAATCAATGACAAGCGATGCATCCAGTGAAGAGCCAAGTACGATAATCGCAACGAAAATCACCTTATACACAATCGTCGCCTTTGTTCCAAACAGGTACTCCCATGACTTCGTTCCATAATAGCTCCATCCAAGAACGGTTGAGAATGCAAATAGCGCGATCGCAATTGCGATGAAGATTCCGCCAAAGCTTCCAAAGCTCTTGGTGAATGCTTCGGTTGCAAGACCGAGCTTGGTTGCACCGCTTAATGATTCGCCGGTTGTCAGATCAACAATACCGGTTGTCAGAATCACAAGTGCGGTCAGCGTACATATGATGATGGTATCGAAGAATACTTCAAAAATTCCCCACAGACCCTGCGTAACAGGCTCCTTAACATTGGAAGCGGAATGAACCATAACCGAAGAACCAAGGCCAGCTTCATTCGAGAAAACACCACGCTTGAACCCCCAGGTGATTGCCTGCTTAATGAGCGCACCTCCGACTCCGCCTGCGGCAGCCTTCATACTGAAAGCGTTTGCAAAAATAGACGAAAATGCTGCCGGTACCATTTTAATATTCATGATTACGATTACGATACTACCTACAATATAAAATGCTGCCATGAAAGGCACGATTTTCTCATTTGCCTTTGCAATACGGGTTAAACCTCCGATAATAACGAGTGCTGCAAGTGCTGCTACGATCATACCGATCACAAGCCCGCCGGTCTTTGAATCAGCTGCGTATCCGAATGCATTGAGCACACTCTCGCGAATGGATGCAACCTGACCCATATTTCCGATACCAAACGATGCAAATACTGCAAAGATGGAGAACAGACAGGCAAGCACTTTTCCGAGCGTCTTACAGTTCTTCTTGGATCCAAGACCATCCCTCAGATAGTACATGGCTCCTCCGCACCATTCTCCCTTATCATTTCTGCGACGATAGAAAATTCCCAGAACATTTTCAGAATAGTTTGTCATCATTCCAAAAATTGCCGCAACCCACATCCAGAAAACAGCTCCGGTTCCACCCATGGTAATCGCATATGCAATTCCTGCGATATTTCCGGTTCCGATTGTTGCAGACAACGCGGTACAAAGCGCCTGAAACTGTGAAATCGAATTTTTATCATCACTCTTTAAAATATCCTTTTTCTTGAAGAGACCACCGATTGTCTCTTTTATCATATGTCCGAAATGTGTGAACTGGAATCCCTTGGTCAGTACCGTCATCAAAATGCCTGTTCCGATCAAAAGAACCAATGCGGGCACACCCCAGACAATATTGTTAATGTCGCCATTAATCTTTGCGATTGTCTCAATCATAACTTTTCCTCCTTCGATGCCTGCTCCTGTCATTCCCTTCACAGGAGTTCTCATATATTGTATTCAACAACACTTTACCATATTAAAGAAAAAAAGTGGATTCGTCAAGGAAATCCACTTTTTTCTAATATAATTAACTATTCAAAACTACGCGATTTTTCATTGAATATCCGGATTATACCTCATCATCCTCATCGCCGTCATCAATTTCGTCATCCTCAACCATAAACTCTCTTGAGCTGACACGGTTTGCGCGTCTTGCTTCCTCAATGTAATCTGATAACTGATTTTTTACATTCTCAGCATCCTTGATATTTTTTATCTCGAAGTTCTTCATCGTCTTATCGACAGAATTACACTTGATGGTTCCAAGACCAAAAATCCTTTGAATCAGCGTGCGTGAAAGCGACAAATCCAAAATACGATATAGGCGGACTTCATCCTGTTTCTGTGTAAAAAAACCTGTCTTTATAATAAGCTTTGACTGACTCAGTTCGTATTTTGTAAATGTCCAGGGCAATCCGCACCACACGCGCTTTCTATCCTGCCAAACAATTGTATGATCCATAATAATATCCTCCTTTTAACAAACTATTTCGCACTCGGATACTCATTGCAGAGTAAACGATATGCCGGCTCATCTTCCTCAATCTCCGGAAAGCGTCCGACCTGTTCATAAAAACGGTTATCGGCATTGTCATCGTTACACATAGATACTTCTCCGATCAAGACATCACCGGTTCCGGGCTTTACATCAAAATCGTGGTACTGATGCGGCCAGAGTGTGATACTCTCTCCCGGCTTTAACTCTACTGCGGTTCCGGCGGGAACCGGATAAGAACGGCCATCCGAATTGACCATCACATCTGTATCTGCAAAGCTTCCGTCTCCGGCATCATTGTACAGATGAATCAGAAGCGTTCCCCCGCCCCGATTAATGATGTCCTCGCTCTTCTTCCAATGAAAATGCATCGGTGAGTGCTGCCCTTCTTTCAGCATCAACAGTTTTTCGGCGTAGACTTTTTTGTATTTCGAATTGTTCTGATTTCCGTTGCGCAGTGTGATCAGCGCAAATCCAACCTTATCAAAATCCCCAAGTCCATAGTCTGTGATATCCCACCCAAGCATATTGTCGCGGATTTCATCGTAGGAATGGTCTTTTTCCTCCCACTCCTGCGGTGTCCAGTTGCAAAAAGGCGGAAGCACAAATCCGTGCTCTGCCGCGAGGCGCTCCATGTCTTTGATACACGCATTAATTTTTGATCGTTTCAAACTTCTCCCCCCTATTCTTTCTCATAACAGTCTGACTGCCAGATAATCGGAAGCAGATGCGCAACCGAGCGCTTCACATCATCCATGGAAAGCGTTCCGTCAGCCAGTTCTTGTTTTAAGTTCACCTGATCCTCATCGGTTCCCGGCATCACGAGATCATTTCCCGCGCGCATACAGCCTGCTGCGGTACAGTCATCCCCCTGATTGGTCGTTGTCCAATCCGTCATGATCACACCTTCAAATCCCCATTCATCACGCACGACTTTCGTACACAAATCATAGTTATTTGCTGCATGAACGCCATTGATGAGATTGTAGCTTGTCATAATTGCAAGCGGCTTCGCTTCTTTCACTGCAATTTCAAACCCTCTCAGATAGATTTCGCGAAGCGCGCGCTCAGAAATCACACTGTTTGAGTGGAATCGGTTATCCTCCTGATTGTTGCAGGCAAGATGCTTTAATGTTGTTCCAACTCCTCCGGCCTGCTGAACGCCCCTTGTGATTGCAGCTGCGAGGGAACCGGAAAGCAAAGGATCTTCCGAATAGTATTCAAAATTTCTTCCACAGAGTGGATTTCTGTGAATATTCATACCCGGTGCAAGCCACAGGGTAATATGAAACTCTTTCATCTCGCGCGCAACCGCTGCTCCGACTGCTTCCATCAAATCCGTATCCCAGGTCTGGGCAAGCTGCACGCCAACCGGAAATGCCGTACAGAACTGGTAGCGCTTTTCACCTTCTACCTTGACATCTCCCTTATAGAAGAAGCCATCATACATACTCGCCTCAACAGGCATCAGCTGAATATTTCCGTCTTTCTGATAATAGGTCTTTGTCAAACGCACACCTGCCGGACCGTCCGCAAGTACAATACTTGCAATTCCCTGTTCCAACGCACAGGTACTCGTCTGTGCCGCAGAACCGGGAACAGCGTTTCCGGCAACTCCAAGTGCGTTGGGCGCCTTGCTCGGATCTCCGCTAATCAGCTTTAAGAGCTGGTCATCCGAGAGCGTCTCCACCGTCTCCCACACCTGGGGTGCGATTTTCTTATCCGATTTGCCGTAGTGATAAGTATGACGCGAACGAAGCTTCTGTGTCGGAATCACAATTGCCGGATTTTTGCTGCAGAGTGCATGCCACTTTGCACGACGCGCAAGCACACTTTCCTTCGGACAGTCAAGCTCCTTCAGCTCCTCCTGAAGCGGGCAGATTGCTTCGTGTTTTGTCAGCAGGATATTTTTCGTCAGTTCAAAAGAAGCCATGAGTTTTGAAGCCTGCAAAGAGTTTCCGATAAACAATCCATAAGTACCGCAATCCATCAGCCAGCCGGCAGCCCTCTCACTATAGGATGCCATCTGCCGAAACTCAGCTTCAATCATCACTTCACAACTCTCACCGGGCGCTAATTCCTTCGTCTTGGCAAAACCGACAAGTCTGCGGTATTCCTTCTCAATATTTTTCTGCGGGCAGGATACATATACCTGCACAACCTCTCTTCCGCTGTAGGACTTACCGGTATTTTTTACCTCCATGGTAAGTCGTACACCGGCATTCTTTTTGCCCGGATTGATAAATCGTAATTCTCGTACACATATTGCAAACTTTGTGTAGGAAAGACCATATCCAAAGCTGTATCGAACCGGAACCTCAAAGGTATCAAAGTATCGATATCCCACATAGATTCCCTCTGTATAGCGCTCTGTGCCGGTATCTCCATTCATATGTGAAAAAGTCGATGCATTCGGATAATCCTCATACCGATAGGGCCAGCTGTCGGTCAGCTTGCCGCTCGGCGTCACGGCTCCGGAAAGTACATCTGCAATCGCATTTCCACCTTCCATACCCGGTTGTCCGACAAATAACAGTCCCTTAATCTGAGGATATTCATCCACAAATGATAGATCAATCAGACCTCCGGAATTTATCAGAACAATCACGCGATCATGTTTCTCACAGATTGCTTTCAGCACCTGTTTTTCACCGATGCTCAGCTGATAATCATTCTCACGGTTTTCACGATCCTTCGCCTCTCCGGCCACACGGCTGATGCACATGATTGCGGCATCTCCGGTAACCTCTGTGGGCACTGCTCCGGCAGGCATGTCAAACTGTCTGTTTGAAAATGCTGCAAACATCGGATCCGGATGATTTTGCGAACGAAGTGCCGCCTCATCCTTCCATACCAGTTCACGCCACTCATTGCGTGCCCGATGGTACTCTTCACGATATGCATCGATCCAATCCTCACTGGTGATTGTATATCCTGCATTTTTTAATCCCTCATAAATGCTGATGGTCTCACGCGCATTGACATCACCCGATCCGGTTCCGCCCTTTATGGTATAGATGGCTCCTCCCCCGAAAAGTGCAAGATTCATCCCCTTTTCAAGCGGAAGTATCTCATCTTCATTTTTTAGCAGCACAATGCCGTCTGCTGCGGCTTTACGCGAAATCTGACGCCCAAGCTCCTCGTATTCTCTTGGTTGTTCGGTCGTTGTTCCGGTCAATGTGGTTGGTATGATCTTACGACTCATTGTCATTCTCCTTTTGATTTTGTTCAGCTTGCACTCATTATAGCATATGGTTTTTTTCTATGCTACAGAAAGTATTATGTTGCACTCTCGTCCAAATGATAATATACTGATAAAGTTAGGATTAGGAGGCTATTTCAATGGCAATGAATGTTATTACAGTAAAAAAAGGTTTTCCGGTTGTCCACAGACAGGACAAGGTGATGGAATGGTATTTGATTCAGAAGGGATCTGTAATCAGACAATATGAATTTGCAGAGATTGTCATGGGCGCAAATTCTATTATCGGTATTCTTGAGCAGCAGTGGTTTGCCTGTGATTACATCGCAAGAGAGGACACCACTTTGATCATCATTCCATGCAAGAATTCAGATGATTTGCATACCATTTTGAAGACGCATCAGAATTTCCGTCCCATCTTCCTTAAAACTGCCGTTGAACAGCGTCATCAGGCACTTTCTCTTTATGCGAAGCTTCGAAAGAAAGCCCTGCTTTTGCATTCAAGTGCCGAAAATTTTTACCACGATTATCAAAATTTCTGTGCGGAGACAGGCATCAGCGAATTAGATTTCCAGCGAATGGAACATTTCGAAGCGCTAAGTCTCGCACACAAGGCCGAAAACTGGGAGATTAGCAGCAGCAACAGTCTCATTCAGGGGTATCTGCGCGATTATTTACAGCTTATGATTCGCGATGACAATCTGTGCGTCGGTGCAATCATGGAGGCTTCTGCCCAGATGCACCGTTATGCGCTCGGTATCGAGGAGCTCGCAAACTATCTCTTATTCAACCGTGATATCCTGTGGTCCGATTCCGAGGATGATGTATTCCATCTCTATATGGATTTGACGGCCCGTCTTACTGATATGGGCTATGATGTGTCCGGACCCAAGGAATCCATGCTCTCTCTGCGCGATGTCATGGAACAGTTGGATGTCTATGATCCCCAGATTATGGATGCCTGCTCCCGTGCTGCGGAAAACTGTCAGATTTCACTCTCAGATAAGGAATCCCGTTTCCGAATCGCAAACGAAGACTGCGTGACTCACATTTTAACTTACGCCGAATATGAGAAGGACGAAATTCGGGAATTTAAAAATATGCTCAACCAATACGCTTCTCTCGAAGATCCCTTTTCAACAGACAAGGATGTGCGTGCACTTCGCAAAGCAGTCACTGACAAATTTTATGAGATTTATGAACGAGCGTTTTTTGTATCACAGCGTACTTTTGAACAGCCCTCACCCATCCTGTCGATGTTTTTTAACTTCGGCTTTATGGACACGAATCTGTTGGGCGTCAACGAGACAAATGAGCTGATGTACCTGAACGAATCCCTCGGCCAATTCCGATACACACATGTTTACACCATTTATGACTGGCTGACACAAATCTGGCAAGGTCAGAAGGAGCCTTCCAGAAATGATTTTGATTTGGATTATGCCGGTTATCTGAAACAGGAGATTCGTCAGGGGAACCTTTCCGAGGAAGACTTTGAAGAATACAGCGATGATCCGGTTCGAAAAGTAAGGTTTGAAATTTCAAACATGTTCCGTATCACGCATCGCGCTACCTCCGGACGGATGTCCATGTTCTGTCCGATTCTCACGAGCAGCGATGTCATGGGACCGTTTGAGCGTATGGCATGCACCGCCTCAAAGCTTGAGCAGGCGATTAACCGTGTACGAAGTCTCGACTATTCTGTTCTATACCGGAAAGTGCTGTTCTCTGACCCCGAATGCGGAATTAATCAGGAATGGATTCAAAAGGAGGTTATGCCTGATATCATTTTAGTTCCCGGAATTGGTGCCCGCGGTGTCATGTGGCAGGAAGCAAGCGGCGTAAAAGCAGACACACCTGCCCGTTTCGTCTTCCCCATCTTCCTCTCCGGCGATATGCTTGATCAGATGATGATTACACTCGGACGGTTCCGTTGGGAAATCTGCCGCAAGATTCAGGGAACTTACTGGAATGATTATCGCGAACGATCTCTGACATCCGAATACTATGATTACATACAGTTCTATCGCAAGAACAAGGATTTGTCTCCGGAAGTAAAAGAAAAACTGAAATCCACACTTTCTCATGCACGAAATAACTTCCGAGAAGTATTTGTCATAGATTATGTAAATTGGCTCAAATATGAATCGTCCGGAAGCTTCCGACTGAATAAGGTTTCCCGCGATATCATGATTCGCTACTGTCCGTTCTCACGAGAAATCCGCGAGACGCTCACCACGAATCCTCTGTATCAGGAAGCTTTCAACAAGCTGAATATCAGCAATGAGAAAAATATCACCCGCCTTAATGCACTTTATAATAAGTATCGCGCAGCCGGCGGAGAGATTACTACGGATCTCAGTGAGAACCTTAAATTTTATCAGCTGTAGGCGATTTGCCTACAGCTTTTTCATCGTATAGAAAGCCTCGTCTCCAACACGATAAGAGCCCGCGACAGGCTCTGTTGGTTATAGATAGTCCCTTAATTCTTTTGCAAGCGTATCCTCCGCTTTTATGACATCCATCACCAGATTCTTTATTTCCTGATCGGCTGCCTGATATTGGTGCAGATACCGATATAATGATTTCACACCCATATTGCATCCGTCCGTAATCAATTCTGCCACCACTGAATCCGTGTCTTCTGCTCCAAGCTTTACATTTGTTTTGACCCAGGACATCATCTTTGCCATTGCTGCGGGTTCTTTTCCCTCATCATGATACTTCTCTAAATAGTCTCTTGTCTTCTCGCCCAATTTACAGTGTGTCTCATGGCTTTGAAGCAGCAGGTTTCGCAGTTTGTCATCCTGCACATGCTTTAATACATCATCCAAAGAGGCAATGCCCATCTTTATTCCTGCGTTGCACTCTCTTAACAGTTTTATTGTGTCGTCTTTCATAGAAATCTCCTTTTTGTCTTTGCAATTTTACAATTAGTATCCTCAAAAAAGAAGGCATTATCCGTATTTACTGGATTTTTTACACTTCCGGGACTATAATAATCAAAACAATAAATTCAAAGGAGAAAAAGTATGAAAAAAAACAAAAGGAAGGCCCTTCGCATATTTGCCGTTGTGGCCATGATTGTTGCATTTGCACCATCAATTGTGCTTGCAGCAGAGGAAGGTGATTATATTCCTCCCCTCTTTGCCACCGGCTGGGCACTGTTGCCTCCGATTGTGGCAATCGCACTTGCCCTGATCACAAAGGAAGTATACAGCTCTCTGTTCATCGGAATTATCGTGGGTGCGTTTCTCTATGCCGATTTCAACATCGAGACCGCAATCCTCCACACCTTTAATGACGGAATCCTTGCCGTTCTGTGTGATTCCTATAACATGGGCATATTAATTTTCCTTGTACTTCTCGGAACGATGGTAGCGCTCATGAATAAAGCAGGCGGATCGGCTGCGTTCGGAAATTGGGCAGGCAAACATATCAAAACCCGCGCCGGAGCACAGCTTGCCACAGTATTACTCGGCGTATTAATCTTTATTGACGACTATTTCAACTGCCTGACCGTTGGCAGCGTTATGCGTCCTGTCACGGACAAGCATCATGTATCCCGTGCAAAGCTTGCATACTTAATTGATGCAACCGCTGCACCGATCTGTATCATTGCTCCGATTTCCTCATGGGCAGCCGCTGTCAGCGGATTTGTTGAGGGAGAGGACGGATTAGCTCTTTTTGTAAGCGCAATCCCCTATAACTTCTATGCAATCCTTACCATTGTCATGATGGTCGGCATGGTACTTATGAAGGTTGAATACGGTCCCATGGCAACTCATGAGAAAAACGCGGTAAAAGGCGATTTGTATACAACAGCTGATCGACCTTATGCGAATGTCGCATCTGACACAGATGTAAACACCAAGGGAACGGTACTTGATTTATTAATTCCGATCATCAGCCTTGTCATCTGCTGTGTCATCGGAATGATCTACACCGGTGGCTTCTTCGAGGGCGAAGGTTTTGTCGCTGCCTTTTCAAACAGTGACGCATCGGTCGGTCTTGCACTCGGAAGCTTCTTTGGTCTTCTGATCACAATTGTTTTATATCTTTGCCGCAAAGTCATGAAATTCAAAGACTGTATGGACTGCCTTGCAGAAGGATTCAAAGCAATGGTACCCGCAATTCTGATTCTTACTTTTGCATGGACATTAAAAGCGATGACCGATTCGCTCGGTGCCAAGGTATTCGTCAGCACCCTTGTGAAATCGAGTGCCGGAAGCTTTATGAACTTTCTTCCTGCCATTGTATTCCTCATTGGCTGTCTGCTTGCATTTGCGACAGGAACTTCATGGGGAACTTTTGGTATCCTGATTCCGATTGTTGTTGATGCATTCGCTTCCACCAACCATACCCTGATGATCATCTCAATCTCAGCTTGTATGGCAGGTGCAGTTTGCGGTGATCACTGCTCACCGATTTCGGATACGACCATTATGGCATCGGCCGGTGCACAGTGTAATCATGTAAACCATGTATCCACGCAGCTTCCCTATGCCATCTTAGCAGCTGCCGTATCATTTGTTTCTTATATTATCGCAGGATTTGTACAGAACGCATGGGTTACACTTCCGATTGCAGTCGTATTGATGCTTGCTGTATTATTCCTTCTGAAAAAGGTATTGCCGAGTGAGGAGTAAAAAAATTTATAATTTTTATAAATTTTTTATAATTAGGACACATGAAAAACACATTTGTTGGGTATATTAATTACATCAGCAGAGATGCTGATGCAACAATTCCCTATATAGATGTAACATTTTCATAACTAAACTCCTCGAAAAGCCCCCGGGTAAACACCCGGGGGCTTTTCATGTTAACAAGTCTTCAAGTAAACAAATCTTCATGTAAACAAGTATTCAATTTTTCGGTTGCCCGCCCCCGGTAAGAGTAGTACAATAAAAGCAAATCTTGGGTAGCAAAATGGGAGGTTTCTATGGAACAACTTTTTAATAACACATCAATTATTAACTGGCTTCAGTATTATGCGCAGAACACCGACATTGATCTCGAGCATGTCAAAATGATAGATATTACCAGAAAAAACAAAAATGTCATCCCTACAGTGGAATCTCACAGAACCACTCTGGTATTTACCAATGCAGGTATCGATGACATTTTCTATCGTTTATGGAATGCGGGACTTGGCGAATGTGAAGTCTGGTACAATGAAGGATCGGATCCGGTCGGTGAGATTTTCCATCAGCCTGTAAAGGATATGATCAACCGTGGAATCAATGCATCTGCAGCCATGTTAATCATCAATCCGAATGCTCGTTCCACTGCCAGAATCGGCCTTGCAAACGAACTCTTTTCGCGCGGCTCCATCCACTATGTCGGAAGTGAGATCCGTTCCATCATTCTAAATAAAATGAATGTAGCGCCCACCGATGACATCTGTGTCATCAGCGGTGAAAGTATTGCGATTGAGGCAGCGCTGATTGCTGTGGAAGGCTCTGTAACCGCAGTGGAATACAATCGCGCAGACCGTGCGACAATGGAAGACAATGTCGAGCACTTTGGTCTTCAGAATGTGAATATCATTGAGCATGTTGATACCAGAAGCCTTTCCAACCTTCCGGTTCCTTCCCTCGTCTTCCTTGTTGCCTCAGCAAGCACCGAGCAGGAGTTGGAATGTTTGACACAGCTCAACCCGAAGATCGATGTTGTCATCTACACCCTCGACTTTACGGTTGCAGCCTCAATGCCTGCTTTGTTAGAAAAATACAATCTTACCGATATCGATACCATTCAGGTTTCTGTCTCAACACTTGAGCGGAATCACACCTTTAAGCAGCAGCCTGCTCCCTGGATTATTACCGCTCACGCAAGAGGATAAACGAAAAGCTCCCATTACGGGAGCTTTTTTAAGCATTTTCGTAACTATTCAGACCCCATCTCGATTCCGCTAAAGCTCCATCTCGATGTGGCTTCTCGCCAAAGAAATTTCAAAAAATATCGTCATTCATGCAAGCATGATTCCGATATTTTATGAAAATTGCCTTGGCTCTGAATAGTTACGCATTTTCTTTACTTTGTATCATCATTATATGCGTCAACAGAAACAGTGAACCGGCAACACCGGTCGTAACAATGTTAACCGCTGCTGCAGTCACACCCTGGGTAAAAAGCACGAGCATATCACTGGAGGGATTAATCAGCAAATCCAGCACAGGTGCAACCACGATCCACGAAAGCAGATGTGCCACAATATGCGCGATATTATATCGAATGAGCACTGTTTTCTTAGAATCCTTTCGATAATCAATATCTTTCATCAAGACACCGGTGATTCCACCAAATACTACCGTTGCCAAAATCCAACCCCATTCCGGTCCGGCATAGGTAACATCAATCAGAAAATGTCCGATCAGACCCGAAATCATTGCCACAACAGGGCCACTCATTGCCGCCACTGCCGATTGCAGCGCATACTGCCAACTGATATAAATCGAGTCAATTTTCGTCGCAACACTGAGCTTGCCAAGAACAAAGAACAAAATTGCCGTTACAGCTGTTGCAATCACTTTTCTCAATATTTCTTTCTTCATAGCTGGTCTCCTCCGCAAAAAATTATAGCAGTTCTGCGCGAAGCTCCTCACCTGTCTTTGCAGATAAATATGCGGGTGCAATATCAAGTACACTGCGGCATCCACACTGTCCCTCTGCCGCCAGACGAGCTGCTGCTCTCGCATATGCAACGATCACACTTGCAGTAAATTCCGGGTTCGAATCCAATTGCAGGCGATATTCGATCACATGCTTGTTTTCTTCCTCCCAGCCGGTCTTACCGGTGCGAATGACAAATCCGCCGTGCGGAATTCCACTG
The DNA here is from genome assembly GCA_029012425.1 of bacterium. Lineage (GTDB taxonomy): Bacteria > Bacillota > Clostridia > Lachnospirales > Lachnospiraceae > W0P33-017. Next base: position 1,341 of record JAQXMB010000157.1, on the reverse strand, counting down.
TGATTTTTCTTAAGCTCCTCTTCACTGATAAAGTGAACGACTGTATCATAATCCGCGAAATAGTTCGGCATTGTAACAATCTCCTGCTCAACTCTGGCTGCATCTGCACCCTCTTCGAGTACAACAAAGCACTCTCTGGTATGCTTCTGTCTCGTTGTAAGCGCTACCTCCTCGCCGGAACGAACCGCCTCAAGCGCAGCTTCTACCGGAATTGTATACTGCTTCGCATCCTTGACACCTTCAATTCTGCGAATGGCATCGGAATGTCCCTGACTGACACCCTTTCCCCAGAATGTATAGTCCTTTCCGGATGTGAGAATTGCTCCCGCATACATTCTGTTGAGCGAGAACATTCCCGGATCCCAGCCTACGGAAATAATACCAAGCTTTCCGGATGCTTTCGCCGCTGCATCGACATTGGCAAAATGCTCGGGGATTTTTGCATGTGTATCAAAGCTGTCCACTACATGGAACCACTTTGCAAGCTCGGGGGTCTGCCCCGGAAGATCGGTTGCACTTCCACCGCAGAGTATCATGACATCAATCCTATCCTTCCAGGACACAACTTCTGATGCGCTTGCAACGGTTGCTGTCTTTGTAAGGATTGAGACCGTTGAAGGATCTCGGCGCGTAAACACTGCCACAAGCTCCATATCCGCATTCTGTCGAATCGCACACTCAACACCGCGACCAAGATTTCCATAACCATAAATTCCAATTCTGATACTCATTTCTGACACACTCCTTTTTATTCATTCTGCCATCAGCCGTTTTCGGTCTCCGGCAATATTTTATCTTCGATTCGTCTGCCATTGGGCGGACCGGAATAAAACACTCGCTTGCATTCATACATTCGCTGTTCTGCATCGCGCACCAGCTTCGTATAATCCGTCAGCGACGGTGTCCAGCTATAACCATACGAAATGTAATATCCATGCTTAAACAGATGCTGCTCCAATACCTCAAGCTTCTTCTCAATCAGTTCCGGTGTATCCAGATCTGTCAGGATGATAAATTCATCACCACCAACGCGATAGCACTTATCCGCTCCAAAAAGCACCTTCATCTCATCGGCAATACATCTTAGCATCATATCACCGGCCTCATGCCCCTGCTCATTATTCAGTTCATGAAGGCCATTCGCATCGATGTAAATACATCCGAGCGGTATCTTCTCATGATTCTTATATGATTTAACCGCCTGCTCATAGCTGTTGCGGTTCTTCATATCTGTAAGCAAATCCTGCGTTCCCATCTTATGAATGATACGGTATGCATCGCGATGATTCAATGCCATAATAAAGCTTTTTGCGACACTTCGAAGCATAAATGTTCGCGCCG
>JAQXMB010000156.1 GCA_029012425.1 bacterium | reverse complement strand
AGAGCCGCTTGCAAGAATCGATTATGTAAAAGCTGTTGACGGGCTGACCATGCAGCAGATTACAACGGTCAAGAGCCCGATGCTGGTAGCGTTGGCAGTATATATCGGAAAGACCAGACTGATTGATAACTTTATGGTTTAGAAAAAGGAAACTGGAAAAATGGAGATAGATCTATGAACATCGAACTTTTAAAAGGAAAAATCCACCGCGCAACGGTTCGACAGGCAGAGCTTGACTATGTCGGCAGCATCACGGTTGATCCCAAGCTTCTTGAGGCGGCCGGTATCTTAGAATACGAAAAAGTGCAGATTGTGGATATTAATAATGGAAGCCGTTTTGAGACCTATACGATTGCCGGAGAACCGGGAAGCGGCATGATTTGCTTAAATGGCGCGGCTGCACGATGCGTGTCTGCCGGAGATAAGATCATTATTATGGCTTATGCGACCATGACACCGGAAGAGGCAAAAACACATCATCCGAATGTTGTATTTGTTGATGATGACAATCAGATTGAGCGCGTGACGACATATGAAAAACACGGACTGCTTAAGGATATGTAACGGAGGATAAGATGTTAAAAGGAAAGACGGTATTGCTTGGTGTGACGGGAAGTATTGCCGCTTATAAAATCGCAAGTCTTGCGAGCATGCTCGTAAAGCAGCATGCCTGCGTGCATGTGATCATGACAAAAAATGCGACAAATTTCATTCATCCACTCACCTTCGAGACCCTGACCGGTAATAAATGCGTGGTGGATACTTTTGACCGCAACTTTGAATTTCAGGTGGAGCATGTCTCATTGGCAAAGCAGGCGGATGTTGTGCTTGTTGCGCCGGCGAGTGCCAATGTCATCGGCAAGCTCGCCTGCGGAATCGCAGACGATATGCTCACAACCACACTGCTTGCCTGCAAAGCACCGATTCTGATTTCACCGGCAATGAATACGGCGATGTATGAGAATCCGATTGTGCAGGATAACCTGAAAAAACTGGAAAACTACGGCATGCAAATCATTGCTCCGGCATGTGGATATCTCGCATGTGGTGATACAGGCACCGGAAAGATGCCCGAGCCGGAGCTGCTTTTTGCGCACATCGAGCGGGTGATTGCGTGTGAAAAAGATTTGATTGGAAAACGAGTGCTGGTGACAGCCGGTGCCACGAGAGAGGCGTTAGATCCGGTGCGGTTTTTAACCAATCATTCCACCGGTAAGATGGGATACGCGCTTGCGCATGCAGCGATGCTTCGCGGAGCAGAAGTCGTTCTTGTCAGCGGACAGACAGTGCTTACCCCGCCGATTGGAGTGGAGGTGGTAGCGGTTGAAAGTGCACAGGAAATGTTTGAAGCTGTGGATGAACGATTTGATGCACAGGATATCATTATCATGTCTGCGGCTGTCGCAGACTATCGTCCGAAGCAGAGCGCGCCGGAGAAGCTTAAGAAAAAAGATGACGCATTGACACTTGCGCTTGAGCGCACCACAGATATTATCGGAACGGTCGGGGCAAGGAAACGCGCAGACCAGTTTTTGTGCGGCTTTTCCATGGAGACAGAAAATTTGCTTGAGAACTCAAAGAAAAAACTGGAAAAAAAGCATATGGATCTGATTGTGGCAAACAGTCTTCGCACCGAGGGGGCAGGCTTTGGCGTCGATACCAATATTGTGACACTGATTCGAGACAACAGTGTACAGGAATTACCGCTTATGAGTAAATCTGAGGTCGCTCACCATATTCTTAATGCGATAACACAACAATAGTTTCTGCAAATACATGAAATACTTGTTTTTGCTCAGCCGGATAAGCTTCCTGCATCGATAAGAAGCATGTATTTGCCTCAGTGAGCAAACAATCTCTGACTGAGACTCAAAGTTTGTGAAATGTTTTCATCTGATACTACGATAGAAATGCGAATGATGGATTTTACGATGAAAAAAATCATGCAGAGAAGGAATGGTTACATACTTTTAAAGAATATTGGAAAAATATAAGAAGTAGAATTGAAAAATACATGTGATTAAGGTACACTATTCACGGTAAAAACAAGAAAAAGAGGTATTTATGAAACCGACCAGAGCAGAACAGAAAGCGTATGATAAATTGATGGAGCGCTATCGCAGGCATTTGAAGACACAGCAGATGAAAGATTATATCCATCATGGCTCTGTGACGACCTATGATCATTCAGAGCGTGTGGCACTAAATTGTTTTCTTGTAAACCGCCGGTGGAAGCTGGGACTGGATGAGGAAAAAATTGTGAGAACAGCCTTTTTACATGATTTTTATCTGTATGACTGGCATGAGAAAGATACGACGCACAGATGGCATGGCTATCATCACGCGGACCGTTCTTGTGATAATGCAAAACGCTATTTCCACATCGGAGAGGATGAGATGGAAATCATTCGCACCCATATGTGGCCGCTGACGCTTACAAAAATTCCCAAGAGTAAGGAAGCGTGGTTGTTATGT
>JAQXMB010000155.1 GCA_029012425.1 bacterium | reverse complement strand
GGCAGTTCCTTGTTCTCCGTCACAATATTCGCGAAAAAGTCATCGTCGATGACCAGTTCGTTTCTGCCCTGCTCAAAGGTAATGCCATAAACTTCTTTGCGCTCCAGTGCCTTCGGCACATAATTCTCGTCGATCTGGATGACGTTGTAATTGCCTTTTTTCTTTGCCTTTAAGATCTCTAAGGCCTCCGGCTCATAGCCAGGTGCGATCACACCGTCCGATACCTCACGCTTGATGATGCTGGCAGTCGCCACATCACACACGTCAGACAGCGCAATAAAATCTCCGAAAGAAGACATACGGTCTGCACCTCTTGCTCTGGCATAAGCGTTTGCGAGCGGAGTAAACTCGATATCCATATCATCCACCCAGTAAATCTTGCGCTCCACGTCACTCAAGGGCTGACCGACTGCAGCTCCTGCAGGTGACACGTGCTTGAAAGAAGTCGCTGCTGCCAGTCCGGTCGCCTTCTTTAACTCCTTGACAAGCTGCCAGCCGTTAAATGCATCCAGAAAATTGATATATCCGGGTTTTCCATTCAATACGGTAATCGGCAGGTCTGCTCCATCCTCCATATAAATGCGGGAAGGCTTCTGATTCGGGTTACAGCCGTATTTTAATTCCAGTTCGTTCATGATTTTTCTCCTTATTGGTTTTTATTTACAATTCGCGTCTCATATTTGCCTGTTTCAATATCAATATATCTTACGAAAAGAGACACCTTATTGTCCTCGTTCAAATTCTCCCAGATCATGTTGGTAAAGCTGTCGATATCTCCCTCGATCTTTACCCATTCCGGCTCGCCCTCAAAACTGGGAAGCGGATCGCCGTCACTCATATAGGTGTGGATGAAACGGCCCTCTCCTGCCTTCGGATTTTCGTATGCAAATGTGTAACGATTGCAGGAATCCGGGTCTCCATTGTTACTCTTTAAAATAGACATTGCATAATTATAGGTCCCATTCTCAATATGCATCACACCTGAAATACGAGGTGTGTAATTCGGGCCATCCGGCTCAAACTCTCTGGTGCGGAGTGACTGCTCAAAGGTCTGCTGCTTGTCCATCAGCTCATAAACCGTGTCAGTCTGATCACCGTTGGTTACAATTGTCTTATTTCCAAGTACACGAACCGGTGCGTATATAATAAGACTCGGATCACTCAGCTTTGACGGGTCAAACGCCTGTGTGCGGATTCCCTCTCCGTCCTCAACAAACACACGGTTTCTGCTGTTTACGCTTCTTCCCATAATAAAATATGCCGTAACCGCATATTTCCCGTCTGCAGATTTTCCAATGACGATTCCTCTTCCGGGATAGGAATTCTCTGTTAACTTGCTACTCAGTGATTCGATCTTCATAAAAGCCTCCTATGTAGATTAATATATGTTGTCCGTGTAATCACACGAATACTACTAATTTTTAAAGCTGTGAATCGGTGCCGGGATTCTTCCGGTTCGATTTACAAATGCTTCACAGCCATACGGATTGACCGGCATCACCGGTGCATATCCAAGCAAGCCACCGAATTCCACCGTATCTCCGACCTTCTTGCCGGGACAGGGAATCAGTCTTGCTGCGGTTGTCTTCTGGTTAACCATTCCAATTGCCATCTCATCTGCAATGATACCCGAAATCGTTGAAGATTTCGTATCTCCGGGAATCGCAATCATATCAAGCCCTACCGAGCACACACAAGTCATTGCCTCCAATTTTTCAAGCGTTAATGCACCGGCCTCGGCAGCCTTGATCATACCCTGATCTTCACTGACAGGAATGAATGCTCCACTCAAACCGCCAACATAGGACGATGCCATAACACCACCCTTTTTCACCTGATCATTGAGAAGTGCAAGCGCCGCTGTTGTTCCGGGCGCACCTGCATATTCTAAGCCAATTTCCTCAAGAATATCTGCTACACTATCACCAATTGCAGGTGTCGGTGCAAGGGAAAGATCAATAATTCCAAACGGAATACCCAGGCGTTTGGAAGCCTCCTGTGCAACCAGCTGTCCGACACGGGTTATCTTAAAAGCCGTCTTTTTGATTGTCTCGCAGAGAATCTCAAAGTTCTCACCGCGTACTTTTGTGAGTGCGGTACGCATCACACCGGGACCACTGACACCCACATTAATAATTGCATCCGCCTCGGTCACACCATGGAATGCTCCCGCCATAAACGGGTTGTCATCCGGCGCATTACAAAATACCACTAATTTTGCACAACCGTTAACCTCGCGGTCAGCCGATGCAAGTGCCGTCTCGTTAATCATCTCACCCATCAGACGAACGGCATCCATATTGATACCGGTCTTCGTTGAGCCGACATTAACAGAACTGCAGACAAGATCTGTCTGTGCCAGTGCCTGCGGAATCGAACGGATCAAAAGCTCATCGCCGGGTGTCATTCCCTTTGATACTAATGCAGAATAACCGCCCAGGAAATTTACACCGACTTCTTTTGCAGCGCGATCCAGCGTCCTTGCGATAGTCACAAAATCCTCCGATGTCTTGCAGGCTGATGAACCGACAAGTGCAATCGGAGTAACGGAAATACGCTTATTTACAATCGGAATACAGTACTCTTTTTCAATCTCTTCTCCAACCGCAACAAGGTTTTTTGCAGTGGTTGTAATCTTATGATATATTTTTTGAGTTAAACGGTCTAAATCAGAATCAATACAGTCCATCAAACTGATGCCGAGCGTAATTGTACGCACATCAAGATTTTCCTGCTCGATCATTTTATTGGTCTCTTCGACCTCCCAGATATTAATCATGTCTGCTCTCCTTTTTCACTGCAAATTACTAGATGCGATGCATCTTTTCGAAGATTTCTTCCTTCTGACATTTGATTGCAACGCCAAGCTCCTCACCAATCTTATCAAGTGATTCTGCACACTCTGAAAAAGGAACCTTTGAATGCTCCATATCAACAATCATCATCATATTGAAATAACCAGAGACGATGGTCTGCGAAATATCCAAAACATTGATGTCATTATCAGCAAGATATGTACATACTTTTGCAATAATACCTACTGTATCATGTCCGAGCACGGTGATAATTGTTTTGTTGTTGATTTTTTCCATTTTTCATTTCCTCACTGTTTCATCTTTTCTAAAAATAAATGCACTCCGAAGGCTCATCTCTTCGAGCGACATGCAACGGAAAATCCGATCCTGAATAAGGGGTATCCCCCAGAGTAATCTCAAGCCGCACCGTCTCATAGGCAAGCCTTTCGTAATTGTTCTCCTTGGACAAATGCCCAAGCATCACTGTATGGAACCGGTCATGCAAAACCTCACAGAGAAGTCTGCCGGATGTCTCATTTGACAAATGTCCCCGGTCACTTAATATGCGTTGCTTTAACGGATACGGATAGGTTCCCATCTCCAGCATACGCACATCGTGATTCGCTTCTAACAATAATACATGAATCCCCTTCAGTTTGTCTATCAAATAATTATCATAGGTTCCAAGGTCTGTCACAACCGCCATGGAACGATCATTATTTTGTATTTTATACATAACAGGATCGACTGCGTCATGTGACACATGAATTGGTTCAACGGTCAAATCACCTATCGTTAACGGCTGATCCGGACAAATCACTTGAAACAGGTCCTCATCTATCGTTCCAACTGTGGTATTCCTTTTGATTGCTGCAATCGTTTTTTCTGTCGCATAAATCGGAACCGAAAATCGTCTGGACATGACCCCGATACCCTGTATGTGATCCATATGCTCGTGCGTAATAAAAATACCCTCAAGCTCCTGCGGCTTAATTCCAAGTTCCTCTAAACCGTTTTGTATTCGCTTTCCGCTGATTCCGGCATCAATCAAAATATGACTGTTATCAGATCCCGCAAAAATACAATTGCCACTACTTCCACTGGCAATACTACACATCCTCATAAACTTACTACCTCTTACTACTCATCCCAACGCACGACAATCTCATCACCCTCACTTAAAGCCTGTGTATAGAATGCATTGACATTATTTATTGTTGTAATAATTCCTCTGCCGCTCGAATCTGACAAATCAAAATCAATATAATCAAAAATATCGATAAAGATATACTCCGGTTTGCCGTGTAATACGATAATATCGCCATTTACAAATACAGAAAGATCTATCGGCTCTGCCTCTTTCACAACTTCTTCCTGTTCGTCAGTTTCCTTTACTTCTTCTGTCTGTTCTTCTTCCTGCTCTCTTGTCTGTTCCTCTTGTTCTTCTGCCGTTTCTTCCACAGTCCGGGCACTCTCCGCAACATCCTCTCTGGCTGTACGATAAGATAATACCGTCCAGTCTACGCTAAAATTCTCATAAATCTGGGCATCCATATTTTCTTCGCGGTTGTTGACGAGAATCTCTTTTTCCATATCAATCTCGACATCCATAAACTCAGCCAGCTGCGCAACTGTATAATAGTTACACACATTTATCTGATCTCCATCACAAATTTTATAGGTGGGAGGCTCTAATCTGCCATTTACAAGAACAAATCTCGGGCAGGTCACCATGCGATGATTTACCTCAAATACAATTGTCGATGAAGTGTATTCCTCTAAGCCTTCAATCGTATATTCGGCATCTCCGCCGACTGTAGACGGAATGATTACGATTTCACAGTTCGGTTCAATCGGTGTGTTGATATTAACCTCTTTGCCATTCATCGTAACAACCGAAGACTCTCCTGCTTCTCCGCGAATCATACGCGCCTTTCCATTTACGGTAAAGTTGATTGCCTGTCCTCTTCTGGGGAATAATTCTTCATTCGGGAAACCGGCCTGAAGTGCGGCATCCACGATTGTGAGCTTATTGTTATCATACAACTTGATTCGCTCGCCATTAAAGCGAACCATAATGAAATTGTTTTTCTGATCATAATAATTCAGGCAGATACCAACCGGTGTTACAATTAACGGATCCTTCTCGATATCTCCCTGAAGGAAATTGATCGCCTTTAATACTTCCTCACCGCGAAGCGCCACACGCTCCGGAACAATGCCAAGCTCCTCCGCCAGTTTTTCCGTAAAACCGTGCACCTTACCGCCACCGCCTACAACAAAAGTTGCACTGACAGATTTTTCGCCGTTGAGCGCAATAATCTTTGCTGCGATTTCTTTTGCCATCTTATCAACGACAGGACGAAGTAACTCCCACACCTCCTCCGCGCGGATGGTATGGGTAATACTCATAATATCCTCAAATTCAATTTCCTCATCCGTCGTAGAGGCAAGCTTAATATGCTCTGCCATCTTAAAATCAACGAGATAATGCTGCACCAAAACCTCTGTCAATTCATCGCCCGCATAGGGAATCATGCCGTATGCGATAATACTTCCGTCTCTGGTAATACAAATATCGGATGTACCGGCTCCCACATCGACAAGCGCGATATTCAGCATTCGAAAATGCTCCGGAATTGCAACATTGATCGCTGCAATCGGCTCGAGTGTAAGGTTTGCAACCTCCAAGTCAGCCATTGAAACCGCCGCATACAACCCATCAATAACATCCTCCGGAAGGAAGGTTACAATCACATCTTCCGCAATTGTCTCTGCCTTGTGTCCGGCAATATTTGAGAACACTTCATCATTGATATAGTACTTAACCACCGAATAACCGACACAGTAAAAACGGTATTTGGTATCATTCTGATCGCGCAAAATTCCATGCGCCTGATCAACGCCAAGCAAATCGAGCGTATGAATCATCTCATCGGTAACAATCGTCTCTTCCGGATACTCATACTCCACATGTGTCGTTACGGTACGAAGCACACGGCCTGCGGCCGCGATACACACTTCATATAGCGGTTGTTCCAACTGTTCTTCCAGCTTCGCCTTTACATGCTGAATCGTCTTTGCGACCTTTCCAATATCATGAATCTGTCCATCCAGCATTGAGCGTGTATCATGCTGTTTCATGTACTGGGCAATGACTGTAAATGAGTCCTCGCCATCTCGGTAACCAACCGTTCCAACTACATTGCGTGTTCCGATATCCAATCCGAAAACAAGTTTTTTTCCATTAAACTCCTGTGTATCCATGCGCTTCTCCTCACATTGTATCCATTGCCTTTATTTGTTCTAAGACACTCTCTTCGTCTCCATTGTTATCAATGACTCTGACACAATATTTGCGATAAGTCTCATCTGACAACTGTGAAGCAAAAATCTGCTCCACCTTCTCCTCACTATACCCCCGGTCTGTCATGAGTCTATGTTTTCTCGTATTGGCATCTGTATATACATACCACAGCTCATCACAAATCGCATCATAATGGTCTTCAATCAGAAGCGCCGCCTCAAGAATCACGAATGATACCTCACCCCGCGCGCGTTCTTTTTCGACCTCTTCAAGTATATATGCCTTGACTGCCGGATGAACGATTTTCTCAAGTGCTTCTCGTCTATGCTCGTCAGAAAAAATAACTGCCGCAAGCTTCATCCGATTGAAGGAGCCATCCATATTCCAGATATCCAATTCACCAAAACATCTCTTTAATTGTTCATAGCAGTCTGTACCCGGTTCCATCAGTTCATGTGCAATTTCATCTGCAATGAGAATCCGCACACGAAACAACTGCTCCATCGCTTTTAGTACCGTTGTCTTCCCGGCACCGACGCCTCCCGTCAATCCGATAAACTTCATGGTCTACGCCTCTTTTATCTATTTTGCCTCATACCAGTTGTTTCCGGTATGCATATCGATTTCAAGAGCAACCGCAAGGTCTGCAGCACGGGTCATTTCTTCCTGCAAAATTGTTGCCACCTGCTCCTGTTCTTCGAGCTTTGTCTCTATCAATAATTCATCATGCACCTGCAGAATCAGCTTTGAACATAGTCCTTCCTCTCTCAGCCGGTCATGAACTTTTATCATTGCAATTTTAATAATATCTGCTGCCGTACCCTGAATCGGTGAGTTCATGGCAATTCGCTCACCAAAGGAGCGCTGCATGAAATTGCTTGAGCTAAGCTCCGGAACGGGACGCCGCCTGCCAAACAAGGTCGTTGAATAACCGGTTGCTTTCGCATCCTCGACGGTCTGATCCAGAAATCCTTTGATTTTCGGATATGTCTCAAAATACTGCTTAATATACTCAGCTGCCTCCTGTCTGGTGATTGACAAATCCTCACTCAGACCAAACGAACTGATACCATATACAATGCCAAAATTAACTGCCTTCGCATTGCGTCGCTGAAGGCTTGTCACCTCATCAAAGGGGACATGAAATACCTGTGATGCAGTGATTCTGTGAATATCCTGCGCCTGCCGATATGCATCAATCAGCGTCTGATCGGATGACATATGCGCCAGCACGCGAAGCTCAATCTGTGAATAATCGGCATCTGTAAAAATGTATCCCTCTTCAGGCAAGAAAACCTTACGAATCAGTCTTCCAAGCTCCATGCGAATCGGAATATTCTGCAAATTCGGTTCTGTACTGCTGATTCTTCCCGTCGCGGTAATGGTCTGATGGAAGTTCGAATGAATCCTTCCATCTGCCTCATTGATATAGCCGGTCAATCCATCCGCATAGGTGGATTTTAATTTTGTCAGCTGACGATACTCTAATATTTTTGCCACAAACGGATATTCCGGTGCGAGCTTATCAAGTACATCTGCTGCTGTTGAATATCCGGTTTTTGTTTTTTTCCCATAGGGCATGTGAAGCTTCTCAAACAGAATCACACCAAGCTGCTTCGGAGAATTGATATTGAACGGTTCTCCGGCACCCTCATAAATCTCCTGCTCAAGCTTTTCAATTTTTACAGCAAGCTCATCTGCATATGCCTTGAGCGCAGCCTTGTCAGTCACAATACCGGCAAGTTCCATATCAGCAAGCACAAACAACAACGGCCGCTCTATCGTCTCATAGAGCGTCTTCATGCCCTGTGCTTCCAGTTCACTTAGCAAAACCTCCCGCGCCTGTAAAATCGTAGTCATAAGGTTGTATAAATACTGGCCTGCCGTATCTGCATTACGATCGTCAGCCAACGCCTGTGCCAGTTCTTGTTTCCCTAACAACTCCGTTTTTGACGGAAGCATTCGATTCAGAAAATCCTTGGCAATATCTTCATATACATATTCACTCTTTAACGGATTCAAAAGATACGCCATCAGCTTGATGTCATCAAACTGCTCTCTTTTTTCAGGTACAAGTCCTTCCGGATAAAGAAGCTTCATCTGGTGTTTTAAATCCATCGCCACAAAATGCATGCCATTTTCTACACAGCCTCGGATCATGTCAAGCAGTTCATTCGCAGAAATCGATTCGCTGACCGGCGCATAAAATACTTTGTCTGTTCCCATGCACAGTGCGATTCCAGAAAGCTGATTCTTATCTGTGATTAATTTCAGTACCGGATAAGCGGAATCTTTCCGATTATCACACTCATCAAGCAGCTGTTTCATCTCAGATATTTCTTTCATGATAACGAGCTCGCCGGGCGCATCCTTTGCGATCTCCCCGGGTGCTTCAAAGCGCTGCAAGAAGTTCTTAAACTCTAATTCTCTGCATAATACATATGCCTCCGGTGTATACAGGCTATTCAGTCTCGCCTGTTCCAGCGAGTAGTCAATCTCACAATCCAACTTGATTGTTGCAAGCACCTTACTCATCTGTGCCATGTCGTAATGGGCTCGCAATGCTTCCCGCACGCGCGCCTGCTTAATCTCTTCAATATGCTCATATGCATTTTCTATACTGTGATATTCTGCGATCAGCTTGGTGGCCCCCTTCTCGCCGATTCCCGCAACTCCGGGAATATTATCCGAACTATCACCCATCAATGCTTTTACATCAATAAATTCTCTCGGTGTCACAAGGTATTTCTCTTGCACATCGACTGCATAATAATCCTCTATTTCCGTACCGGAACGCTTGGTCTTTGGAATACGAATCTTAATCTGCCCGGTCGCAAGCTGGAGCAAATCACGATCCCCGGAAACTACCGAGACATCAAGCCCCTGATCCTGCGCCATGTATGCAATCGTTCCAAGCAGATCGTCAGCCTCTAACCCGGCTTTCTCAACAATGGTCACACCCATCGCCTGTAGCATCTGCTTCATTAACGGCACCTGCTCGCGCAACTCCGGTAACATCGGTTTACGCGTACCTTTATAAGCGTCAAACATTTCATGGCGAAAAGTCGGCGCGCTCACATCAAAAGCAACCGTCAGATACTGCGGCTGTTCCTCTTCAAGTATCTTGAACATAATATTCAAAAAGCCGTATACGGCATTCGTATGCATTCCCTTGGAATTGGTCAGATCGGGCAGACCGTAGAAAGCTCTGTTGAGTATACTGTGCCCGTCAATCAGAACGATTTTTTCTCTCATTGATTCAACCTCGTTACACAAAGTATAACAGTTTAAAGCTATGCATAACATTTACGCTTCCATGCTCTAAACTGTTACTACGAGTAATTATGACACACCGAATATAGAATTTCAACCGCCTTAATTATTTTTCAGAAATGTACTCGAAATATTCCTCTTCCCCTGCAAATAACATATAAGTTCCATCCACATAACCCATGTAACCGCCATCAACAAAATAACCTTTCATTTTCGTTCCTCCTTAACTTGTGCTTGTTTCGATAATGAAAGGTTATAATTTTTGAGGTGTCATTTTCCGGACAGCATTTTTCAAGCTTCAAGCTTCAAGCTTCAAGCTTCATGCTTCAAGCTTCAAGGTAACAGCGACATTGTAAATCGTAATCATCTATTTCCTTCTTCATTAGTGCGACCAGTTTTTCTGTCTTTTGATTATCCCGATATTCCTTCAGCCCTTCCATATAACTTTCTTTATTGTCATCCAAAATGATAAACGCCTTTCGTTCAGGATATTTAAGAGCCTCCCTAAAAAGAATCATTCTTCCGGTTCTTCCATTTCCATCCTGAAAAGGGTGAATCATCTCATATCTTGCATGGAATTCTGCCAAGGTACTCAGATCTTTTTCCTGTTTTTCATACCAGTCTAATAAAATCCCCATTTCTTCTGCAACCCGGTTTGGATGTACCGTCTTATACATTCCAATCATGTTTGGTCTCTCTTTATAAGCACCGATTGCATATCCATTTGCCCGATCTTCAAATACTCCGCATTTTAGTTCATAATGAAATCGTTTGATAAGATCTTCTGTCAATTTCTCATTCAATGTATCTAACATACAGTTAAACATCTTGAAATGACCGTTCATTTCCTCAACATCCTTCATCCGATAATGTCTTCCATCCCGAGGTAATGTCCCGTTATCAAATAGGTATGCTGTCTGTTCCGGTGTCAGCGTACTTCCTTCAATTTTATTTGAATTATAAGCCATGGTTCTTTGGGTATATGCATACACTCCTGCTCTGTCGGAGCGCTCTTTTTCAATCATAAATCGGTCAATCAACCGGTTTTTATGTTCTATCATATCATCGCCCTTTCTTTTCAACTGATCACTGCATATATGAATCAAATTTATGCAAGCATCTACAACCGTAACTATTGTACCACAACAGTCCCCGCATATGAATCATTTATATGGATATCGGTTTTTCCTGCACGGCTCTGATACTGGTATAATAACATTGTATTATCTTTTTAAGCTTTTTTCTTCTTGCACTTGACATATCTGTTTCAAATATGATACTTGTTATATGTACAGTCGCTGACGGAATATGTGAATTGACACAGTGTGGCTGTACAATTAATGTTATTGCCGACCGTCTGGGCAGCTTTTCGTATCGGAAAGGCTGCTTTTTTTGTTTCTTTCTACCGGTTGGCAGATGCACAGTCAGAATCATAAGAAAAAATATTTTAAGGAAGGATCAGGGATATGAAGACGGATATTCAAATTGCACAGGACGCAGAAATGATTCACATTCGTAAGGTTGCAGCCGCCTACGATATCAGTGAAGACGATTTGGAATTTTATGGAAAATATAAAGCGAAGCTCTCCGATGAACTGCTCTCGCGCGCCAAGGAAAATAAGGATGGCAAGCTCGTTCTTGTAACAGCGATTAACCCCACGCCTGCCGGAGAAGGAAAGACTACCACAAGCGTTGGTCTTGGTCAGGCACTTGGGCATATGGGGAAAAAAGCGTTGCTTGCACTTCGTGAGCCCTCACTTGGACCTTGCTTCGGAATCAAAGGCGGTGCCGCAGGTGGCGGATATGCACAGGTTGTTCCCATGGAGGACTTAAACCTTCACTTTACCGGCGATTTCCACGCCATTACTTCTGCGAATAACTTGCTTGCAGCTTTGCTTGACAATCACATTCACCAGGGCAATGAGCTCAATATCGACACGCGCCAGATTGTATGGAAACGCTGTCTTGATATGAATGACCGTGCACTCCGCAACATCGTTGTCGGACTTGGTTCCAAGGCAGACGGTTTCGTTCGCGAGGATCATTTTGTTATCACTGTTGCTACAGAAATTATGGCAATCCTTTGTCTGGCAGAGGATATGGAGGACTTGAAGGCTCGTCTTGCAAAGATTATTGTTGCATACGATTATGACGGAAACCCTGTTACCGCCGGAATGCTCGGTGCAGTCGGTGCCATGGCGGCGCTCCTTAAAGATGCATTAAAGCCCAACCTGATTCAGACTCTGACACATACCGGTGCGATTGTTCACGGTGGGCCTTTCGCAAATATCGCACACGGATGTAACAGCGTTCGGGCAACAAAAACTGCATTAAAGCTCGCAGACATTGTAATTACTGAGGCTGGGTTTGGTGCAGATCTTGGTGCAGAAAAGTTCTTTGATATCAAATGCCGGATGGCTGACTTAAAACCGGATGCCGTTGTTCTGGTTGCTACTGTTCGCGCGTTAAAATACAATGGTGGCGTTCCGAAGGATCAGTTGTCCGAGGAGAATCTTGATGCACTTGCAAAGGGCATCTGCAATCTGGAAAAACACATTGAGAATCTTCAGAAATATCATGTGCCGATCGTTGTAACCTTGAACTCTTTTATCACTGATACGGAAGCCGAGTATGAGTTTATCAAAAACTTCTGTGAGGAGCGCGGATGTGAATTTGCTCTTTCTGAGGTTTGGGCTAAG
>JAQXMB010000154.1 GCA_029012425.1 bacterium | reverse complement strand
GGATATCAGTTCGTTTCTCTTGGAAAGATGACTGACTTCATCAAGAAGGGTGATGATCCGAACACTGCATGGGAGAAGGCAAAGGGCCAGTACGGTCGCGTACAGGATGCAGTTAAGATTATCGATCCCAGATGCGAGTAATCGAAAGACATTATAGAAGGAGGAACAATTACAATGGCATTATTTGAATCATATGAAAGAAGAATTGACCAGATTAACGCTGTACTCAACAGCTATGGTATCAGCTCAATTGAAGAAGCAGAGAAGATTACCAAGGACGCTGGTCTTGATGTATACGAGCAGGTTAAGAAAATTCAGCCCATCTGTTTTGAGAATGCATGCTGGGCATACACCGTAGGTGCAGCAATTGCAATCAAGAAGGGTGCCGTTCGTGCGGCTGACGCAGCAGCAGCTATCGGTGAGGGACTTCAGGCTTTCTGTATCCCCGGTTCAGTAGCTGATCATCGTAAGGTTGGTCTTGGACATGGTAACTTAGGAAAGATGCTTCTTGAGGAAGAGACCGAGTGCTTCTGCTTCTTAGCAGGACATGAGTCATTCGCAGCAGCTGAGGGTGCTATCGGTATCGCCGAGAAAGCAAATAAGGTTCGTCAGAAACCGCTTCGCGTTATCCTTAACGGTTTAGGAAAAGACGCTGCTCAGATTATCTCTCGTATCAATGGATTTACATTCGTTGAGACAAAGTATGACTACAAAGAGGCAAAGGTGAATGTTGTATACGAGAAAGCATACTCAGATGGACTTCGTGCAACTGTTAAGTGCTACGGCGCTGACGATGTTCAGGAAGGTGTTGCGATTATGCACTTAGAGAATGTTGGTGTATCTATCACCGGTAACTCTACCAACCCTACCCGTTTCCAGCATCCTGTTGCAGGAACCTACAAGAAGGAGTGCGTAGAGCAGGGTAAGAAGTACTTCTCAGTAGCATCAGGCGGTGGTACAGGTCGTACTCTTCATCCCGATAACATGGCTGCAGGTCCGGCTTCTTACGGTATGACCGATACATTAGGTCGTATGCACTCAGATGCACAGTTTGCCGGCTCTTCATCAGTTCCCGCTCATGTTGAGATGATGGGTCTGATCGGAATGGGTAACAATCCGATGGTAGGTGCTACGGTTGCAGTTGCAGTTTCTATCGAGGAAGCTCACAAGGCAGGAAAGTGCTAGGATACTGTCTGCGGCATTCATAGAATTGTAAAGTCTGCTTCATATGTGAAAAGGAAAGAAGCAGTTCTGAAAATTAAATGAAATACAGACTCGAAAGAGTGAATGAATGAGGACTTCTTGTGCACGGATGCGTGTAGGAAGTCCTTATTGTATAGGGATACAATAAAAGAGGAATTTTGACATGAGAACCCAAAAAGAACCGATTGGATTAACGAAGAAATCCTTTACCATGTTTTTCGGAGGCGGAGAAATATGGTTTGAGCATCTGGATGCGATATATGGTCATAGTAATCTGGCAATTGAAAAGCTGGAGAAAGACTATCTTGAATTCAAACGGCCTTCCGTTCCTTCACTGATGGCGATTAATCTTGACGAGACAGAAGTGGATGAGAAGCTGATTGCAGCAATAACAGATAAGCTTTTGAATGGAGAAAAACGACTCACAAGAGTTGTATTTGTTGGTTTGAATTTAAAAAATCGTTATAAAATCAAGCGACAGTTACAGTCGGCTCCGTTTGCATACACTTTTATAAATGATTTTGAGAAGGCAAAAGAGTGGTTGGTAAGAGAATGAAACACGAAAAAATGATAGCAGTAACCAATCGGTCATTGTGTGATCCCAAACGATATTTCGAACAAATTGAAAAAATTTCAGCCTTACACCCACAGATGCTTGTGCTTCGTGAAAAGGATTTGCCGGTGGATGTATACATTGACTTGGCCAAGAAGGTTCAAAAGATATGCGATGAGCAGGGAACACCACTTGTGTTGCATCAATATGTCGAAGCGGTCATTGAATTAAAGCATCATGCGATTCATCTACCGCTAAAGAAATTGCAAAAGCTGGTGGAAGCTGAGGATGCGACCTGGCTGTTGGCAAAAGAAACGCTTGTCCGGATTGGCACATCCGTTCATTCGGTAGATGATGCACATCTTGCAAAAAAGCTGGGTGCGACCTATGTGTTTGCGGGCAACATCTATGAGACGGATTGTAAAAAAGGACTTCCGGGAAAAGGATTGGATTACCTGAAGGATGTAGTAAATGCGGTAGATATTCCCGTATACGGAATCGGAGGAATCACGCCGGAGAATCTTTCAGAAGTATTACAAACCGGAGCAGCAGGAGGATGTATGATGTCCGGCTATATGAAGTGTTAAAAAAATCCGACAGTGCATCAGAGCAACTGTCGGATTTTTTGATTGGTAAGGATTGTCGATTCTGTAAGCAAAGAAAGCTGATTCAATAAATCAATATGATAGGTTCCAAGCCCGTGAGAGGAATCTGCAAGCTCGCCACTGATGCCAAGAAGCAAGGCTGCTTTTTTTGCTGCTTCCAGCGGAGTATCCGGCGTTTCACTTAAGCATGCTGCAAGCATACATGTAAGAATACAACCGGTTCCGGTAATTTTTGACATCACAGGGGAACCATTTGAGATTGCATATGCATGTGTTTCATCTACAATCAGATCAATTGCGCCGGTCGCAAGTAATACCGTGTGATATTTCTTTGCGGACTGTTGAAAAAGTAGTGCAGTCCGCAGTAATTGTTCATCATCCTCCGCATGCAGTTGGTCTGACACTCCTGCATCAATTCCAATTGCATTGGACGGACAGCCTATAAAGGATTTGATTTCAGATATATTGCCCTTGATGACCGTTGGGTGATAATGATTTACAAATTCATCGGCTAATGTTTTACGATAAGAACTGCAGGTGATACCGACAAGGTCAATCACGCTTGGAATTCCTTTTTCCAATGCTGCGGCACCGGATAGCATCATGGATTTGGCGCGTGCATCTGTGATATTGGCAAGGCTGACGGATAAAGCAGCAGCCGAGCGCGTGATATCGGCAACTTCAAGCGGATGCTCAGCCATAATCGGCTGGTGTCCAAGTGCTAAAACAGCATTGGCGCAGTCATTGATTGCAATTGGACTGGTAATACAATGAATCAGCATAATATCTCCTTAAGAAGCAGTCGCTTCCTGTTTTTTTACTGCATGAACAGTAGTTCCGAGCGTGTCCTGAAATTTTGATAAAAGCTTTGCTCGCTGAAGCTGCTTTAAGAATACAAATGCAATGCTTCCGCCGATGAGTGTTCCACCGATAAAGGAAGGAACATAGAAAAACCATGTTAAATCAGAACGACCCCAGATAAAGGTCATAACGGGGTAAGATACGATTGCACCGATAATTCCGGTTCCGATGACTTCACCTGCAAATGCAGCGAGGATACTTCCCTTGCTGATGCGATAGAGTATACCGGAGAGAAATGCTCCGAAAATCGCACCGGTTAAAGCGAGCGGCGGAATACCCATGAAAGCCATACGCAATATACCAATCATCAGTGCACAGGCAAGAGCATACCACGGTCCCATGAGTACAGCGCAGGTGACATTGATAAAGTGAGCCATCGGACACATACCCTCTACGCGAAGGATGGGGGAGATGACTACTCCGAGCGCTACCATCATGGCGAGAAAAACAAATTTTGTCAGGTTCTTTTTTGTGTTCATATCATTCCTCTTTTCTGCTGTATGAGGGGAACTTTCAGAACAAAAAAAGAACTTTCGTGTACCAAAAGGAGACACCCACATACAACGGTTTGTATTGTGGCGGTCGATACTGCTGGTATCCTCTCAACCCGGAACACGGGCTCCCTCGCATGCTCCTTTTATACATTCTATCAGGGCGCTCCCCCTCATAGAATATCCTGCCTACGGCGTGTACAAAAGTTCTTTTGATATTATTGACAATTTCAAACTAATTGTCAAGTCCAAGTTCCAAATATTCTTTTGTGGTCATGGTAAGCAGATGCATCGGAGAAAAATTTGAAAGCACATCCGCTGTCTGCTTTGCAACTTCTTTCGACAGACCTGCAACCGCATCCGTCAGATACAGGACTTTCTGTCCGGCATCAATTGCACCGCACACGGTTGACAGGACACAGCATTCAGCAACAACGCCTGTGATGACAACGCGGTCAAACTTACAGAGTGCCTCTTTCAGCTTTGCATCGTTGTAACAGGAATAAACCTGCTTCGTGTATACAGGATAGGTGTTGTGATATTTTTTGAATGTCTCGATTGGCTCGCTCATCCATGGATTGGAGTTGATGTCTGCGTATTCGCGATTGTAATCTTTCCATACACCAACGGGAGCTTCCGGTGGAACAAATAGCGTGAAAACCGGATCGCATTTACGAGAATCCAATAATTCCGCAATATGATTACAAACAGAATCAATTCCTTCGCAAGCCCACGGCTGATCTGATAAATAGACATTTTGCATGTCAATGACTAATAATAGATCTTTCATAGGATGAATCACCTCGTTTTTTGTATGTGTATTTTATGTTCAGAAATCATGTCATTCATGCAGGCAAGATTCATTGATATGATGAAAATGACCTTGGCTGTGAATGGCTACAAACTATAAAAAGTATACCCGATAAAAGAACTTGTTACAAGAAAGTTGACTTATAATCTGTTAAAGTGATAGAATTATTGCATCATGCGAAAAGGCAGGAATGAAAGAATGACCGAAAGAAAAATGCCACATACACAGTTGCCGGAGCAGCTTACCGCACAGGCGGCGATATTGCCGGGTGATCCGGGAAGAGTTGATCGGATTGCAAGGCATTTATCGGATGTATCATTTTTAGCAGAAAACCGTGAATACCGGTCTGTAATCGGTGATTATAAGGGAATTAGAGTAATTGTCTGCTCGACAGGAATCGGAGGCCCGTCAACTGCAATTGCGATAGAGGAGCTTGCACTTCTTGGTGTGAAGCATATGGTCCGTATCGGAAGCTGCGGATGTCTGAAAAGCGGGATGAAGGTTGGTGATCTCGTGTTGGTCAACGGGGCAGTCCGGGACGATGGAACATCCAAATCATATGTTGATTGTCAATTTCCGGCGGTGCCTGATTATCACCTGCTACGGGCATGTGAGGAAGCCGCAGAGCACAGCGGCTATTCGTATCATGTCGGACTCTGCAGAAGTCATGATCATATCTATTCTGAAAAGAAAAAAGAATTCGATGCGTACTGGGCAAATTATGGTGTCATTGCATCTGACATGGAAACAGCAGCACTTTTTGTCGCGGGAGCATCAAAGGGGCTTCATGTGGCATCAATTTTGAATGTTGTCGCACCATTTGCAGGCGATTTGAAAGATGGCGTAGCAGATTATGCGAGCGGAGAAGCGTCTGCAATGATTGGAGAGGAGCACGAGATACTCACTGCACTTGATGCAGTAAGAAGTGTCTTAAAATAAAGGAGGAAGTTATATTATGAAAAATCTATTTCGAACAAAACTTGATGCAGCGAATATCGTGCTGATTCCTGCCTGCATCGGAATCAACTATCTAGGTAAGCTGTTTGCTTCTGTATTAAAGCTGCCGCTGTGGCTCGATTCGATTGGAACCTGTCTCGGTGGTGTGCTCGGAGGACCGATTATCGGTGGAATCTGCGGAGCTGCCAACAATTTGATTTATGGACTGACAACCGGTGATTCCATCACACTTGTCTATGCGCTTACCAGTCTTTTTATCGGTATTGCAGTCGGAATCATGGCGCGTCTCGGTTTCATGAAAAACTTTGGAAAAGCAATGATTACTGCGGTAGTTGCAGGCCTTGTAGCGGTTGTTGTCTCTACACCTTTGAATGTCATCTTCTGGGGTGGAACAACCGGAAATGTATGGGGAGATGCATTGTTTGCTGTGACACAGGCATCCAACCTTCCTGTATTCCTTGGATCGCTGCTCGATGAGATTGTTGTAGATGTTCCTGACAAGGTTGTAACGCTTATTGTCGTATTCCTGATTATGAAGGGACTTCCCAAGAAGCTTACCAGTCTTTACGAAGCTGACGATAACATTGAAAGTTTGGATTAATCTATGAAAAGTATAAGCCTGTTTGTTGATAACGGTGTGTATCTGACCAGATTGCACCCATTTACCAAGCTATTATACATACTTACTGCAATAGCTGTCCCCTTGCTTTGGGGGCAGCTATTCGTGTATGCAATCTTCATTGCTGCAAGTATGCTGATTCTTGCGAGCGGTAAATTATTAAAAAAAGCGTTACCGCTCATCGCATTCTCTTTTACGATTTTACTGACGATTTTTATCATTCACGGTCTGTTTCATCAGGGGAATGAAAATGTGTTATTTTCGGTTGGCAAGATTCATTTTTATCGGGAAGGTCTTTCTTATGCACTGCATATCGGTTGTAATATTTTGAATATGTTGCTGTCATTCGTGATTTTCGTGTTGACGACGCGTACCGGTGATCTGGTGGTAGCACTTGAGAAATGTGGATGCCCTCCGAAAATGACATACATTATCAGTTCCGTGTTTCAGATTGTGCCGCAGATGACATCTACGATGGGAACCATTATGGATGCGCAAAGAAGCCGTGGAATGGAGACGGAAGGGAAGCTTCTTGTCCGGGCCAAGGCATTTTTGCCTTTGATTTCCCCTGTTGTCATGAGTTCTTTGATCAATACAAGAGAACGAGCAATTGCGTTGGAAGTGCGGGGATTTGAGGCCGGTTGCAAGAAAACCTATTTGAAAGAGCGGGAAACATGCAAGTTGGATTTACCAATTAATATTGGATTATTAATCATTCTTCTTGCCGCGATTGGAGGGAGGGTGATGACATGTCTTTTATAGAAGTTTCTCATTTGAAATATCGTTATCCGCATACCGCAAAAATGGCATTGGATGATTTGTCATTTTCTGTGGAACGCGGAGAAATCGTTGGGATCATCGGGGCGAACGGCGCAGGTAAGTCAACCCTTGCACAAGCCCTCATTGGTCTTGTTCCACAGTTTTATAAGGGCGCATATGGCGGCTCTGTCATGATTGATGGCTTAAACTGCGCGAAGACACCAACGGCAAAATTATGTCAACGGGCAGGTCTGGTCTTTCAAAACCCATTCAATCAGATTTCCGGAGCAAAAGATACCGTAGAAGAAGAAATCGCGTTCGGGCTTGAGAACTTCGGTGTGGCCCGGGAAGAGATGAAAGAGCGGATTGATCGTGTGTTAGAACTTCTGGATATCGAAGCGTGCAGAGATAAGAATCCGTTTGATTTGTCCGGTGGTCAGATGCAGCGGGTGGCGATTGCAA
The DNA here is from genome assembly GCA_029012425.1 of bacterium. GTDB lineage: Bacteria > Bacillota > Clostridia > Lachnospirales > Lachnospiraceae > W0P33-017. The sequence goes on along the minus strand of JAQXMB010000154.1, from coordinate 25,201 downwards.
GTATTCTTGTCATGCAGCCGGATGTCATTGTGCTCGATGAGCCGACTTCCCAGCTTGACCCGCAGGGAAGTGAGGAAGTCTTTCATGCAATTGAGAAGCTTGCAGCAAGCGGGATGACTGTTTTTCTCATTGAACAGAAGCTGGAAAAGATTGCCGAGTATGCGAATCGCGTGCTATTGCTCAGTGAGGGACGCCAGATTGCGTATGGTACACCTGAGGAAATCTTTGCACTGGAAGATCTCGAAACCTATGGGATAGAAAAGCTTCATAAACCCATCTATGAGAAATGCCCTGGACATTATGAAAAAAGAGAAGTGCTCAGGGCAGAAAATATTCATTTCTCTTATGTGAAGGATCAGGAAGTACTACATGGAATCAATCTCACTTTTGACGGAAGACCAACGGCGATTATCGGTCAGAACGGGGCCGGAAAGACAACTCTGGTTAAAATGCTGAAAGGCTTGTTGAAGCCGGAGAAGGGACACATTTTTCTGAATGGTGAGGACATTGCAAATCGAACCGTTGCGTCGATGGCAGCCGGTGTCGGATATGTTTTTCAAAACCCGGATGATCAGATTTTCAAATACAAGGTACTTGATGAAGTGATGTTTGGACCACTCAATATCGGAATGGACAAAACTGAGAGTAAAAGACGGGCGATGGAAGCACTCGAGCTTGGTGAACTTCAGAAGCTTGCAGAGGAAAACCCGTATGATTTAGAGCTGTTTGAACGCAAACTGATTGCAATTGCATCAGTAGTTGCCATGAACCCGGATGTCCTCATACTGGATGAGCCTACGATTGCACAGGATGCCGGAGGAAGACGGCTGATCGGAAATCTGATCGATACGTTCAGTGCGCAGGGGAAGCTGGTACTGGCGGTTCTTCATGATATGGATTTTGTTGTAAAGCATTTTGCCAGAATTATTGTCATGGCAAAAGGAGAAGTGCTGGCAGACGGAACGGCAACAGAGGTTTTTGTTCAGGATGAGGTATTAAAACGCGCGAAGCTGAAGCGTCCTGCAAATCTTCAGCTATCGGATGAAAAAGAACATAAACAGGGGCTTTTCTGAAACATAACTATCGGGTATAATGTAACCATTGTGGTGCGTTACTATGGTAGCGCGTGAATAAACATGAATGAAAAGGAGTAATAACATGGGAAAAAAAGTGATCATGCTCGGAAATGAAGCGATCGCTCGCGGTGCCTATGAGGCAGGTGTAAAAGTGTCTGCTGCTTATCCGGGAACACCGAGTACAGAAATTAGTGAGGCACTGGTACAGTATAAGGATGAGCTGTATGCGGAGTGGTCTCCGAATGAAAAGGTAGCAACAGAAGTTGCAATTGGAGCAAGTATGGCAGGTGCGCGTGCGATGGCATGTATGAAGCATGTCGGATTGAATGTGGCTGCGGATCCATTATATACCGCATCTTATATGGGAGTTACCGGAGGATTGGTACTTGTTGTTGCAGATGATCCGGGACTTTACAGTTCACAGAATGAACAGGATACGCGTATGGTAGCCCGTGCCGCACATATTCCCGTTTTGGAGCCTTCTGACAGTGCAGAGGCAAAAGAGTTTATGAAGCTTGCTTTTACATATAGCGAGGAATATGATCGTCCGTTTATTCTTCGCACAACAACCAGACTCGCACATTCGCAGAGTATGGTTGAGTTGGAAGAACGGGAGAATCGGGAACTGATTCCCTATGAAAAGAATATTGCAAAGCGTGTTATGATGCCGGGTATGGCAAAGGCAAGACATGCCGTGATTGAGGATTTGATGGTAAAGCTTGCAGAAGATGCGTCAACATTGCCGGTTAACCGTGTTGAGATGCGTGACACAAAGATTGGTGTCATTACAAGCGGAATTCCGTATCTTTATGTACGAGAGGCACTTCCGGACGCATCGGTATTAAAGCTTGGTTTAGTGAATCCAATCCCCGCTAATCTGATTAAAGATTTTGCATCGAAAGTTGATGAACTCTATATTGTGGAGGAGCTTGATCCGGTTATTGAGACGCAGGTTCGTGCGCTTGGAATTTCATGCAAGGGAAAAGAAATCTTTACATTACTTGGCGAGTACAGTGCCAATATGCTTCGTGAGGCAGTGCTTGGTGAGAAGGTGGAGGTTGCCACACCGGCAACCGTTGCAAACCGTCCTCCGATTCTTTGCCCCGGATGTCCGCACAGAAGTGTGTACTATGTACTGAAGAAGCTTGGTATTCATGCGGCTGGAGATATCGGATGTTATACACTTGGTGCAGTTGCACCGCTTTCTGTTGTCGATTCGACCATCTGTATGGGAGCAAGTATCAGCAGTATGCATGGTATTGAAAAAGCAACCGGAAAAGAGTTCAAGAAGAATTGGGTTGCTGTCATTGGAGATTCCACTTTCCTGCATACCGGTGTGAACTCCCTTATGAATATGGTTTATAACAAGGCTACCGGAACGGTGATCATTCTTGATAATTCCACAACCGGAATGACGGGACATCAGGATCATGCAGCTACCGGATGGACTTTGCAGAAGGAGCCGACAGAAGCTGTCAATATTCCGAAGCTTTGTGAAGCACTTGGTGTAAAGCATGTTCAGGAGATCAATGCATTTGATTTGGATAAACTGGAAAAAGAGATCAAAAAGGCAAATGAGAGTGATGAGATTCATGTAATCATTACAAAGACGCCGTGTGTATTACTCGATAAGCGTAAGAAACCGGTCTATGTATCTCTTTCTGATAAATGTAAAAAATGTGGTGCTTGCTTAAAACCCGGATGTCCTGCTATCAGTAAACAGGCAGACGGAACCGTTGTCATCGATGATACGATGTGTACCGGATGCGGTCTGTGCGAGCAGCTGTGTAAATTTAGCGCGATTGAGAAAGTGGGTGAGTAGGATGAGTAATACAAAAAGTATCATGATTGTCGGAGTCGGCGGACAGGGAACCCTGCTTACCAGCCGTATTCTTGGCGGACTTGCTTTGGAGAACGGATACGATGTTAAGATTTCTGAGGTTCACGGAATGTCTCAGCGAGGCGGAAGTGTTGTTACCTATGTTCGATATGGTGATAAAGTTGAGGAACCGATTGTTGAGGAAGGGCAGGCAGATGTCATTATCGCTTTTGAGCGTTTAGAGGCGCTGCGTTATCGTCACTTTCTGAAAAAGGACGGCGTATTGATCGCAAACGATTGGCGAATCGATCCGATGCCGGTTATTATCGGCGCAGCAGAATATCCGCAAGGAATCTTAGAATCGCTTGAAAAAGAAGTAACGGTTTACAGTGTGGATGCAACTGACGAAGCAAAGAAGCTTGGTAACTCAAAGGTTTCAAATCTGGTTGTACTTGGACTTGCTGCAAAGCATATGGAGTTTTCAAAGGAGCAATGGTATTCCGTTATTGAGCATACCGTTCCTGAAAAGACAATCGAAGTGAATAAGCAGGCTTTTGATGCAGGCTACAACAAATAAGCAAATACAAAAGGAGAAGGAGACAATGGCACGAAAGGAATTGATTTTAAGTCCTGAATATGAATGCATGAGCGCTGATGAAATGGCTCATCTTCAGGGGGAACGATTAAAGGATCTGGTAAAGCGCTGCTATGAAAATGTACCGTTTTACACAAAGAAGATGAAAGAGCTTGGTGTTGAACCGGGGGATATTCATGGAATTGAAGATATCACCAAGCTTCCTTTCACAACCAAGGATGATTTGAGAAACAATTATCCGTTTGGACTTCGCGCAGTACCGCAGGAAGAAATCGTGCGCGTACAGGGTACTTCCGGAACAACCGGAAAGCTTACGATTATGGGGTATACGCAAAAGGATGTGGATGTCTGGAGTGAGTGTGTCGGACGCTGTATGACAATGGCAGGTCTGACAAAGGAAGATATCGTTCATGTATGTTACGGATACGGATTGTTTACCGGTGGACTCGGAGCAGATTTCGGTGCACAAAGAATCGGTGCGATGGCAATCCCGATGTCCGCAGGTAATACGCAGCGTCAGATGATGGTGATGGAAGATCTTCAGGCAACAGCCTTGATGTGTACACCGTCCTATGCATTAAATCTGGCGGAATCAATTGTTGCAGCCGGAAAAGCAGATGCCATGAAATTAAAAGTCGGCATTCACGGCGCAGAGCCCTGGACAGAAGAAATGAGAAAGAAAATTGAGGATATGCTTGGCATGGACTGCTATGATATTTACGGACTGTGCGAGATTACAGGCCCGGGAGTTGCGCAGGATTGCCAGTATCACAGAGGATTACATATTCATCATGATCATTTCTATCCGGAAATTCTTGATCCGGTGACACATGAGCCTCTTGCGGACGGAGAACTTGGAGAATTGGTATTTACAACACTTTCAAAAGAGGGTGTACCGCTGATTCGTTATCGCACGAAGGATCTTACCAGCATAACACATGAGAAATGTGAGTGCGGAAGAACAACACCCCGTATTTCGAAATTTAAGGGTCGTACGGATGACATGAAGGTAATCCGTGGAGTGAATGTATTCCCGACACAGGTTGAGACCGTGCTTCTTTCCATGGGCGGGGATATTTCAAACCATTATCTGATGGTGGTTGATCGCGAGAATAATGCAGATGTACTCACGGTTATGGTTGAGGTTAACGAGGGTGTATTCTCAGATGAGATCGGAAAGCTGGATGCATTAAAGAAGCAGGTCGCAGACCGTTTAAAACAGGCACTTGGTATTTCGGTAATTGTCAAGCTTGTTGAGCCGATGACCATTCAAAGAAGCGAAGGAAAAGCAAAACGAGTGATCGATAATCGTGGATTATAAGAAGAGGGGGAAGGATGAAATGGGTGTAAAACAGTTATCAGTGTTTTTGGAAAACCGTGAAGGAAGAATCAAGGATGTACTGGAAATCCTTGCGATGAATGATATCAATATTGTTGCAACCAGTCTTGCGGATACAAGTGAATACGGCATGCTTCGCATGATTGTATCAGATCCCGGGAAGGCTAAGGATTCGCTGAAGGAAAGAAGTATTACGGCAATGATTACAGATGTAATCTGCATTCGTGTTCCTCATGCAACCGGTTCGCTGTACAAGGCTATGAAGGCCTTAGAAGAGGCGGGAGTGAATGTGGAGTATATGTATGCGTTTGCAAACGGGGCAGATGCTTCGGCAGTTCTCAAGACCAAGGATGCCGATAAAGCGGTTGCAACACTTGAAAGCAAAGGCTTTTCTGTATTCTCTGAAAATGAGGCTTATAGCACGGGACAGTAGTAAAGCGTTAACTTACAAAAGGGTTGACAAACCTTGTGGATATGCTAGAATAAAAAAGGTCAAAATTTAGATCATAAGGAAGTTTTTATGAGAAAACAGATTTTTTCATTGCTTGTGGAAAATACATCAGGCGTAGTAAGTCATATTTCAGGATTGTTCAGTCGCAGAGGCTACAATATTGACAGTTTTTCATCCGGAGAAACTGCAGATCCGCGTTATACGCGAATCACAATTGTATGCACCGGTGATGAGCAGGTACTTGAACAGATCGAAAAGCAGTTGGCAAAGCTTGAGGATGTCATGAACATTAAAAAACTTGAGCCGGGCTCATCTGTTACAAGAGAGTTGATTCTCGTCAAGATTCGTGCGACCGATATGCAACGACAGGCAGTGATGAATGTCGCTGAGATTTTCCATGGCAAGATTGTGGATGTAACCCACGATTCAATGGTGATTGAACTTACCGGACATCAGGATAAGCTGGATGCCTTTCTTGATCTGCTCTCGGATTATGAAATCCTTGAGCTTGCAAGAACCGGACTGACCGGACTTACCCGAGGCTCCGCAGATGTTACATATTTGGATTAACCGATAGTAACGAAAAACAAATTATATTTATTTTAGGAGGCAACAACAATGGAATCACAGGCAAGAATTTTTTATCAGGAAGATTGTAACCTTTCTTTACTCGATGGAAAGACAATCGCAGTCATTGGTTATGGTAGCCAGGGACATGCACATGCACTGAACGCTAAGGAGTCAGGATGCAATGTTATCATCGGTCTTTACGAGGGAAGCAAGTCTTGGGACAAGGCTGTTAAGCAGGGATTTGAAGTATATACCGCAGCTGAGGCAGCTAAGAAGGCCGACATCATCATGATCTTAATTAATGATGAGTTACAGGCTGATATGTACAAGAAGGACATCGAGCCCAACCTTGAGGCTGGAAATATGTTAATGTTCGCACATGGTTTCAACATTCATTTCGGATGTATTCAGCCCCCGAAGGATGTGGATGTTACCATGATTGCACCTAAGGGTCCCGGACACACCGTTCGTAGCGAGTCTCAGGTAGGAAAGGGTGTTCCTTGTCTGGTTGCTGTTGAGCAGGATGCTACAGGAAAAGCTTTAGATATCGCTTTAGCATATGCACTTGCAATCGGTGGAGCAAGAGCCGGTGTACTTGAGACCAACTTCAGAACCGAGACGGAGACAGACCTCTTTGGAGAGCAGGCAGTTCTTTGCGGTGGTGTTTGTGCATTGATGCAGGCCGGATTTGAGACTCTCTGCGAGGCAGGATATGATCCCAGAAATGCATACTTTGAGTGTATTCATGAGATGAAGCTCATTGTTGATCTGATTTATCAGTCAGGCTTTGCCGGAATGAGATACTCTATTTCAAATACTGCTGAGTATGGTGATTACATTACCGGACCTAAGATTATTACTGAGGATACCAAGAAGGCTATGAAGAAGATTCTTTCTGATATTCAGGATGGTTCATTTGCTAAGGAGTTCCTGCTTGATATGTCAGGTGCCGGCCGTCAGGTTCACTTCAAGGCAATGAGAAAGCTTGCTGCTGAGCATCCCGCTGAGAAGGTTGGTGAGGAAGTTCGCAAGCTTTACAGCTGGAACAACGAAGAGGACAAACTCATCAATAACTAAGATTTGAATTTATAAGGACTTTTCTAGGAGGGTCTCAGATTTTCTGAGATCCTCTATTGAGGTTAGGAGGACATTATGGCACAGCTTTATAATCACAAGGTCGTAGAACCGAAGTGGCAGGATGTGTGGGATACCGAGAAAGCATTTGCTGCAACCAATGATTACAGCAAACCGAAATATTATGCATTAGTTGAGTTCCCTTATCCGTCAGGTCAGGGTCTGCATGTTGGACATCCGAGACCCTATACTGCGCTTGATATTGTTGCCCGCAAGCGCAGAATGCAGGGATATAATGTATTGTACCCTATGGGATGGGATGCGTTTGGTTTGCCGACTGAAAATTATGCCATTAAGAATAAGATTCATCCCCGCGTGGTGACAGAGAACAATGTTTCCCGTTTTAAAGCACAGCTTCATTCGCTTGGCTACTCTTTCGACTGGGATCGTGAGATTAATACAACCGATCCGAATTATTACAAATGGACACAGTGGATTTTTCTGAAACTGTTCAAAGCAGGTCTTGCATATAAAAAGGAGATGCCGATAAACTGGTGTACATCATGTAAGGTTGGACTTGCAAATGAAGAGGTTGTGAACGGTGTCTGTGAGCGTTGTGGTTCTGAGGTTGTTCGTAAGGTCAAGAGCGAGTGGATGCTCAAAATTACAGAATATGCAGACAAGCTAATCGAAGGATTATCCGATGTAGATTACATTGAGCGTGTAAAAGTGCAGCAGAAGAATTGGATTGGTCGATCTACCGGTGCGGAGGTGGATTTCTCAATCAAGGGTAAGGATGAGAAGCTTCGTATTTATACAACCCGTTGTGATACGCTGTTTGGTGTTACCTATATGGTTGTTTCACCGGAACATCCCATGATTGATAAGTATAAGGATGAAATCAAGAACTGGGATGCCATTGAGGCATACCGTGAGCAGGCTTCCAAGAAGTCTGATTTTGAGCGCGCAGAGCTTGCAAAGGATAAGACTGGTGTTGCAATTGATGGTCTTACAGCAATCAATCCCGTGAACGGCAAAGAGATTCCGATTTGGATTTCTGACTATGTTCTTATGAGCTATGGTACCGGCGCGATTATGGCAGTACCTGCACATGATGATCGCGACTGGGAGTTTGCTAAGAAGTTCAATCTTCCGATGATTCAGGTTGTAGCCAAAGATGGAGAGGAAGTTGATATCAACGAAGCAGCATTTACGGATGTTGCAACCGGTGTTCTGATTAATTCCGATTTTATCAATGGACTTGAGGTGAAGGATGCAAAAGAAAAGATGATTGCATTCCTCGAGGAGAATAAGATTGGAACAGCAAAGACGAACTACAAGCTTCGTGACTGGGTATTTTCCCGTCAGCGTTACTGGGGGGAGCCGATTCCGATTGTTGAATGTGAAAAGTGTGGATTCGTCCCGCTTGATGAGCGTGAGCTTCCGCTGTTACTTCCTGAGGTAGACAGCTATATGCCTACCGATAACGGAGAGTCACCGCTTGCAGCAATGACTGACTGGGTAAATACAACTTGTCCCTGCTGTGGTGGCCCTGCGAAGCGCGAGACAGATACCATGCCCCAGTGGGCAGGATCTTCCTGGTACTTCCTGCGTTATACCGACCCGAATAACAAGGAGGCGCTTGCAAGTAAAGAAGCATTGGAATACTGGATGCCGGTTGACTGGTACAACGGCGGAATGGAGCATACAACACTTCATCTTTTATATTCCCGCTTCTGGCATAAGTTCCTCTATGATGAGGGTATCGTAAACACACCGGAGCCTTATCAGAAGCGTACCTCACATGGTATGATTCTTGGTGAGAACGGCGAGAAAATGTCAAAATCCCGCGGAAATGTTGTAAATCCGGATGATATCGTTCGTGATTACGGTGCAGATACACTTCGTACCTATGAGATGTTTATCGGAGCATTTGATCTTGCGGCATCGTGGTCTGAGGATGGAGTAAAAGGTTGCCGCAGATTCCTTGAACGAGTATGGAAGCTTCAGGAGATTATGACAGATGAGGCTGGCTATTCGAAAGATTTAGAGACAAAGATGCACCAGACCATCAAGAAAGTCAGCAATGATTTTGAAACGCTGAAATATAACACTGCAATTGCAGCAATGATGGCTTTGATTAATGATTTCTATAAGAAGAATTCTATTACAAGAGATGAATTCAAGACCTTTATTACATTGCTTAACCCGGTTGCACCTCATATTACGGAGGAGTTATGGGAGATTGCAGGATTTGAAGGAAGAGTATATCAGACCTCTTGGCCGGAATATGACGAAGAAAAAACTGTGGAAGCAACCGTTGAGATTGCACTTCAGATTAACGGCAAGATGCGAGGAACACTTGTAATCGCAAAGGATGCAAACAAGGATGATGTCATTGCAAAGGCAAAGGAAGAGCTTGCCGACAAGCTTACCGGAACCATTGTAAAAGAGATTTATGTTCCCGGACGCATCGTAAATATTGTACAGAAATAGCAGTGTTTCAAATAACCCCGTCAATGACGGGGTTATTATTTTTCTCGGTTATCTGAAGGAAACTTTCTGCGGCAATACGGTTGGAATATTATGAACGATTGATTGGATCAAAGCATTTGTAAAATGTAATAAATGCATCCATGGCCTGACTTCTTGCATGGGAAGTATGGTAGATAAAACCAATTTCGCGACTCGGTACCTTTGCCGGAAGCGGAAGTTCAATCAGTGTTTTTTTCTTTAATTCTGTATCTACAAACCGCCGGATAACACAGGCAATGCCAACGCCGATTTTTGCAAAGTCGATCAGCAGATCCATATTCGATACTTCAATAATATCCGTGAGTGTCAGATGATGCTCCAGAAAGTACTGGTCAATATATCTGCGGGAGAGATTACTCTGTTCAAGAAGCATGAGGGTCGATTGCTCAAAAAAATGTTCATCGTCAACTCCGCGAAGACGGAGATTATGTAAATAATCTTCTGTGGCAACAAAGATGTCCTCAACCTCTTCAACAAAATCAAATTGTAGCTGATGCAGATGATCCGGTTTGCCGACCAGCCCCAGATCAATCTGATCGGCTTCTAACATCTGAAGTGTTTCATCGCTGGATTGACAGCTGATGGATATGCGGATGTGAGGATTACTGTGGATGAATTCTTTCAGGTAGGGAAGAAGAACAAATTTGCACAGTGTCGAGCTGACACCGATACGAAGCTGACCGATTCCAAGCTCCAAGTGCTGTTTCAGTTTCTCTTCTCCGCTTAAGAGCGCTTCAAAAGCAGTTTTTACCGAATCGTAAAGAATCTGACCTTCATCGGTTAGCTTTACACCGCGGGAACTACGCAAAAATAACTGACACCCTACCTCCTCCTCTAACTTTCGAACGGCCTTGCTGACCGCAGGCTGACTGATATATAGCTCGTGTGCCGCTTTTGATATATTTCCGTTGTTTGCCACGGAATAAAAAATACGATATGAAGATAAATTTTGTTCCATAAGAGCCTTCTTTCTATAACACAAAGTTATACTTGTTATACATATTATGTATTTTTATTATAATGCGTCTTGTGTTAATATACAAGTAGTTGAAAAGTCCTGAAATCATTTTCGTGGCAGGGCGGTAAGCGCATCTGTTTTATCGTGGGCGCCAGGATAACCAATAGATGTGATTTCGGACATATAAAATGATAAACAAGGAGGAAAAATCATGGGAATGACAATGACGCAGAAAATACTTGCTGCACATGCTGGATTAGAGAGTGTTGTAGCCGGACAGTTAATTGAGGCAGATCTCGATCTTGTTTTGGGCAATGATATCACTTCACCCGTAGCAATTCATGAGATTGAAAAAATGAATGTTGACGGAGTATTTCATAAGGATAAAATTGCACTGGTTATGGATCACTTTGTTCCTAATAAGGATATAAAATCCGCAGAGCATTGTAAATGTGTACGCGAATTTGCATGCAAAAATGAAATATCAAATTATTTTGATGTAGGAGAGATGGGAATCGAGCATGCACTGCTTCCGGAGAAAGGTCTGACCGTAGCCGGAGATGTGATTATCGGAGCTGATTCACACACCTGTACCTATGGCGCACTCGGAGCATTTTCTACCGGTGTGGGAAGCACTGACATGGCTGCCGGAATGGCAACCGGACGCGCATGGTTTAAAGTGCCTTCAGCAATCAAAGTCGTAATTACCGGTAAACCGCAGAAATATGTAAGCGGAAAAGATGTGATTTTACATCTGATCGGAACCATCGGTGTTGATGGTGCATTATACCAGTCCTTAGAGTTTGTTGGTGATGGAATTGCCAATCTTTCCATGGATGATCGTTTTACAATTGCAAACATGGCAATTGAGGCAGGTGCAAAAAATGGTATCTTCCCGGTTGATGATCTTGCAAAACAGTATATGGAAGCTCATTCAAAGAGACCATTCGTTGTGTATGAGGCAGATGAGGATGCTGAGTATGAGCGCGAGGTAGTCATTGATCTGAATACCTTAAAGCCTACTGTATCATTCCCGCATCTTCCTGAGAATACAAAGACGATTGATGAGGTTGGAGATATTGCAATTGATCAGGTTGTCATCGGCTCATGTACCAATGGCCGTTACGATGATCTTGCAGTTGCAGCAGAAATATTAAAAGGCAAAAAGGTTAAGAAAGGATTACGCGTTATCGTGATTCCAGCCACACAGCAGATTTATCTGGATGCAATGGAGGCCGGATTTATTCGTACCTTTATTGAGGCCGGTGCGATTGTAAGCACACCTACCTGCGGACCTTGTCTTGGCGGATATATGGGCATTCTGGCAGAAGGTGAGCGATGCGTATCGACGACCAATCGCAATTTTGTCGGACGCATGGGCCATGTAAACAGTGAGATTTATCTTGCCAGTCCCGCAGTGGCTGCAGCCAGTGCATTGACCGGTAAAATCAGCGATCCGAGAAAGTAGGAGGTAAATAAGATGAAGGCAAATGGTCATGTTTTTAAGTATGGAGACAATGTCGATACTGATGTAATTATTCCCGCAAGATACTTAAACTCTTCTGATCCGAAGGAGCTTGCAACACATTGTATGGAAGATATTGATAAGGATTTTGTGAACAATGTCAACGCAGGTGATATCATTGTTGCTGATAAGAATTTTGGATGCGGATCATCCAGAGAGCATGCTCCGATTGCAATTAAAGCATCCGGGGTAAGCTGTGTAATTGCAGAGACATTTGCGCGTATTTTTTACCGCAATGCAATCAATATCGGACTTCCGATTATTGAATGTCCCGAGGCAGCTCGTGGTATCTCAGCAGGAGATGAAGTTGAAGTTGATTTCGACAGTGGTGTGATAACCAACAAGACAACGGGAACTTCTTTTCAGGGACAGCCATTCCCGGAATTTATGCAGAAGATTATTCAGTCTGAGGGTTTGGTGAATTACATTAATGCAAAATAAAGTTTGTGCAGAGAATGGCAGATCGTAAAACCCTCGATCAAAAGGATTGGGATAAAGTGTTCAGGTAATCACGAAATGATCTCGAAACCTTGATCCTGGTATAGCGGTCTGCATATTCGCGAGCAGAAAGTGACGGAATATAGTTTAGGGAATAATTCTTTTTTATTCCGGCGGCATGAGCAAAATCTACCGCTTTGTTGTATGCAATTGCAGCTTCAATGTCTGTATCATAGATTCCAATCTGGTAATTTCCGTTGATGTGAAGCTTTACGAGATAGCTGATGCGCCCATTTTGATCCATTCTGCTCACACCGTAATAGGGATTAATATTTGCAATATTTTCATAGCGAAAATCAAATGGATCTCCGTTCATGAACTGGTAGTCAACACCTGCTACGGCATGGTTTTTGATACCATAGCGTGATAGGAGATTTGTTTGCATTCCGTAGTCATTGATATAGAGATGACCACCGCGTTTTAAAATACGGTGACTGGAATAAAAGAACAAATCATCATTATCAAATTTTAATTCCTGTTCCGGCGACAGATAATATAAAAAGAAATGATTCGGTTTCAGATAAATCGGCGTCCCGATATAGATACCATTATCACGATAATTTAAGATGACAACGATTTTATCAAAAGACAACATGGGATAATGATAGAAGGAGTCCGGAAGCGTTGCATCTGCATCATCAATCAGATCATGCGCTTGTTCATAGGCAAGATTCGCATCTGAAAAATTTTCAAAACTGCCAAGTGAAATGTGTTTTCCTTTATAATGGATATTTGAGCGATAGTAACGCGTTCCATCTTTTTTGCAGGCTTCATAAACACCGGTTGCCATACATAGACCTCGCTTTCTATCGTAAGTGTAGCATATTTGTTGACAGATGAAAATGCGTAAATTATAATGTGGTGAGATATCTGTTTTACGCGCGATTACATGAAACAGAAAAGAAGAGAAAGATTATTAATATAGTAAGGATTCGGGTGAAGTTATGGCAATTTATTATTCAAGTACAAGAAACGCAGATATTAAAGTTTCTGCATCACAGGCAATTTTAAAAGGTCTTGCAGATGATGGCGGTCTGTTTGTGCCCAGTGAGATTCCTGCGTTGGATGTCGATGTAAAAGAGCTTGCATCAATGAGCTATCAGGAAGTGGCATATGAAGTGTTGAAGCTGTTTTTAACCGATTATACGGAGGAAGAGTTAAAGCAGTGCATCAACCATGCATATGATTCAAAATTTGATACAGAGGAGATCGCTCCGCTTGTTCAGGCGGATGGTGCCTACTATTTGGAATTGTTCCATGGTGCGACAATCGCATTCAAGGATATGGCATTGTCCATCCTTCCTCATTTGCTTACAACCGCAGCAAAGAAGAACAATGTAACAAATGAAATTGTAATACTTACTGCAACATCAGGAGATACGGGAAAAGCAGCTCTTGCAGGTTTTGCAGATGTTGAGGGCACGAGAATTGTTGTATTTTATCCGAAGAACGGTGTGAGTCCCATTCAGGAAAAACAGATGGTAACGCAAAAGGGTGCGAACACATGTGTAGTCGGAATCAAAGGAAACTTTGATCAGGCGCAGACCGGTGTGAAGCAGATGTTTAATGATACAGCGTTTGCAAAACTGATGAATGACAATGGTTTCCAGTTTTCATCTGCAAATTCAATTAACATAGGTCGTCTGGTTCCGCAGATTGCATATTATGTTTATGCGTATGCAAAGCTTTTGGATAATGACCAGATTTCGGCAGGAGAGCAGATAAATGTAGTAGTTCCTACCGGTAACTTCGGTAATATTCTTGCTGCTTATTATGCGAAGAATATGGGTATTCCGATTGACAAGCTTATTTGTGCATCGAATGAAAATAAAGTTTTATATGATTTCTTTGCAACCGGAACCTACGATAAGAATCGTGAGTTTGTATTAACTTCATCGCCTTCCATGGATATTCTTATTTCGAGCAATTTGGAGCGTCTGATTTATCATATTACAGGAAATGACGCGAAGAAGAATGCCGAGCTGATGAATGAACTGAATACTACCGGTGTTTACAAGATTACTCCGGACATGAAGGAAAAGCTGGCTGACTTTGTCGGTGGATATTCTTCTGAGGCAGATACGGCAGATACGATTAAGAATTTGTATGAAAAGACCGGTTATATCATTGATACACATACAGCTGTTGCAAGTGGTGTATATCGTTCTTATGTGAAACAGTCTGATGATACGAAGAAGACTGTGATTGCAAGTACGGCTTCTCCTTATAAATTTACAAGAAGCGTCATGAATGCAATTGATAAAAAGTATGATGCAATGGGTGATTTTGAGCTTGTTGACGAGTTGTGCAAGCTTGGAAATGTCGAAATTCCCCAGGCAATTGAGGATATCAGAAGTGCAAAAATATTGCATGATCGAGTATGTGAGGTAAATGAGATGCCTCAGGCTGTGAAAGATTTTCTTGGATTAAAATAAGAGACCAGGTTTTTTCTGGAAGATGAAAAGCCCTTCGGCAAACCATCATGGTTGACCGAAGGTCTTTTGTTGTCATATGTATTATTTTTCTGAAATGATGATGTTAACTGTTCCAAACGGATAGAGTGCTGAGAACAGGTAAGAACCATCGCGATTGGATTCTTCTGTTGATTCGCCGGAGACGGGAGCCTCTAAATTTAACTCAACCGAATAGTAATTTGAAATATTGACATTGAACAGACCGTTATGAAGATTTAAGAAATCCTCCATAGAAGCCTGAACATATTCATTGAAGTTATCAAATTTCTCAGAAACATAGCGACTTGCAAAGCTAATTGCCGTTTCTGCGGACATATCAATGATAGAGGTGAGCTGATAAGGCCCTGTAATTCTTTGATTTGAGTATTTTTCGGTCAGCTTGTAATGATTCTTTACAGGCGGAAGCAATGTGAAATCATCACCGATAAAACGAATCAAATTGTTGGCCAATAACTGAACATATTCAATAAGAAATGTTTTATTGGAAGAGTCCATATCTTTACAATAATCGGTTATGATAGACTTTACGGCATCGCTGTTTTCAATTACAATTGATTCTTCATCGATACTGTGCTCGGAAGTGTATTCGTGAATCAAATCCTGAAAAGTACGCTTGTCAAAAACTCCATTCTCCTCAAGAATCTGTCCAAGCAGAAGATAGCTCGGGAACTGATCATGTAAAAGCTTGTCAACCTGAGCATCTGTTAAAAATCCCTTATCCACACATATTTCTCCGAATCGTTTGTCAGTGTGAGTCTGGGCAATCTTTACTTCATCAATCTGTTCTGCGGTCATTAAACCGGCATGCATTGCCAGCATACCAAGTTGAATATGGGCGCTGGGTTGTTTATTCATAGCGGCAACCAACTGCTCGGGTGTGACAACACCTTTGCTAAGAAGAAAGCCACCAAAGAATTGTGTAAACATGTTTTATCCTCTTTTGTTTCGTGGCTTAGTCATATATGGTTGCAATAATATTTTGAATCTGGGCAGGCTTTAATGGCTTTTGAATGAAATCCTTCGCACCTGCCTCGAGTGCTGCCTTTAACTGTTGCTGTGTTCCAACAGAAGAAACGATGATTATCGTAGCCTGAGGGTTCTCTGCAATGATTTCCTGAACAGCAGTAATACCGTCTTTGATTGGCATTACAATATCAAGAAAAACTAAATCCGGCTTATCTGTGATGTATTTTTCAACAGCATCCTTGCCGTTCACTGCTTCAATAAATTTTGTAGCTCCCATCGAGGTGAGTAAATCCATTAATTGTTTTCGCGCAAGAATGGAATCGTCCCCAATTAAAATCTTCGCATCCTTTAATAACATAGTAACTTCTCCTTTTTGAAGGTTTTTTTTCATTTTACCTTATTTTGAGACAGACTTCAACAATCTTTGATGGTAAACTTGGCTTTTTCCCAATGAAAGTGTATAATAAAATTTAGCTGTTCAGAGGCGTTCCTGAATATATCTATCAATGTCATGCTGATAGGGGCAACGATATTTATAATAATATTTTGGACAGGAACCACCATCAAAATGAGGGATGAATAGTAACGAAAAATGTGAATAAAGTTGAGAGAGGTATTATTATGACATCAGATTCTATTATGCTGTTATTTGACGCGATTGTTCTTGTATATGGGGCATACTTAACCTATGCCGCAATTCAGATGCAGAAGACGAAGCAACCCCCGAATTTGCTTGTGAATCAGGCAGAGTTGGTAGGCGCACATGATATTAAGGGCTTTTGTGAGGCAATGTATAAGCCTTTGCTTTTTTTCGGAGTGATTTCTTCACTTTACGGAATCCTTGGGTTGATAAATGATCTCTATGCTGAGATCCCTTATATGAACCTTATTTCTATCGTGATCTTTCTGATTCTTTGCGTCTGGTTTTCTAAGCAATTGAAAAACAAAAAGAAACAGTATCTTAAATAAAAAAATGACTGGAGAAAAGCTTTCTCCAGTCAAAAAATCAACGATTATCGATTGGTACATAATCTCTGTGAGGTGAAATGTTCATATATGCAGGACGCATAATTTTTCCACCGCAACAGATTTCTTCCATACGGTGTGCACTCCATCCGGCTATACGGGCAATCGCAAAAATCGGTGTGTAGAGCTCTAACGGAAGATCAAGCATGGAATATACGAATCCGCTGTAGAAGTCGACATTCGGACTTACACCTTTATAAATCTTTCGCTCATCAGCAATAATCCGGGGTGCGAGACGCTCAACAAGTGAGTACAAGGCAAATTCTTTTTGGTAACCCTTTTCAATTGATAAGCGCTCCACAAAAGAACGGAAGATTACCGCACGAGGATCTGACAAAGAATATACCGCATGGCCCATTCCGTAGATTAATCCGGCACGGTCAAATGCTTCCTTATGCAGTAATCTGCGAAGATAATTTCCGACTTCCTCCTCATCCGTCCAATCCTTTAACTCTGCTTTCATTGCATCAAACATCTGAACAACCTTGATATTGGCACCACCATGCTTGGGGCCTTTCAGAGAACCGAGAGAAGCAGCGATAACCGAATATGTGTCGGTTCCGGAAGAACTTACCAGATGCGTTGTAAAGGTAGAGTTGTTTCCGCCGCCGTGCTCCATATGAAGAATTAACGCAATGTCTAATAGCTTCGCTTCCAAAGCAGTATACTTCTTGTCGGGACGCAGCGTATATAAAATCGTTTCGGCAGTGGAAAGTGATGCATCCGGTGTATGGATGAAAAGGCTTTCACCGTCATGATAGTGGCGATAGGAATTGTATCCGTACACAGATAATAACGGAAAAAGACTGATTAGCTGCAGGCATTGTCTAAGTACATTGGCAGGCGTGATGATATTTGCATCATCATCATAAGAATAGAGTGTGAGTACGCTTCTTGCGAGTGTATTCATCATATCCTTACTCGGTGCCTTCATAATAATGTCACGAACAAAACTTGTGGGCAGTGTGCGGTAATCGGCAAGCATGCCACAAAACTGCTTTAATTCCGCTTCGTTCGGAAGCTTGCCAAATAACAGGAGATAAGTACATTCTTCATAACCGAAATGACTGTCCTGTTTAATTCCACGAACAAGATCCTGAACATTGTATCCGCGATAAAAAAGCTGACCGTCAGCCGGAACGGATTTTCCGTCAACGATTTTGGTTGAATTTACTTCGGATATTTCCGTAAGACCGACAAGTACTCCTTTTCCGTCCAGATCGCGAAGTCCGCGTTTGACATCGTATTTTGTATATAACTCCGGATCGATGTTATATGACTGAATGCTCTGATTGGCGAGTTGTTCTAATTCGGGGGTGATTTCTGCAAAATTTCGTT
This sequence comes from bacterium, assembly GCA_029012425.1. Taxonomy (GTDB): domain Bacteria; phylum Bacillota; class Clostridia; order Lachnospirales; family Lachnospiraceae; genus W0P33-017. Next base: position 6,957 of record JAQXMB010000154.1, on the reverse strand, counting down.
CCATGTAAGTGATGCGCCTCCTTCATAAAAAATACTTTGAGATTACATAATAACATAAATTTGACATGAAAAAAATACAAAAAAATAAGTTTATGTTTTTTTCATATTTTTGACACAATATTTAGTGAAATGGATTGACAAAAAAATAACATTGTGTATATTTTAACTTAGGTAACTTTTCTCTTTATTCAAAAAATAATATAGAGAGACATGAGATAAATTTTACCAAAACACATTTCATTCAAGGAGGTTTATTATGTCAACAAAAGCTTATTATCCGATTAATGAAATCGGAGCCGGAAAGGTTGGTTTTTCTAAGACCCGTTCCATCATCGAGGCTGCTTTCTACGGCAATAATGTCGTAAAGGTTAATACCTTAAAGGAGGCTTATGAATTAGCAAAGAACTCACCCGGAACAATCGTTACCGATATGCCCATTAAAGATGGTGAGACCTTCGGTCTTGAGAAGGACGCTAAGGTATTATTATTCAATGATGGTGCTGTTACCGGCCGTTACGCTGCAGCTCGTCGCATCAAGGGTGAGCCCGGTGTTGATGATGCGAAGCTTGATAAAGTAGTAATGGATGCTGTATACGAGACTCGTTGGAAAACGATGTATCATGCAGAGTGCTTCATCGGTCTTGACCCCGAGTTTATGGCTAAAGCACATTTATTAATTCCCGAAGGAGAGGAGAACATCCTTTACAACTGGATGCTCAACTTCCAGTATATGTCAGATGAGTATGTGAAGATGTACAAGAATTCCAAGCCCATCGCTGATGGCAATGAGCCTGACATCTATATCTTCTCAGATCCTCAGTGGATTCCTCAGGAGAGACCTGATGTGGATTACAGCTGCTTGAGTGATCCTTTGACATTATGCTATTTTGATACAAACCAGAACTGCGCTGCAATTCTTGGTATGAGATATTTTGGAGAGCACAAGAAGGGTACACTTACAATGGCATGGGCACTTGCAAACCGTAACGGATATGCATCTTGCCACGGTGGACAGAAAGAGTACTCTCTTGAGGGTGGAAAGAAGTTCGTTGCTTCTGTATATGGTCTTTCCGGATCAGGAAAGTCAACATTGACACATGCGAAGCATGGCGGAAAGTATGATGCATTCGGCGGAATTAAGGTTCTTCATGATGATGCATTCATCATCAACACAGATACCTGTGCATCAATCGCATTGGAGCCCACCTATTTTGATAAGACAGCTGATTATCCTACAGGATGTCCTGACAATGAGTATTTGTTATCAGCTCAGAACTGCTCAGCTACATTAGATGAGAATGGAAAGATTCAGCTTGTTACGGAGGATATCCGTAATGGTAACGGACGCGCAATTAAGTCTAAGTTATGGTCACCGAACCGTGTTGACAAGATTGACGCACCGGTTAACGCAATTTTCTGGATTATGAAAGATCCGACCATTCCTCCGGTATTAAAATTAAAGGGAGCTGCATTGGCTTCTGTTATGGGTGCAACGCTTGCAACCAAGACCTCTACCGCAGAGCGTGTTGCTGCAGGAACTGATTTGAATGCACTTAGAATCGTTCCTTACGCAAATCCTTTCAGAACCTATCCTCTGGTAAATGACTATGAGAAGTTCAAGAAGCTTGTTGAGGAGAAAGATGTAGCATGCTATATCGTAAACACCGGAGACTTCATGGGAACCAAGTGTAAGCCCGCAGATACATTAGGTATCTTAGAGACAATCGTTGAGGGCAAGGCTAAGTTCGAGAAGTGGGGACCTTTCGAGGATATCGAAATCATGTATGACTGGTCTGGAAAGACTGCTGATTTCACTCCTGACTTAAGCGACAAGGATTATGTTGCAGCACTTAAGAATGCGATGCAGAACCGTGTAGATGCAGTGGAAGGCTTTGCAACCAAGAAAGATGGCTATGACAAGCTTCCGGATGAGGCACTTGAGGCATTAAAGAAGCTTGTGGATGAGGCTGCTTCTTTATAATTAGAAAGCACTTTTTACCATTGCACTTTGTGATGTATTAAGTTATAATTTTTGTAAGAAACTATAACGAAAGCAACAAACAAATATGCTTTATAAATCCTGAAATGTGCGACAACTCTTGTTATTTTGAACCTACATTTACTTTTAACGGGATTCTTATATGTCCGTGCAGATGTCAGGCCTTATCTTCGGATCGGAGGAAGGCAGAAACACGGCTGCGGTTACCCACCTAGCTTTAGCTAGGAGTCAAAATACAAGAAACGGCATTTTGGGTTTTAACAAAAGATTGATTGGGTACAGAAGTAACGCTTGCGAAAGCGATAAATTACAAAAGATTTCTGTGAGTACCAAAGATAAAGAAAGAAGCTGCACAGTAATGCTGCAGCTTCTTTTCTTTTGATATGTGCTGAGAAATGCATTGTAGTAGAAAAGAGGAACTGTCGCATGAATGTGTGGAAAAAATTGAATAAAAACAATTTTGTTGTACTCAGTTTGTTTGTGTTATGTATGTCATTGATATTATTGATCTTTGGTGTTAGTAATCGTGATACAAAGGAGACATTTCAACCGAATGACTATGCAACAAAATCAGCAGTGAAGGATGCATTTCTTTTTTTGGAGCAGGAAGAAGCGATTGAGGTTGCAATGACTGACTGCAAGGAAGAGATTACATATGGTGACTATGAAAGCTTTCTCAAACAGCTACATCTTTGGGATGTATTGAGTGATATTGACAGTTGGGATGAGAAGGGGAATCAAAGGCTTTTACTCGATGATTTGTCAAATACAAGAAATCAAATCTTAGATTTGTTTGGAACAACATTTGAAAATGGGATGGTGAGTCCGTCAGGCTGGGAAGAGTTACATGAAACAACAAAAGAAGTAACATCTGACCAGGCAGATATCAGCGTGTTGAATAAGAATAGTAAGATTCGTGTACTGCTGTTACAAGCCGATCAGCCGACTGCTTCGGATATTCTGTTTTCAGCAAATGAACCGTTTGAAATAAATTGGCACGGACAAATAAAGACCAAAAAGAGAAAACAGGTAATTGCGGCATCACAACTTCGTCTGAAAGAGGGAGAGTCTGCACGAATTACATCTAAAAAAGGAAAATTATATCTCGCAGACCAATCAAAAGAACGAAGAAGCCTGATGTATGATGGCAGCTTTGAGATTTTGCGCTGTCAGAACGGATATGCGGTAATAAATGAAGTTACAATTGAAAAATATTTACTTGGAGTTGTTCAAAGTGAAATGCCTGCATATTTTGAAACGGAAGCGTTAAAAGCCCAGGCTGTTTGTGCCAGGACTTATGCATGCCGGCAATTATTCTGTGATAACTATCCTGAGTATCATGCAGATGTTGATGACAGCGTTCGTTTTCAAGTGTATAACAAGATTGCACCGGACGAACGGGTTATCGCAGCGGTTCAAGCGACAAAAGGAATGATTCTGACAGATCAAAACGCGCCCATTGAGGCATACTTTTTTTCAGCATCCCATGGTGTGACAGCAGGACTAAATCTGTGGAATCTTCCGCAGAAATTCTACTTGAAACCGGTAGCCGGTAATGCAACAAAAATGATTCCGTCAATCCAAAAGGAAGAGCAGTTTTTAGCATATATTCGTGAAAAAGATGAAACAGCATATGATTATGAAAGCAATCTGTATCGATGGAAAGCAATGCTTAATTTGGACAAAAATCAGGAAAATGCAAAACAGTTATTGCAAAAAATATGTGAGAACAATGAAAACTGTGTTATAGTGAAAGACAGAAATGGAAAACAGGTATTGTCGCTGGCTGATATCCGTTCAATAGGCAATGTGCAACGGCTGATTGTCGGAGAACGGGATATTTCCGGTGGGGTATTAAAGCTTCGCATTCAATTTGAAAATGGAGAGGTAGTCCTTTCAAATGAGTATTATATTCGACAACTGTTAGGGTTATGGGTTGAAACACTGCAAAACAAAGATGGAACTTTTATCAAAGCACCGGATCTGTTACCGAGCGATTATTTTGCAATTGTTCCTGTAAAAGAAGGAATCTGTCTGTTAGGAGGCGGACTCGGGCATGGAATTGGTATGAGTCAGTACGGTGCAAACGGACTTGCAAAGCTTGGGGCGGATATGAATACCATCCTGACAACATACTATGGAAAAGTAGAGCAAACGAAGCTGTATTAAGATACATATCGTAGAGGTGAGAATGAAAAAAGAAATCATAAGATTTATGGATGTATGTAAAAAAGACAGTGTGCCGGCGTATGCAGCACAATCGGCATATTTCACATTACTTTCGGTGATTCCGTTTTTGCTGTTTTTCTGCTCGCTTTTGAAATATACACCGGTTACATTAGAGTTCCTTGCAAAAGGAATTACGCTTATTATGCCGGAGTATCTCGCAGGATTTTTAATTAGTATTGTGACTGAAACCTATCACAATTCTGCAGGAATTCTTTCAATTACCGCAATCGTTGCAATTTGGTCTGCAGGAAAGGGAATCCAGAGTCTGACAGACGGGCTGAATGCGATGTATGATCTGAGAGAAAACCGAAACTGGCTTGTGCTTCGCTTCTGGTCTGTCATCTATACATTTATTATGATTTTTTCGATTGTGCTCATGCTGGTTCTCCTGGTGTTCGGACATAAGCTGCAGCTGCTGTTGATTTCATATTTTCCGCATTTAGAAGCAATCACGACGCTTCTGTTAAAGCTGAAAAGCCTGATTGGCATTGGTGGACTGACATTTATTTTTGCCCTGTTTTTCTGGGCTTTTCCGAACCGGCACGCGGACGGACAACACAGAATCACATATTGCAGGCAGCTTCCCGGAGCATTGATGTGTTCGGTAGCATGGTATATTTTCTCATTTGGCGTATCAATTTATGTTAATTACTTTCACGGCTTTTCATCATATGGCAGTCTAACAACGATTGCGCTGATTATGTTCTGGCTGTATGTGTGCATGTATATTTTGATGCTTGCCGCAGAAGTGAACAGCCAGTATTCAGATTTGATTTTTCACCGAATCAAATTGATTTTGAAAAGAAAATAATAATCTTTGGTCTGTTCATTCACGAAATCTGAAGATATGCTTGATGTTTCAATTTAGCTGTGCTAAGATGAAAAAAGCGATGAAAACATATATCAAAAGCTGCGATGGCGCACAGTAGTTTTCTATTTGGCTGACAGAGAGAAGAGGTAGATGGCTGAGAGCCTCTTTCAGAACCGATAGCAAATGAATTTCACGCCGGAGCTGCATGGGTGAAGGGAGTGTCTGGTAGTCCATGCCGTTTGCACGCGTTAGGTGTATCGAGTGTCCGGATATTTTTTCGGAAATATGGGTGGTAACGCGGAGTGATTCGTCCCAGAGTCTTAGGATTCTGGGATTTTTTTGTATCAGTTCAGAGCCAAGGTAATTTAAAAAAATATCGGAGTCATGCTTGCATGAATGACGATGTTTTTGTAAATTTCTTTGGCGAGAGCCAAACATGAGCAAAAGGAAAGCTGCGAAGCAGCGATTTTGCGAATGGGCTCTGAACTGTTATACAAAGTTGCTAAAAAATCAGAAGTGAAATGGAGTACTATGTTATGAGAGAATATTCAGCTTATGAGATGAACCGAAAGATGCAGTATATGATGGAGATGCGTCCGGTACTAAAAAAGAGGGGACTGTTTTCTGACGGGACTGCAGATTACCGGATTCCGGCGGAGCCGGAGGCGGGAGAGACAGTGATCATCCGTTTCCGCGCTGCGGTAAATAACGTGGATATCGTCTGGCTGTGGAGTGGTGAGCACCGCTATACGATGCGAAAGACGGAGACAGAGGATGAGTTTGACTATTTCAGCGTGCAGATCCCGCTTGGAGACGAGAAGTTTTGTTATTATTTTGAAGTGTGTACGGGACTGCTGCACTGCTATTATGACCGCTACGGTGTGACTACCGAGCATCGCACGCAGTATGAGTTCTGCATTCAGCCGGGCTTTCACACGCCGGACTGGGCAAAGGGTGCGGTCATGTATCAGATCCTGGTCGACCGCTTTTACAACGGGGATCCAACCAATGATGTGGAGGATGACGAATACTTTTACATCCGGCACGGCAGTCGGAAAATGAAAGATTGGAATCAGGTTCCGTCAGGTTTTTCGGTGGCAGAGTTTTACGGCGGTGATCTGGAGGGTGTGAGAAAGAAGCTGGATTACTTAAAGGAGCTTGGTGTAGAGGTCATTTACTTTAATCCGCTGTTCGTCTCTCCTTCAAACCATAAATATGACAGTCAGGACTATGACTATATCGATCCGCACTACGGAAAGATCGTCTCAGACGGAGGCGAGTGCCTTGCACCGGGTGACCGGGACAATCGCAAGGCCACCAGATATCAGAAACGCGTCACGGATCCCGCAAATCTGGAGGCGAGCAATCAGCTGTTTATCCGGCTCGTAGAGGAAGCACATGCAAGGGGGATCCGTGTGATCCTGGACGGTGTGTTCAACCACTGTGGCTCGTTTCACAAGTGGATGGACCGGGAGGAGATCTATTGTCAGAACCCGGCATACGGAAAAGGAGCCTATATCGACAGGGACAGCAGCTACCGGGATTATTTCCGCTTTCAGGATCAGAATGCCTGGCCCTATAACACGACCTATGAGGGGTGGTGGGGGCATGACACGCTTCCGAAACTGAATTACGATGACTCGAAGGAATTGTATCAGTATATTCTTGATATTGGAAAAAAATGGGTTTCTGCACCCTTCAATGCTGACGGATGGCGATTGGATGTGGCGGCGGATCTGGGACACAGTGAGGAGTTTAATCACAGATTCTGGAAGGATTTCAGACAGGCAGTCAAGAGTGCAAATCCGGATGCGATCATTCTGGCGGAGCACTACGGTGATGCCACGAGTTGGCTGCAGGGCGATCAGTGGGATACGATCATGAATTACAGTGCGTTCATGGAGCCGGTGACATGGTT
>JAQXMB010000153.1 GCA_029012425.1 bacterium | reverse complement strand
CAGGCAAATGTCGCTGCTGACGGGAACTGCCACAATCTTGCCGGCGGTTTGTGGCACGCTTTTGTTCACTGCGTGGATAGGGAGTGCGATACACATATAGGAAACAGGCACTTTGGAGCGGCTGGTACTTAGCGTCCGCAGTTTGGACGCTTATGTACCACTGCCTGCGACAAGTAGCGAGAGCGTGCCTGTGCTATATGTGTACGCATGACCGTGCACAGTAACTGAATGGATCGGGTACGAAAGCAGAACAGACATGCGTGCAGGAGACCTGCCCATCACAAACACTGCCACAAGCAAACCGGCAAAAACAATAACATATTTTGGGAGGATTTTATGACATATCATGAGGCATACGAAAAACTGAAAAAATGGGATCAGCTTCATGTGCTGAACTACTATGATGCATTGAGCGAGGAGCAGAAAACTGCCTTGCTTGAGCAGATTTCAGTGACCGATTTTTCCGTTGTAAAAAACAGACAGCAGGCGAAGGAGCTCCCGAAAAAGGGAATCATCACTCCGCTGGAAGCGATGGAAGTATCACAGATTGCAGAGCATCAGTCGGTCTATGAAAAGATTGGAATGGATGCAATCCGAGCAGGAAAAGTGGGCGCTGTGCTTCTTGCAGGTGGAATGGGCACAAGGCTCGGTTCTGAGGACCCGAAGGGAATGTATGACATTGGACTAACAAAAAATGTTTTCATTTTCCAGCGCTTGATTGAAAACTTACTGGAAGTCGTGAAGAAGGCAGAAGCTTGGATTCCGCTTTATGTGATGACGAGCGATAAAAACCATGAGAAGACCTGCGCATTTTTTGAGGCACATGACTATTTCGGATATCGAAAAGAGCTTGTCTTTTTCTTCATGCAGGAGATGGCTCCGGCCACCGATTACACCGGACATGTATATATGGAAGAAAAACATAAGATTTCAACCTCTCCCAACGGAAATGGAGGCTGGTTTGTTTCGATGGATAAATGGGGAATTCTTGATAAAGTGCATGAGGCCGGCGTAGAATGGCTGAATGTATTTGCAGTGGACAATGTGCTTCAGCGTATCGCAGACCCTGTATTTGTCGGTGCGACAATCGCAACCAAGAGTGAGGTTGGAGCCAAGGTGGTACGAAAGAGTGCGCCGGATGAGAAGGTAGGTGTGATGTGCCGCGAAGATGGACGACCTTCCATTGTAGAATACTATGAGCTGACCGATGAGCTGATGAACGCAAAGGATGCAAAGGGAAATCCTGCCTACAATTTTGGCGTGATCTTAAATTATCTGTTCAGTGTGCGGGCGTTGGAAGAAATCATGGAGCGACAGCTTCCGCTTCATGTGGTAGAAAAAAAGATTCCGTATTTAGATGAGCAGGGTCATTTACAGAAGCCGGAGGAGCCGAACGGTTTCAAGTATGAACAGCTGATTTTGGATATGATTCATGAGCTGAAGACCTGTCTGCCGTTTGAGGTGGAGCGAAACCGCGAGTTTGCGCCGATTAAAAACAAGACAGGAATTGATTCGGTGGAAAGTGCGAGAGCGCTCTGTAAAGAAAACGGAATTGAACTATAATCGCGTTATTGAAAAAGGTGTTTTGGAGAGATGATCCAGAACACCTTTGTTTTTGGCAAAATACCAAAAAAATCATAGTCAAACGAAAAAAAGTGGTTTATAATGAACGCCGTATTTACAGAGGGAGACATCGATGCTATGGAGAAAATTGTAACAGCACTTTTTGAACAAAAAGATGAGAAATATAAAAAATTTCAGGGCGGATTAATCCCAAACATTCATCCGGATACTGTGATTGGTGTTCGAACGCCGATTCTTCGAAAAATGGCGAAAGAACTTGCCCAAACAGATATCGCAGCTGCATTTTTACAGGAGCTGCCCCATGATTATTATGAGGAGAATCAGTTACATGCATTTCTTCTGTCTCAGGAAAAAGATTTTGATACGCTGATTGAGAAGCTGGATGAGTTTCTTCCATATGTAGATAACTGGTCGACCTGTGATCAGATGAATCCAAAGATATTTAAGAAGCATCGCACAAAACTGATCGGGCATGCATACCGCTGGATGGATGGTGCGGATACCTATATGATCCGATTTGGAATTAAGGTGCTGATGGATCATTATCTTGATGAGGATTATCAAGCGGAGTATCTAAAGCGCGTCAGCCGGGTTCATTCACAGGAATATTATATACAGATGATGGTGGCGTGGTATTTTGCAACCGCACTTGCAAAGCAGCCGAAGGATGCGCTCACGGTTATTGAAAAAAGGGAACTTGATGTCTGGGTTCATAACAAGGCGATTCAAAAGGCGATTGAGAGCTATCGCGTATCGGACGAATTAAAACAGCACTTACGAAATCTGAAGATAAAGGAAAGAGAACAATGAGAGATTTGACAACGGGAAAACCCGGAAAAGCAATCCTGCTTTTTACATTGCCGATATTAATCGGATGTATTCTGCAGCTTACATACAGTCTGGCTGACACGAGAATTGTAGGTTCACTGCTGGGTGATACTGCACTTGCCGCGGTCGGAGCGACGACTTCGCTCGCGACAATGATTATCGGATTTTTGCAGGGAATCACGAACGGATTTGCTGTAATCATTGCCAGATTTTACGGGGCAAAGGATGAGCAGGGCATGCGTCGTGCCGTGGCAGGAGCCCTTACAATTGCATGCATAATCAGCATTGGTATGACTATTATTGTAGTGGTATTCCTAAAGCCGATTTTGCATGTGCTTCATATCGGCGAGGATATTTTTTCGATGTCCTACTCCTATATCTCAGTCATCTTTTTCGGAATGACAATTGCGATGCTGTACAATCTGTGTGCTGCGATGCTTCGCGCAATCGGTGATTCGATTACGCCGCTGATTTTTCTTGGCATGTCGGTCGTGCTCAATATTTTCGGAGATATACTCTGTATCCGCGTCCTTGCGCTTGGTGTGCGCGGCGCGGCAATTGCAACGGTGTGCGCGCAGCTGTTTGCAACGATTGCATGCCTGATTTTTATCAAAAAACGCTATGCGATTCTTTGGGTGAAAAAAAACGACTTTCGATTTACCTCAAAGCTTGTCAGGGATTTGCTCAGCTGCGGACTTTCTATGGGATTTATGGGCTGTCTGGTCAATCTTGGCTCTGTGGCGTTACAGACCGGAATCAACACGCTTGGAAACGATATTATTGTTGCACATACGGCAGCGCGCAAGCTTACAGAGCTTTATATGATGGCATTTGGCGTGCTTGGAACGACGATGGCTACCTACTCCGGACAAAACTTCGGCGCCGGGGAGATTTCCCGCGTAAAAGAAGGGGTTCGTGCGGCATTAAAGATGATGTTTATCTGGTGTGTGCTCGTGTTGATCTGCACATATACGATTACACCGGTGCTTGTGCGTCTTGTGACGGGAACCTCACAGGAGACAGTGATTTCAAATGCATGCGCGTATCTGAAATTTGATACGCTGTTGTACTGGGTGACGGCAATCATTGTGGTGCTTCGAAACACGATGCAGGGAATCGGTGATCACACAACGCCGATCATCTCAAGCAGTATTGAGTGTGTGGGAAAAATCATTCTTGTCAAGCTTCTCGTGGCACCGTTCGGTTACTGGGGCATTATTGTCGCGGAGCCGATTACCTGGGTATTTATGGTGATTCCGCTGATTGTTCAGTATTGGCGTAATCCGATCTTAAAATCAGTATCTTGACAGAAAAAATGTCTTTTTCTATAATGAGTAAATATTTATTTACTTTGCTGTGCCGGAAATTCTGATTTTGTGCGATCGAAAAAAAGGCAAGTGATACGGTGCAGTTTGTTTTCAATTATGATGTCGGATGGAAGGAGTTGGAAGTTATGGAACCTATCATCAGATTAGATGATGTGTCAAAGGAATTTAAGGTTCTGAATCGTCATGAAGGATTAAAGGGAAGTATTCAGGATCTCTTTTCGAGAGATTACCGGATTGTACATGCGGTAAATCACATTTCGATGGATATTTGCCCGGGTGAGATTGTGGGTTATCTGGGGCCAAACGGAGCCGGAAAATCGACGACTATCAAGATGATGACCGGTGTGTTACAGCCGACCAGTGGAAAAATTGTCTGTAATGGAATTGTTCCCTATAAGAATAGAAGCGAGAATGCGCAAAAGATTGGAGTTGTATTCGGACAGAGAACACAGCTTTGGTGGGCATTGCCCGTGATTGAATCGTTTAAGATTTTAAAGGATATTTATCAGGTGGAGGATGCCGCATACAAAGACATGATGGACTTGTACGGCTCAATGGTTGATCTGGATGCGCTCATGCACAAGCCTGTGCGTCAGATGTCACTCGGACAGCGGACGCTGTGTGATATTCTGGCGGCTTTTTTACATAATCCGGGCGTGGTATTTTTAGACGAGCCGACTATCGGTCTGGATGTTGCGATGAAGGCAAAAATCCGTGAACTGATTCAAAAGCTCAATGAGGAGAAGAATACAACCGTTATTTTGACGACCCATGATATGGGCGATGTCGATGCGCTCTGTAAGCGTATTGTAATCATCGACAAGGGTGATAAGCTCTACGATAACGATATGGAGCATCTGAGCAATCTGTTTGGGGCGTACCGTACGCTGAGTCTTCTTTTGACGAAGAAAAAAGATGCCTGCGATGAACAGCAGCTGGATGAACTCGCTGCATCCGTGAAAGCACTTCTGGCAGACAAATGGGATGAGAGCACCTGTGCGGTATCGCGCAATGAGCAGCAGATTGAGATTCTTATCGATGAGGCGAAGGTTCCGATGATGAAGGTGCTCAACGCCGTGCAGGAACAGCACAAAATCTATGATATGCACTTGCAGGAGATTTCTACGGAGAGTGTCATTCGCAAAATATACGAAGGGGGCATGGCATAATGTGGCGTAAATATTTTTCGCTGACCAGAGCAGGAATTCTTGACTCGCTGCAATTTCGCCTTTCGCTTATTTTTACAGTTGTAGGAAATCTGTTGTATCTGCTGTTGATTTATTATCTGTGGCGTGCGATTTTTGCATCGGTAGATTCGCCGGTCATCAACGGCATGACTTTCTCGGATACAATGGTTTATCTGGTATTCGCTTCCGCGTTGTTCAACTTTATGGAAATGTGGATTGTCTGGACGGTTGGAAGAGAGATTCAGGAGGGAAAGATTGTTATCGATCTGCTAAGACCGATGAACTATCTGACCTACATCTTTTTTAGAGGCTTTGGAGAAGTGGTGGTAAAATTTTTGCTCACATTTCTTCCCACAGCGATTGTTGTGTTCTTTGTTTCGGACGGTGCGATTCCGGTTGGAACAAATCTGATTTATTTTGCAATCAGCGTATGTTTCAGCCTGCTGATCAATTATTATATCAATTTTTTTGTTGCGACAATCTGTATGCATACCGAGTCTATCTGGGGAATCAACATTATGAAGGAAGTGATTGTCGGAATCTTAAGTGGAGCTACGGTTCCGCTTGCATTTTTCCCGCAGGCATTTCGAAGTATTGCGATGGTATTGCCCTTCCAGACAATTATCAACTCGCCGCTCCAGCTGCTTTTGCATCCGGAGTATACAGCAGTTCAGTGTCTGCAGATTCTGGGACTACAGCTTATCTGGCTTGTTGTACTCCGTCTGCTGGCTGAGTGGTTCTTCCGGGTTTCTCTGAAGAAGATCACGGTAAATGGAGGTTGAGTATGAAAAAGAAAACGATTGGATATTATTGGAGAATCTATCGCAAGATTATTGCGCAGGATATCAAAAGCAAAATGAGCTATCGCGCGGATTTCTTTATCTCCATGATCGGAATGATTGCAACAAATGTTGCAGGAGCGATTGGATTCTGGCTGATTTTTCAGAATTTCCCGTCGGTAAAGGGATGGAATTACTATGAGATGATCTTCTTCTACGGATTTTCGCTGATTTCGGCAACACCGGCGCAGTGTCTGTTTGACAATAACTGGAGCCTCAGGATTCAGGTGTATTCCGGAGATTTCATCAAATACTGTTTTCGACCGATGAATCTGTTTTTTTACTTTATGTCGGAGGTATTTGACATCAAGGGACTTGGACAGCTCGGATTTGGAATCGCAGCAGTTGCGTATGCATGGGTGAAGCTTCAGCTTCCGTTTCATGTGTACAGCATCGCTCTGCTTTTGGTAGCGGTGCTCAGCGCCTCACTATTTGTGATTGCGTTGTTAAATCTGGCAGCGTCAGCCTGTTTTTGGATTGTGAATTCGTTTTTTGTGCTGTCTCTTTGCAACACGCTGCGTGATTACGCAAAATATCCGGTGACAATTTTTGGACCGGTACTTCGTGTCGTATTTACTTTTATCATTCCGATTGCATTTATGGCATATTATCCGAGTCAGATTATCCTGCGGCCGGAGAGTGTTTCAACGATTGTATGGTTTACGCCGGTTCTGGGCGTTGCATTTTTCTATCTGAGCTACAAGGTCTGGATGAAGGGTGCGATGGCTTACAACGGAACCGGTTCATAAATGATTGAAGGAGTCGAAGCGGATGAAAGGCTATCTGATTGAAAAGTACAGCTGTATGACGAATGCATACACCTGTAATCGTCTGGTAGAAGAGGCAAAAAAGTTAGGAATAGCGCTTCAAATTGTCGGTGTCCATGATACAGCAGTCGGCGCAGATGGAGTTTATCTGCAAGGGCAAAAGCTTTCCAAGGCGGATTTTGTCATCAACCGCTACAAATGGGGGCAGACGGTTGCAGCGGTAAATGCGCTGGCCGACAGAAGCTACAATGCATACGAGCCGTTTGCACGCTATATCAACAAGTATGAACAGGTACGCAGACTGCATTCGGACCGGTTTCTGATACCGCGCTTTTTACTAGCGACTGCAAAGTATCCGTACGAGCAGGTGATTGGGCAGCTGGGAAGCCCGTTTGTCGCAAAGGGACTGGAAAGCTCGATGGGAGAGCAGATTTATCTGATTGAAAAAAAAGAGCAGTATGAACAGCTTGCATACGATTATTCGATGGAAAAAGAGTGGCTGTTCGAGGAGTTTGTGCAGACGAGTATTGGAACAGACCTTCGCTATTTCTGCATCCGGGGGCAGGCAGTTGCCGGAATGATTCGTCGTTCAAACGGAGATTTCCGGGCGAATGTGGCGCTTGGCGCTTCGGTTGAGAAAACTGTGCCAACGGAAGAGATTCAGCAGATTGCGGCTGAGATCTATGCGCAGACCGGTCTTGATTTTGTCGGACTTGATCTGTTGTTTGG
>JAQXMB010000152.1 GCA_029012425.1 bacterium | reverse complement strand
ATCCGGGAACAGCACTGACAGAAAATAGTTAAATTCTTCTTCGCCTGTGTATCCGGGCTTTTCTTCTCTGCGTTTCAATCCAACTTTTACCGCAGATGCGGCACGATGATGTCCGTCTGCAATATAGATTTCTCCAATTCCTGCAAAAGCATTCCGAATTTCCAAAATATCTTTTGTATCATCAATCACAAATACGCGATGACGGATTCCGTCATCTGAAGTGAAATCATAGGTTGCCTCATCCTGTTTTGTCTTAGCAACAACGGCACGAATCACTTCATTTGCACGATATGCCAGAAAAATTGGTCCGGTCTGCGCACTGCAGGTATCTACATGACGAATACGATCCTGCTCTTTGTCAGCTCTTGTATTCTCATGCTTTTTTATCACCTGATTTACATAATCATCAATGGATGCACAGGCAACGATTCCCGTCTGTACGCGTCCATCCATTGTAAGTTCATAAATATAATAGCAATTGTCCTGCTCGAGAACAAAATCTCCGTTAGCGACTTTTTCCCACAACAAATCATGTGCTTTCTGATATACACAGTCCGCATAAGTATCAACCGAGTCATCAAACTGTGTCTCTGCGCGGTCAATGTTGAGAAAAGAATCCGGATTATTCGCAACTACCTGCTTTGCCTCCTGTCTGTTATATACATCATAAGGCAAAGCAGCGATAGCCGCTGCTTTGTCCTGTGCAGGTCGAATTGCCTGAAACGGTCTGATATTCGCCATTATTTTATCACCCTTGCCTTAAATACTCCGGGTAAATCTTTCATCTTTGCCATAACTTCTGCAGGTATCGGCGCATCTACATCCATCATGGTATATGCAAAATCACCCTTACTCTTGTTTGACATGTTATCAATATTTACACCGGCATCACCCAAAACAGATGTAAACTGGCTGATTGTTCCGTGCTCATTCTTGTGGAGAAATGCCACACGGCTTGCTGTCTGGCATACACCCATATCGCAGTTTGGATAGTTTACGGAATTCTTGATATTTCCATTTTCGAGATAATCGCGAATCTCCTGAACTGCCATCACTGCACAGTTATCCTCAGACTCCTCAGTTGATGCTCCAAGATGAGGAATTACGATACAACCATTCTTTCCAACAGTTGTAGGATTCGGGAAATCAGATACATACTTGCGAATCTTGCCTTCCGCAAGTGCTGCAACCATTGCTTCCTCATCAACCAGTAAATCTCTCGCAAAGTTCAAAACAACGGTCGTCGGCTTCATCATTGCGATTGCCTCTGCATTGATCATTTTCTTGGTTGCATCCATAAGCGGAACATGTACGGTAATGTAATCACACTCACTGTAAATCGTGTTCAGATCATTGATATGCTTTACATCTCTTGAGAGACTCCATGCTGCATTGACAGAGATATAAGGATCGTATCCATATACTTCCATTCCAAAATGTCTCGCAGCATTGGCAACCTTGATACCAATTGCTCCAAGACCGATAACTCCAAGCTTCTTTCCTGCAAGCTCGGTTCCTGCGTAATTCTTCTTCTGCTTTTCTGCAAGCTTTGCAATATCTGCATTGCCTTCCTCAGATGCACACCACTCGATACCGCCAACAACATCTCTTGCTGCGAGTAACATTCCTGCAAATACAAGCTCCTTTACTCCATTCGCATTGGCTCCGGGGGTATTGAATACAACAATACCCTTCTCTGCACACTTATCTAACGGAATATTATTCACTCCGGCTCCGGCTCTTGCAACTGCATCAAGACCATCCGGAAGCTCAAGTTCATGCATAGATGCAGAACGAACAAGTACAGCCTGCGCTTCATCTAAAGCATCCACCTTATTGTAATCTGCAGTTAACAGGTCCAGTCCCACACCTGCAATCGGGTTCAAACAAGTATAATTATACATTTTTCTAATCCTTCCTGATATTTCTTATGCGTTCTCTTCTTCGAATTTCTTCATAAACGCAACGAGTTTTTCTACACCTTCGATAGGCATTGCGTTATAAATTGATGCTCTCATACCGCCAACACTGCGATGTCCTTTTAAATTCTCAAATCCGGCTTTCTTTGCCTCTGCAACAAACTTTGCGTCCAGTTCATCGTTTCCTGTTACAAAAGGAACATTCATCAGAGAACGATCCTCCTTACGAACCGTACCCTTGAACAGCTTGCTCTGATCAAGGAAATCGTACAGAATGGCAGCCTTTTTCTCATTGTGCTCCTTCATCGCCTGAAGTCCGCCCATCTTCTTAAGCCACTTAAATACCTTACCGCAAATATAAAGTCCATAGCAAGGCGGTGTATTGTACAGTGAATCATTATCTGCCTGTGTTTTATACTTTAACATCGTAGGTGTCTGAGGAAGTACATCGTCACGAATAAGATCCTCACGAATAATCACAATAACAACACCGGCAGGTCCGATATTCTTCTGAACTCCGCCGTAGATAATTCCATACTTGGTCACATCAACAGGCTCTGATAAAAAGCATGAAGAAACATCTGATACCAAATCTACTCCCTTGGTATTCGGCAAAGTCTTAAACTTTGTTCCGTAGATCGTATTATTCTCACAGATGTATACATAATCCATGTCGTCTGTGATTGCCAAATCAGAGCAATCCGGAATGTATGAGAATGTCTCATCTGCAGATGAAGCAAGCTCTACGGCCTCACCGTACATCTTTGCTTCCTGATATGCCTTCTTCGCCCACTGACCGGTAATAATATATCCTGCTTTCTTATTCTTCATCAGGTTCATCGGAACTGCTGCAAACTGCTGTGAAGCACCACCCTGTAAAAAGAGTACTTTATAGTTATCGGGAATACTCATAAGCTCACGCAAATCTGCCTCTGCCTCTTTGATGATGTCATCATATACTTTTGAACGATGAGACATCTCCATGACAGACATTCCGCATCCTCTATAATCCATCATCTCCTCTGCCGCTTCACGCAATACTTCCTCCGGCAATACTGCGGGGCCTGCTGAAAAATTGTATACTCTACTCACTGTTTCGTCCTCCTCTATATTGATCAATTAATTCTTATTCATCTCTAAATCTTCCGCTGTAAAAGCTTCCGAAATTGGTGCTCCGGGTGCAACCATCGGCCATACCTTATCATCACAGTCGATGATACAGTCAAGCACAACCGGACCGTCCATCTTGAGTGCTTTTGCGAAAGCCTCATCGAACTCTTCCCGTGTCGTTGCACGCATTCCTGTTGCCCCAAGTGCCTCAGCAACCTTAACAAAATCCACGCTATCATTCAAAATGGTTGATGAATAATGTTGGTTATAGAACAGATTCTGCCACTGTCGAACCATTCCAAGCACATGATTGTTTACAACAACCTCAATGAGCGGGAGCTTTTCCCTTGCTGCGGTAGCAATCTCGTTTAGGTTCATGCGAAAGCATCCGTCACCGGCAAAGTTGACAACCTGTTTATCCGGATTGGCAACCTGTGCACCAATTGCTGCGCCAAGTCCGTAACCCATTGTACCCAGTCCACCGGATGTCAGTAAGGTGCGTGGTTTGCTGTATTTGAAATACTGTGCCGCCCACATCTGATGCTGACCAACCTCAGTCACCATAATTGCATCGCCCTTGGTGAGTTCATAAATCTTCTCCACCATATAGGGACCGCTTAATCCCTCTCTCGAATAGCTAAGCGGATACTTTTCCTTGTACCCTGCAATCTGCGCCAGCCACTCGTCATGGTTCTGTTGCTGAAGTTTTTCATTCAACTTAAGCAAAATCTCTTTGGCGTCGCCAATGACACTTGCCGTCACAGCTATATTTTTATTTACCTCTGCCGGATCAATGTCAATCTGGACAATTTTTGCATGACTTGCAAATTTTTTTGCATTTCCTATGACTCGATCCGAGAATCGTACACCAATTGCAATCAGCAAATCACATTCACTAACTCCGAAATTTGAAGTC
>JAQXMB010000151.1 GCA_029012425.1 bacterium | reverse complement strand
CAGAGGAGAAGATTTGAAAGCATTTATCAAAAGAGGTGGAAAGAGTATTGGCGTGTTTGCCGACGAAGGGTTTTATCTGGGGAACAGCAGCATCCGCGCAAGACTTCGGACGATGCCGTGGAAAAAGAAACAGCTTGCGGTATCGAGTGCCCTGTATCCGACTGCGCAGATTGTCAGGCAGTTGAATGAATTTCAGCCGGATATGCTTGGCGGATATCCTTCAAACCTTGAGCTTTTGATTGACGAAGCCAAGGGGGGAAGACTGAACATCTCGCCTGTAATCATAATGACAGGGGGCGAATACTTATCTGACAATCTAAGAAAGAGACTTGCCGAGACCTTTCACTGTTATGTACAGACCTCCTATTCCTGTACGGAAGGCGGAACGATGGCCTGTGAGTGCAGAAAGCAACATTTTCATATCAATGATGACTGGGTAATCGTAGAGCCGGTGGATGCACAGGGAAATCCTGTGCCGGATGGTGTGCAGGCGGATAAAATCTATCTGACGAATCTGTATAATTTCACGCAGCCGTATATTCGCTA
This sequence comes from bacterium, assembly GCA_029012425.1. Classification (GTDB taxonomy): domain Bacteria; phylum Bacillota; class Clostridia; order Lachnospirales; family Lachnospiraceae; genus W0P33-017. The sequence goes on along the minus strand of JAQXMB010000151.1, from coordinate 15,087 downwards.
TGAGGTGACAGACCGCGTGATTATGCATCACGAGCCGTGCGGTTGTGGAACTCCAGCGCCATGGCTCGAGCTCGAGGGCAGAAATGATGATGTCACAAGCTTTATCGAAGACGGCAAAGAGATGAAGGTGGCTCCGCTTGCAATCTATGCGGTTTTAAAAGAGGTTCATAGCATTCGAAGATTTCAGGTGCTTGTGTATCCTAATAATAAAGTAGAGCTTCGCATTGAAGAGAAGGATGGCGTAAGTAAAGCAGAGGCATTCGAAGCAGCCAAAAGAAGTCTGGAAGCATTCCTTTTGACCCAGAATATTCATGCGGTAACAATTACACTATCGGAAGAATTGCCAAAACAGAATGCGAAAAGCGGTAAGTTTAAGCATATCATAAACGCTGAATAAAATCAGGTGATTAGAATGGGTATGATGTGATATCGTTAGCGCAGAGTCGTTCTTGAATACAATAGGAGAGAAGCAGCTATGATGACAGTAAATGAAGTGAGTAAACTGACAGGCGTAAGTGTTCGTGCGCTGCAATATTATGATACGATCGGTCTTTTGCCACCGGCAGAATATTCAGATGCAGGATATCGATTGTACGATGATACGGCATTAGAAAAACTGCAACAAATTATGCTGTTTAAGGAGCTCGAATTCCCGCTCAAGGAAATCAAGTCGATGATCGAAGCGCCTGATTTTGATCGGGAGAAAGCGTTGACACAGCAGATTGAGCTTTTGACCTTGAAAAAGGAGCATCTGGAAAATCTGATTCAGTTTGCACAGCAAATAAAAACATCAGGAGTAACGCCAATGGATTTTAATGTGTTTGACACATCAAAAATCGATGCATATACCAGAGAGGCAAAAAAACAGTGGGGTCAGACGGCCGCGTATAAAGAATATGAAGAAAGGTCAAATAATCAGGCTCCGGACACGAAGAAAGTAGCATGGCAGAATCTGATGCTTCTTTTTGTGGAGTTTGGTAAAATGCGTCAAAATGCCCCCGGAGATGAATGCGTACAGCTTCAGGTAAAAAAACTTCAGGACTATATCACCGGGCATTTTTATCATTGTACAAATGAAATTCTTCAAGGTCTTGGACGGATGTACGCTTCCGGCGGTGAGTTTACAGAAAATATTGACAAAGCAGCAGGAAGCGGAACAGCAGTTTTTGTCGCAGAAGCAATTGAGAGCTACTTGGGGACGGGAGTGCGGTCCATCAGCAGTTCCGACATCCATTGACGCGAAAGGATAGAAACATGGCAATGCCATCATCAAGAAAAAACGGCAGTTCGGACATGATTATGATTTCCTGAGAGTAATTGAGAATGAACTGCCGCTGTATGAGCAGACTGCAAAGTGCGAATAACAATTCATATTATGAAATGCTGCAATCACAGGTGAAATATGAGCGACTACAAGAGTAAGGTAATTCGAAAGTATCTAAAGATATATGGCTGTGTTCAAGGTGTTGGCTTCCGCTATCGGGCGGAACACGCGGCAAATATCATCGGAACAACCGGCTGGGTGCGAAACGATCCGGATGGGGCTGTATCCATGGAAATTCAAGGTACCGAAGAACAAATCGATCAGGTAATCATGATGATAGAAAAAGGAACCTATATCGAGATTCAAAAGATGAGTGCCAAAACAATCCCGCTCGTCGAGGACGAATATGGATTCCGAACAAGAAGATACTAGAATATGGAAAAAAGAACAGAAATTTTCAGAAAAAGCGAATGCAACGATGATTAGGGAAATAGCGCGAAAATATTATTATTTATATCACGATTTAATTTTGTGCCGTGCATAAGCGGGTGAGAGACAGATTATGAAGCGTATATAGAAGAAATGTAAATGTTCAGAACAGGTCGAAGCATTTTATGCTGAGACCGTGAAAACATGATTCAGGAGTGCAAAAATGCACAACATAGCCACTTGCAAAAACATAACAAAGCAAATGTTGTTGTACAATTTGGAGAAGAAGAATACAATAGATAATTAGATGAACACAATTGATGATACCTATTCGGAAGGTAGCGGGTTCTGAAGATCATATAATTAAGGAGACACTATGTCGGGATATTTGATTAAAGACACAACAAAAGAAGAAAGACGGCAGATTGTTGCCGAATCACTTGGAAATATTGAGGCATATTGTGATGGTTGTATGCCGGGGTTGGCTGAGATGTATCAGGATTACATAGATGGGAAGCGGGAAATTCGTGAGATCAACATGGAATACAATGCCCGCTATGTTAAGGGAGATATGGATAAAGACAATGGTAGAAGTTGCATGATGTAGGTGAGATGATGAAAATACAGATTTTGGATACGGTGGAACATTTTTTTCATCTTTTGCAGTAAGGAGGTTACCTGGCTATGAAACAACCGAATACACCGTTTCTTTTTGAAATATTTTTAGTGGTGTATGCGCTTGGCTGCGCATTTCTCATGATTGGAGCAGCTGTGGGGCTAGAACAAGTTTTATATAAAGATTACGATGCCGTTGTGACTTTCATAGAGGGTCGCGAGCGAAGGCTTGGTGGAGGAAGATATGGAAGTGGCAGTCTTCATTATGTTTACCACTACTACTGTGAGATTCCTGAGGAAGGCAACACACAGGTTTATTTTTATGAGGTTGCAGATGATCATATAGAAAGACATGTGGTGGGTGAGCAGATCACCGTCAGAGGCTTGAAATCATTAAATGAAATGAATGTGAGTACAAAGGCAAGACATGATGATACAAAAAAGAACCTGTGCTTTCTGATTTTGTCAATTTTGATTTGTATGATTTTTGTGATTGCCCAAAAGCCGCAGGATGCCAGATATCAAAATGAAAAGCGAACGATAGAGCGAATTGGGTGTTGTATTCTCGATGTGATGATTACAGCCGGTATATATGTCTTGGCAAGCTTACTAAATATTGAGTTCCTATTTAAAATGATTGCCATCTTTTTGGTTGGAGCAGCTTCTATCTATCGCATTCGGGAGAAAGTCAAGGAGCTGAGAAGCTTCTCCTGTAATAAAATGAACGATCAAAACCTGTAGAGGGAAAGGCATTATGAACGATTTACTCTACTGCCTCCAACCATATCATTCTTGTATTGTTGGCAATTGCCGTGGAACTGGATTCAGCAAGCGGTTTATTAATTAATACGATAATAATCATTTCTTCCTTTGGATAAACAATGTTATAGGAATTGAATACATCGGTAGAACCACCATGCAAAATGGTATCTCCGTTGTTAAACACGCCACAACCATAACCATCAATCGGATGAAACATTTTCTTGGTCTGTTCTTCGGATAACACCTCATTGCGAATCAGCGCTTTGTCCCAGAAATACAAATCGAAAACTGTCGTATTCAAATCTCCTGCACCGAGGACCGTTGCCTTCGGGATGCTGTAGTAGATCTTCGAACATTCATAGCCTACAGTAGAGGTATCCTGATAGTTTAGGTTGCTCTCCTTCATGCCGATGGGATCAAAAAACTGATTCTGAATAAAGCTGTCATAATCCTGGCCGCTTACTTTTTCAATAATATCGGCAAGCAAGCGATAGTTTAGATTGCAATAGGTAAAATGCTCATCCGGTTTTCCGGTGAGGGGAACATCTTCGAAATAAGAAATGGTGATATCCTTTGGCAGCTCGGTTCCGTTTAGCTCTGCATCCCATACCTTTTGTGCAACATCCTCCGGATAAAAGCCAAACGGAGCGTCAATGTGATCTGCCAGCCCGGAACGCATATGTAACAGCATATCGATCGTTATATCACCGCCATATTTATAATCCGGATAATATGTTGACAGGCAGTCAGTTGTCTTTAGCTTTCCTTCTTCTTCCAGTTTGAGGATTCCGGCTGCTGTGAACTGCTTGGTGATCGAACCGGCTTCAAAGGTGGAATGACAGGTAATCGGTTCCGACTGTTCATTATTTAAATCGCTGATGCCATATCCCTTCGCCAATACAATTTCATCGCCTTGTGCAACGAGGATACAACCATTAAATCCACATTTTTGATAATATTCGTCTGCCTTTTCTAAAAAAGATGAATATTTCGTATTTTGACTTTCGATATATTTTATTGAAGCAAACTTCTGAGCGTCTGAATTTCGACCGCATCCGGTAAGAATGATTCCCAAAGTAAAGATTGCTAATGTTATTGCCTTTTTCATTTTATGATGTTCCTCTTTTCTTTTGAGATAGTTGTAGCTTTGATCTGACTACAATCATACAATATCAAAACAGATCGGCAGATCCAACCTACCAGCGGTAGAATGCGCATAATTTCGGGCTTCTACTTTGCGTTTACCTGAAAAAATACATATGAATTTGAAGGATATTTAACGACCAGGGGTGAGAAATCGGTAGCTGTTAAGAAACAGTTAATAATTTAATAGTATCCGGTTAAAGAAGTCTGTTCTGAAAAAATATATGATATTTCCAGAAAATGCTGGTTGAATGAAAAAGGAGTACGAGATATGATTTCATCTATTTTAAAAACAGAAAAGTTGTGTAAGAGCTTCAGTAATGGTGGCGTGCAGCAGCATGTGATAAAAAATCTGGATCTTGAAATTCATGATAAGGATTTCACGATTATCATGGGAGCATCCGGATCGGGAAAATCGACACTGCTTTATGCGCTGTCAGGAATGGATAAACCCTCGCTTGGAAAAATCTATTTTGGAAATGAAGAGATTTCCAAGTATAACAATGATCAGTTGGCAGTGTTTCGCCGCAAACATTGTGGATTCGTATTTCAGAGCATACATCTTCTTGACAACATGAATGTTCTTGATAATGTGCTGACCGGTGCATTGGTAGCGCAGAAGAATTCCAGGGAATTGGTAGATACAGCCAAGGGATATTTGACAAAAGTAGGTATTACGGAAGAAATCTGGAAAAAATATCCGAATCAGTTATCCGGTGGTGAGGCGCAAAGAGTCGGAATTGTCCGTGCAATTATCAACAACCCGCAGATAGTTTTTGCTGATGAACCGACAGGAAGCTTAAACTCTGCGGCCGGTCAGGATGTGCTTGATATTTTTACAGAGATTAACCGGAATGGACAGAGTATTGTTATGGTTACCCATGATTTAAAGACGGCACTCAGAGGGAATCGTGTGATTTTCCTTCGAGATGGTTCGATTGTAGGAGAACACAGCATGCCGATGTACGGAACGGATGACGGAAAAGAACGCAGAGCGGTATTGCAAAACTTTTTGGATGAGATGGGATGGTAGAAACGATGAAGAGTTTACGATTAGCACTTTTTAATATTAAAAAGCATAAGTCCGAGTCCATCTCCATGATCATTCTTATGATGATTTGTATGATTTTATTGGGAAGCGGAGTATCAAACCTGATTGATATTCAGAAAATCTATGGAAATATCGTTGAACAGAATCATGCGGTGAAAAACAATATCATGATGATGGATCGTTCGTATCATGAATTTTACGATAGTTTTTTTGAAAATGATGACAGAGTAGAGCAGTTTGTCCATGTACAGGGAGCTACCACGAATGCCAGTAAGTTTATAGATAAGGATGGTAATGAGGCGTCTCAGTATATGTTTTTTCTGACCCGTGAGGAGGAGGAAAAGCTGGAGGAATTCCACCCGGTGACGGGGCTCTCTCAGGAAGAACTGGAAGCACTCGAGCATCCGCTGTATGTGCCGTACTATGTTCAGGATTCGCTCGGATTTCAGGAAGGTGATACCTTCGAATTGATTTTGAACGGAAAAATATATCCGTTTACTGTGGCAGGATTTTTTGAATCGACCATTTTTTCTGATAATATGCTCAGCTTAAAAATGATAGTTAACGATCAGGATTGTCGAACAATTCGTGCAGTTGCCGGTAAAGGACATATTTTAGCGTTTGATGCGGAAAATGATGATGTGGCGGAAGCAATTGAGAAAGATTTTATGGCTTGTGTGGAAGAAAATACTTCAAACGGTGAGAGTATGACCTTCTGCACGATGCTCTATAAAGATATGGAAGCGCAGAATGGACAATTTGTGAAGCTCATTCTAAAACTGATGATGCTTTTGGCAGCGCTGATTCTTGCTTCGGTTCTTCTGATGATTCGATATAAGATTGCGGATGATATCAATGAACAGGTCGTTTCCATCGGTGTTTTGGAAGCATTGGGCTATAAATCAAGAGATATTTCACTTTCCTATATGTTTGAATACCTGTTGCTCGGTGGTATTGGTGCGTTTTTCGGCATTGTGGGAAGCCTTCTTATTTCACCAATCATTTTTCGGATTGGTGAAGATATGGCAGGACATCACGGAACACTTTCTCCCCATATATTGTTACAGATTGGATTTGCGGCAATACTGTTAGGCTTTATTGTTGCCATTGCGCTTCTTAGAAGCAGGCTTGTCAAAAAGTATCCTCCGGTTGTTGCCTTTCGAAAAGGCACGGTTGATCACAGCTACATGAAAAATGTTCTTCCTTTGGAGAAAACAAAATCGAATGTGCATATGCGTCTGGCAATGAAAGGCTTTTTGGCAAATGTAAAAGCAAATATTGGTGTTGGAATCTGTATTGTAATTTCGACTTGCACGATAGTGTTGTGTTTTCTTTCCTATGTTTTTCTGCGTGAGGGAAGTAATGCGCTGAATGCAATGACAGGCATGGAGATACCGGATGCAAGAGTGGTGGTGTCCTATGACACGGATGTCTATCAAATGCGCGAGGAGCTCTTGCAGGACGAACGGGTTGACAGAATCCTGATTTCTGATGATTGGTTTACCCAACAGGTACAGTATGGCGACCGGTCGATGGCACCGGTTGTATACAAGGATTTCGGTGTGGTGAAAAACATTCATCCTTTAGAGGGAAGACTTCCCAAGCACGATAACGAGGTCGTGATCACCGGACTATTTATGACACAGACCGGTTTACAGCTTGGTGATACGATAGAAATTAAGCTTGGAAAGATTGAAAAGGAATATCTTATTTGCGGAGTGGTTACCGGAATGAGTAACGCAGGTACAAACCTGTATATGACAGAGGATGCTTATAAAAGAATAAAGCCATCGTATCGTCCGAATGTTTTAGAGATTACATTAAAAGAGGGTGTCGATTATAAGGAATATTCTTCCTGGCTTCAGAATTCATATGGAAGAAGTATCAATGATGCGATGGAAGATGCTTGTGAAGGAGAGACGAGGAGAGAACGAATTATGAAGCAGGCCGAGAAGCGTATGGCGAAGCTTCTCGCGATGTATGATATCTCCCATGTGGAATATGCAGTTATGATTGATGGTGAGGAAATCAAGGGCAGCAGTTCAATTTTCAAGGTCGAATCCTGTGTCTCCTTACGGGAAATCATGGAGACGCAGACCGGTGGAGCAGTTCTGGCATTTAAAAACTGTTCGGGCATTTTTGCGCTGATATCCGGTATTGTAATTATGATTATCATGTTTATGATCATGACATCAAATGTAAAGAAGCTGCGGCATGAAATGGGAATTTACAAGGGATTAGGTTACACCTCAAGAGAATTGATGCTGCAGTTATCACTTCGGATTGTTCCGACACTGATTGTCGGTGTTGCGATAGGAACCGTTTTTGGCCTGGCAGGACTTTCTCTGCTAACCGGCATCATTGGAAAACCGGATTATAGTATTTGGTCTGTCGTTGGCGTTGATCTGGCGGTAATTCTTTTCGCCTTTGCATCTGCTTATCTGGGAGCCGGAAAAATAAGAAAAATATCGGTATGTGAGCTGGTATCAGAATAGTGCCTGATTGGAGAATAGTATGAGAAAAAAGACTGTTAAAATGATGATTGCCGCAATGGTATGTAGCTGTGTGCTATCGAATACCGGTATTGTATCCTACGCGGCTGAAGAAAAAGATACGATTTGCAATGTTGGTTCTGTTAGCAAAACTTATGTGACAACAGCTGTGCTGCAGCTGGCAGACCGGGGACTTGTAAATCTGGACGAACCGGTGGTGACATATTTAAAGGATTTTCGTTTGGCGGATGAACGGTACAAGGATATTACCGTTCGTATGCTGATGAATCATTCTTCCGGACTGATGGGCTCAACTTTTGGAGAAAGTTTTTTGTTAGAAGATAATGATATGATCTCGCATGATACCCTGTTGGAGAAATTGTCTGTCCAGAGACTGAAAGCCAATCCCGGGGAGTACAGTGTATACTGCAATGACGGTTTCTGGGTGCTGGAGCTTTTGGTGGAAGCGGTAAGCGGAGAGTCTTTTACGGATTACATTGCAAATCATATTGCAGTGCCGCTTGGACTTACGCAGACAGGAACCCCGGTTGACATGTTTCAGAAACCGGAGATGATAGATATCGTGATAAACGGGAATCGCATTGGCAATGAATATGTGATGGATATCGGAAGCGGTGGTATTATCGCAAGTGCTTCTGATTTGTGTAAGTATGGAAGCGGATACTTTTTTCATTCGGATGGTACGAAGAAAAGTCTCCTATCGGAGGAGTCGAAAGAGCAGATGTTTACAAGTTATGCAAAGACGGAGTACGACACGCCTTATGGGCTTGGCTGGGACAGTGTTGCAGAGCCGGAGTTTGAAAAAGCCGGAGTAAAGGTTGTGATGAAAGGTGGTTCGACTGCACAGCAGTTTGCATCACTCATGGTGGCCCCGGAAGAAGAAATCAGTGTAGCAGTATTAAGTGCCGGAGATTTTTCGATGGGAAGTATGGCGGTAGCAAAGAGCCTGATGATGTATTTATTGCAGGAAGAAAAGGGAATACCGGTAGAGGATATTGCAATTGAGAATCAGCAGACTTGCGAAAGTGTACCCCGGGAGTACCGGAAATATGAAGGCTTCTATACATCGGGAAGCGATATTTTCCGTGTGGAGTTTCCGGATATGAGATACATGAGAACAATCGCGTGTGATGTGGACAATCCGAAGACGACAAATTACAAGATGACAACCGATGGTCGTTTTGTGCGCATGGATGGAGAAATCGAAAAGGAAGTGCAGGATCCCAACCAGCAGATATTAGAATTTATCCGGAGAGAGAATGGAAAAATCTATATCGGACAGGAAGTGAATACCTTGTATGATGGCTTTTCTGTCTATCATAACAAGGAATACATGGCAGAGAAGTTAGATGATTTAGAGGTATCGGATGACCTTCTTGAAGCATTCCGGCAATACGAGGGAACCTACTGCCTGTATTCGGGGAAATATTCAAACATGGGCTTCTCTTCAAGAATTTCAGAACTTAAGGTGTCGGAGAGCTGCCCGGGATATTTACTTGATACCAAGGGAAATCTTTCGCTGATGAAAATTGTGGATGAGACGCATGCCAATGCTTTTGCCCAGATTCCCGGTCAGAACGGAAGAGATCAAAATGACATTACGATTGAGACAGAAGATGGAAATACAATGATCCTTGCTCCGGATCTGGATATGAAGTTCATTAGGGTGTCGGATGCGCCAACGCTCAATCGCAAGATGACGGGTGTGACAACAAAGAAGGACAAAGCTGTCTGGTATTCGTTAGATGAATCGACCAAGGGAATGACAATGTATTTTGAGAAACCGGAGCGTGCATCGATCTATGTATTTGATAAATTTGACAAGATGGTTTACTCGAGCTATATGCTCGACTGGCCGGATGAAATTGCACTTCCAAGTGAGGGAAGAATTGTATTTGTCGGCGATGATGATGTTACGATTAACTTTACATTAAAATAGAAGTAGCTACAAATGTAATTTGTGTCAGGAGGCAGAAAGGAGTATACTGATTTAGGAAGCGGAAACAGATATAATATGAGGAATTGTGTATGAAATATCAGTGTTTGATTGTGGATGACGACAAATTGATTGCAGAATCAACAGCAGAATACTTCAATATGTTCGATGTTTGTACCGGATTTGTGCTCGACTTCGACAGTGCGGTTCGTTTTCTGGATGAGAATGAAGTATCACTGGTTTTACTCGATATCAATCTCGATGACCGGTCCGGTTTTGAACTTTGCAAGCTGATTCGCAAGAAGTATGATATGCCCATTTTGTTTATCAGTGCAAGAACGAGTGATGACGATGTTTTGACAGCTCTTAACATTGGGGGCGATGATTATATAAAAAAGCCCTATACACTGAATATTCTGCTTGCAAAAGTAAAAGCAATTCTGAAACGATATGAGGCACAAGTTTCTCATTTGAACCATGCAACTGTGGGAATTGACAAGAACGAATCGGAAAAAATATGTATCCGGGATGATTTGTATCTGGATACGAAATCCTATCGATTACTAAATGGTTCGCAGACGGTTATGCTTAAGAGTATGGAGTACAAATTACTTTTATATCTTTTGCAGAATCGAAATCGTGTAGTGACGAAGGATGAGCTGTTTGGCAATGTCTGGGATGACAATTTTGTCGGAGAGGGAACGCTGGCAGTTCATATTCGACATTTGCGGGAAAAGATTGAAATTGATGCGACGAAGCCCGAACTGATTAAAACAGTTTGGGGAGTGGGCTATATTATTGAGGAATTCACCGATGAAAAGATATAAGATTGTTGTTGGTTTTGTCATTCTCATTTTTGCCGGTTGTATGATCTTATGCGGAGGGCTGTTAAAAGGCTCCGATGTGTCGGTGGACGCAATTGAGCTCAATGACATTGTGAAATCTGCGGAGGAAAAAATTGATCATTTAGAAGCGCTGGATGAGGAGAACTTTTCGTGTGATTTTGTAATATTTGGCGTAAATAATGAGATTCTCTATCAAACAAGGGAAACCGAGCTGGAATCTTTGTACGATGCCATCGCAAAGAACTATCCGCATATGTGTATCGAAAGCAACGGTGTTTTGATTGGTGAAGCGGTTATGCTTGATGGAATTTCAACACAGGTTGAACAGGTCAAATACAAAACCTTTGCGGTGATTTTGGGAACGATGATACTATTACTGCTTGTGATGATTGGGTATGGCGTATTTGTCAGACGATCAATTATCGTTCCGTTTCAAAATATGCAGGAGTTTGCCAATGAAATTGCTGCGGGCAATCTGGATATTGCCCTGATAAGAGATAAAGAGAACCTGTTTGGGGCGTTTACGGAAAGCTTTGATATTATGAGAGAGGAGCTTGCCGCTGCCCGTGAGCGGGAAATCAATCTGAAAAAAAGAGAGAAGGAAATGATCGCAGGGCTCAGTCATGATCTGAAGACACCGGTTACCGGAATTAAACTTACGAGTGAACTTCTGAAGGTGAAGGCAACAGATGCGTATACCAGAGAAAAGATGGGTAGCATCTATGAGAAGGCGGAGCAGATTGATACCCTTGTGAGTGACCTGTTTGCGTCCACCTTGAATGAACTTGGTGAAATGAAAGTGAATCTGAGAGCGGAAGAATCCGGTGTATTAAGCGATATCGTGAACCGATACGACGACAACGAATTATGTACGATTGGTGAATTGCCGGAGTGTATTCTTTCGGTGGACAGCAGACGGATGGAGCAGGTGATATCAAACTGTATCAGAAACTCGTATAAGTATGCCAACACCAGAATTGCAATCTCGTATCACCTCACCGGAGGATATTTGCAGATGGATATTCGCGACTATGGATCCGGTGTGGCGGAGGAAGAGCTTGCGCTTGTCACCGGAAAATTCTATCGGGGCAAGTCGGAAGAGGTTGAGATGCAGGAGGGAAGCGGCTTGGGATTATATATAGCGAAAAATCTCATGGAGCGAATGGGTGGAGAGCTTCTCTGTGCGAATGCCAATCCCGGATTTCAGGTAAGCCTGATGATTCCTCTGGATTGAAAACGAGGAGTAAAAATATTGGAGAATCAGGAACAAGCGGATGAGGAATGCAGCAAGAAGGCGAACCAGAAGAAAGAATAGAAAGCAAACGATAGTAACTACGATCGTTGCATTAATAATTATTGTTTTTGCTTCTTTTTTCTCTTTGCGACAAAACGAGCCTGTTGAACTTGGGACAACAAAAACAGATTTTGAGATTCCGGAGTATAACGGACAGGCATATGCAGTGATAAATGACAATGTTCCGTATTTTACAGAAGCAGACTTGAGCACGGATTCGTTTGAGCATTATCGTCCGCTCGATGCGCTTGGAAGATGCGGCGTGGCTTATGCGAATATCGGCAGGGATCTGATGCCAACCGAAGAACGCGGAGAAATCGGGAATGTCAAGCCCTCCGGCTGGGTACAGAAAAAGTATGAAGGTGTGATTGCGTCAAAACCTTCGTATCTGTATAACCGGTGTCACCTGATTGCCTATTGCCTGACGGCGGAGAATGCGAACAAGGAAAATCTGATTACCGGAACGAGATACATGAATGTGGAAGGAATGTTACCGTTCGAGGAACAGGTGGCAAGATATCTGGATGAGAACGACAATCATGTGTTATATCGCGTCACACCGATTTTCGAAGGTAATCATCTGGTTGCAAGCGGTGTCCTGATGGAAGCATATTCTGTGGAGGACCGGGGTGCGGGAATCTGCTTTTGTGTCTATTGCTATAATATCCAGCCCGGCATCGAGATTGACTACCAGACAGGTGGGAGCAGATTGATGGAAGAATGACAAAGTGGATGACCGGCGTGCGGGATTTTGATATCCGCACGAGTTTTCCTGCTATGATATTGATGTGGATATTTCGAAAAGTCTGTGTTACCTCTGTATGAACCTTGTAGCCGGGGTGAGTCTTGGCAGTATCCTTTGTCAATTGGATATGAGCCAAATACTCATCGTATGTATAGGGAATATCTGCCTCATAAAAGACATCATTTAGGGGAAGTTGTGCCGGGTGTTTGATAAATTCTTCTTCCGGAATGATGGCAAATTCATCAAAAATCATTGCATGCTCCATTGTTTTTTCAAAAATCCGGTGCTGTTTTCGTGCATGGCACAATATTTTTTCCTGATCCTTAGGGGAAATATCTGCCCGTCTAAGGGTTGGGGTAAGAAGCTCCGGCGTTATGGTGTAAATGGGTGGTGCAGAGACAGGTCTTCCGCTTGCAAAGTATTTGGCGGATTCTGCGGACTATGAAAAGGACGGATACAAGGCAACGGTTACCGGATATGTGTATACACATGTTTATAGCGGAAATCTTATGCTAAAGGCAAAATAATAAGGAGAAATGGCGAATGAAGAAGAGACTTTTTCATTGCCCTTGACAAAATAATATATCATGTTATGATAACTGTATCGACTGATGGTCGATACGGTTTTTCGTTTCACCGAAACATTTTTTGATTTGGTTTAGGGGGAACTTCATTGGCAGAGATAAAATCTTCAGATGAAAGGCGAAAAGAAATCATTGGAGCTGCAAGACAGCTTTTTATTGACAAAGGCTATGATGCAACAAGTACAACGGATATTATGAAGGCAGTCGGAATCGCCAAGGGTACGCTTTACTATCATTTTTCTTCGAAGGAAGAGATCCTCGATGCGCTGATTGAAACCATCACAGACGATATGGTGTTGAGAGCGCGTAAGGTCGCATCAGAGATGTCTGTGCCGGTAGTAACCCGTATGGTTGGTGTAATCAAATCACTTCGTGTTGCTTCAAATGGGGATGCTGATATCGTTGAAACGATCCATTTGCCGCAGAATGCATTGCTCCACCAGAAATCACACACAGAAACCATTCACAAAATTTGCCCGATGATGCTTGAACTTGTGAATGAAGGGATTGCGAATGGTATTTTTCATACTGAATATCCGAAGGCAGCTGTGCATATGGCACTTACCTATTCGGTTGTAGGTTTTGATGATCCAAGCGTGTTAGACATGGATATCATCCAAGGATTTGTGTACAACTTAGAACGATTGCTTGGAACAGAACCCGGTTGCCTGAATCAGTTTTTTGAACTGTTTTGTCAGTAATAAACCACGCCGGAATTGGCGTGGTAAAAAAATAAATTAAACCGACCGATGGTCGAGAGGAGGGCGTTATGGAACAAAAAAGAATGAGAAATTATGTAATCATTAGTTATGCGGTATTTTGGATGATGGTACTTGGAATTTGTGGTACTGCCAGTATGGTATTCAAATGCCCGCCGGTAGTACTTCGAATTATGTCGAATGTATGTGCATGGTCACCGACATTTGTGCTGTTACTTGGCATGCGTTACTTTAAGCCCGGAACTAGTATTAAGGAGTTTTACAAGAAATCATTTGCCGGAAAAATTCGTATTTCAAAGCTGGTTCTTGCAGCAGTAATTACAGCCGGTGCAACCGTTAGCGCGGTTTTAATTTTGTCTTTGATTCAGGGAAAGCCGTTTACTTCTTACTGGACGCTTGGCGGGTATCCGCTATGGGCATCCTTCCTTTTTTCATTGACGACCGGACCTACCGGAGAGGAAGCAGGCTGGAGAGGATATGTGAGACCTTATCTGAACAAAAGGTATAATTTCTATAAGGCATCGATTCTGCAGGGACTCATCTGGACCTTCTGGCATACAGTACTGTGGTTTGTGGATTCTGATTTCCTGGGATGGGATATGATTCCTTATGTACTTTCTAATGTTATCGTTATCACATCCATATGCTTTGTAATAAATACTTTTATGGAGGGCAATGACAATCTGCTCTACGGTATTGTCATTCATTTCTGCTTTAATATTCTGTATTGCTTCTTAGCTGTGGATATCTGGTTTTATCTTGTATTGATTGGTGTATACTGCGTCATTACCGGTGTGATTTGTGCGAGAAGAAAGAGACTTCATCTGGATGAAAAGAATCATCCGGTGGAAATGAATGGTGATTCAAAATAAAAAGTGTATTGACTCAGACATATCACAAACAATTGATAATATGTGAAATTCAAGTTATAATTAGCAAAAAAGCATACATGATGTTAGGCGGGAGACAAGCGGTATGAGAACACACGGGCAGATGGTAGCCTGGGGAGTCGTATGTATTTAGTATCCGTATACTTTGATGATCAGTCCAACCGAATATTGCAAAGATACATGGACCAGATTGCACAGGTGACCGGCAATCAGTTTATGATTGAACACAATGTGCCTCCGCATATGACCATCTCTTCGATTGAGGCGCGAAGTGCGGGAGTGCTTCGACCGGCGTTT
>JAQXMB010000150.1 GCA_029012425.1 bacterium | reverse complement strand
CTCAGGTAGTCACTAAATCCAATTACCAGATATCCTTCGCGCGCACCCTGAATGGCATTCGCCGTCAGAATAATGACCGGTGTGCCGGCATTGACTCCATCGGAAGAACGCAGTTTTGCAAAAGTCTCCACGCCATCCATTCCGGGCATCATCTGATCCATAAATATCAAGTCATACTTTTTCGATTGTGCTGCCTCCAAGCAGGCCTCGCCACTTAATACGGTATCAATCTGAATCATCGTCCGTGCAAGCAGACGCTCAACAACCGTCAGGTTCATCTGCACATCATACACAACAAGAATCTTCGCATCCGGTGCATGGAATGATTCGCGATACTGATCCTTATTATCGTTCTCAGAATAATGCTTTGAAAAATCTCCCATGGGTGTCTCATCAAGAATCAGCTGCGGCAGACTGATGGTAAAGGTTGAACCTTTGCCGTACTCACTCTCCACACCAATTTCACCGTTCATCAGATCCACAATCTGCTTCGTAATCGCAAGTCCCAGTCCGGTTCCCTCAATGCTTCGATTGCGCTTCTCATCCACGCGCTTAAAAGCATCAAATAAGGCTTCTTTATTTTCCTCGCGAATTCCCATACCGGTATCGATAACCGAGATCTGAAGCAGGAATTCATTACCGTTTTTCTTCTGACCACGAACCTTCATGGTCACACTGCCGCTTTTGGTATATTTCACGGCATTTGTAAGAATATTTGTAGTTGCCTGTCGAACACGGATCTCATCACCAAACAGCACGGAAGGCAATGCCGGATCAATGTCCATCACAAGCTTTAAGTTCTTTTCTTTTGCGCGCATCTGAATCATGCTGTAACAGTCATGAACAATCGATGAAAGCTCATAACGCACAGGAATGATTTCCAGCTTTCCGGACTCTATCTTTGAGAAATCCAAAATATCATTAATCAGCGCAAGCAATGTATTACTTGCATTTCGAATATCCTTCGCATATGCAAGAATATTCTTATCCTTCTCCTCTCGCAGAATAATCTCATTCATTCCGAGAATTGCATTGATCGGGGTACGAATCTCGTGCGACATATTTGCGAGAAAATCACTTTTCGCATGGTTGGCAGCCTGCAGTTCATTGAACAGCTTTTCCTCGGCTGAACGGTCATATACAAAGATCATTGCACAATACGGCTTTCCCTTCTTATTTCTTGCTACGGAAAAATGGAGGGAACAGCTGATATTGTTTTCCCGGGTATCGAGTACAAGCTCTGTCTGCCTGTCCGAATACACTTCATCCCAAAGTGCTTCTTCCTCATCTGCTTCGATGGAAAACAAATCACACAACCGAAGTCCTTCGAGCGTGTTTAATGAAAAAAACTCCTGCGCTGAGTGATTTGCCATGCACAAGGTCCGCTCGGTATCAAATACAAAAATCTGAACACTTGATGCCTGATAAGCATAGTTACCAACATTACGGGTTGTTATCTTTAACGCATTATATTGCACACAGTTATACCACAGACAAAAATATGAGCAGGTCACACCAAAGCAGGTGGACGGAAACGAATACTTTCCAAGCATCGGAAGAATCGTATCGGGCAGCATAGAAACCATGAGAAAAACATGTGATAGAATCAAAATCAAAATCAGCTTGCGATTTTGGCGCGTTTTCTTACCAAACAACCAGAGCATGCCTGTAACTACAGCCAACGACATCACAAGGCAAATAAAGGTGTAATGAATCACTGACGCAGCACTCATACCATCAACATAATATGCCGTCCGTCCGCCCACATGCATAAACTGATGCTTCTCTCCGGGTGCGAACATGATCACATCCACAAGACCATATAATCCCAACAGACTTCCCGTTATCACACGATACACCTTTCGCACACCAATCATGCGAAAAACAACAAGAAGCATTTCAATCAGATAAATGACAATACCTGCCATTCCAATCACTCGTCCCAAAACAATCTGTGGACGACTGATCACCATACCCATATATCCATAGCCATAACACCAGAGTGCTGCCGCAATTCCCATGATCAACAGCGATCCACGAATATCCTTATTTTCTTTTTCATTATTATAAAAGCTAATTCCGTTTACAAGTGATACCGTTCCCATCACAAATTGAACGGCGTTTATCAGGTAGCCCATCTGTCATCCTCTTTTCTTTTTCCGGTTCGATTGCCGGGCTGTTTCTATACCAGACCCAGAATACTGTGTACGATTTCCTTTAAGATGCCCGGCAAAAAGGGTTTTGTCAAATAATCCCTCACATGCAATGCCTCAGCGCGACGAATCATATCCATGTCTTTATGCGCCGTCATAAATACGACCGGCACATTGTATTTCTCATTAATTTTTTCTACGGTTTCAAATCCGTTCATCTGCGGCATTTCAATATCTAACAATACCAGATCAATCGGCTGCTCTCCCAGCACCTCAAGCGCTTCATAGCCGCTGTTTGCCGACAATACTTTACAAAACTCGGTATCCTTTAGAATAAATTCAACAAGCTTGATATTCATCGGCTCATCGTCTACCACAAGTATTTTCTGTTCCACAACATCCGGCTGACGCATCGTATATTCCGTATCTGATTTTATCATCTCAATAAAGATGTCAGCAATCTTCGGGTCAAGCTGTGTTCCCTTCGCTTTTTCCATTTCCCGGATAATATCCTCCTGTGGCATGCAGCTTCGATAGCTTCGATTGCTCGCCATCGCATCGTAGGAATCCGCAACCGCAATAATTCTTCCGATTTCCGGAATATCCTCTCCCGCCAGACCACTTGGATATCCGGTTCCGTCATATCTCTCATGGTGGAATCTTGCAGCCTCAGCAAGCAACGGGTTCGATGAAATATTTTTTAAAATATGATAGCCCGAAACCGGATGAAGCTTCATATAATCATATTCCTGTTGTGTCAATCCGCTCGACTTATTAATAATGTCATCGGGAACCCGGATTTTTCCAACATCGTGCAAGAGTCCCGCATACAAAATATCTTCCTGTTCCTGCTCGCTTTTTCCCAATGCTCTTGCAAGCATTTTGGCATAATCGCCAACGCGCTTGGAATGTCCGTTCGTATAGCGGTCTTTCACATCCACCGCCTCCGAGAGCGCTGTTACTGTCTCAAGCAATAGTCTGCCCTTGTATTCATCTGATCGATTTAGATTTTGCATCTAATCTCCCCCTGTATTCTGTCTTTCTGTTCATCAATCTGTTCTAAATGGCATCTCACGAATCTTCTTCCCATGATAATTGCCTGTTGTATTCACCTCGACATCTGAATAAACCTCCGCAATCTTTTCCGATTTAATCAGCATCAGCATACCTGCAAACACAACGCCCAGTCTGCTCCCGATTTCATCCTCAGAAAGGTCACAGACACCCGTTGCGCACAATGCGCCAAGACCAAACGCATGTGTCCACATCTGTTCAAAAAGCAATCTTGCCGCTTCTTCCGTAAGGTCATAATCCCGCTCAACCAATCTCACACAATTCTGTGCCGTCTCGCCGAGGTCTTTGATTGTCTCCTCAAAGTTTCTTCCGCCCTTGTGCTCCTGCATAAAAAGAAGCTTGAATAACTCCGGTTCATGAAGTCCATAGGACACCATCATCATTCCTATTCTTTTGAACGCCGGGGTATATTGCTCATAATCGCTAATGAATTCATGAAACTCTTCAAGCGCTAATTCTCTGGCAGCAAGCTTTACTTCTTCCATATTATGATATACTGTAAAAATAGGTCGCGATGATGTGCCCAGACGGCTTCCCAACTCTCTTGCCGTAAGTCCGGAAAGCCCATCCTCTTTTATGATCTCTAAAGCTGCAGCTGCAACCTCTTCTCTTGTGCATTTGGGTTTGGGCGGCATACAATACTCCTTTAATTATGTGTAACTGATATGATTTACAACATCATTCTCTATCGATTCTATGCTTAAATCCAAGACACTGTCAACACTTTTCTTTTTATTATAACATATAATAAGTACATCGAAAATCGGCATCGGAAAACATCTTGCAGATATAAAACAACAAAAAAATCACCACCTTCATGTCTGTCACGAAAGTGATGATTATAAGCTCATATGCCTTTTGAAACAAAATAAAAGATATGTAGGGGGGGAAACAAGTTTTATTCTCTAACAAAAGACATCGGTCGCCGCAAAATGCAACGCCATTCTATAACGCTGTTTTATTATAAGGTTAATGATTATTATTGTCAATGCTATTTCTTGTCTTTTTACGCAAAAAACAAGCTTTTTCTATGATTTGGCATCTATCCATCCCAAAAGAGACAGATAGATACCATCCTTATTATAACATCGGGTGTTTTGACATTTCACGAAGTCTGTGAAACCGACGATCCGTTTCTGCCTGAATGCTCTCAAGCACATCCTTGTATTGATCCTGCGATAAATGCTTTGTCCGTCCCATCATGGCAAACCACTCGCCTACCGGAATCTTTTTTCCTTTTTCTTCCGGATCAAAGTTTAGGGTCGTAATTCCATTCTCAATTTCATATAGCGGGAAGTAGCAACAGTTAACTGCTGCCTCAATCACCTTGCTCTCATTGGCCGGTTTGTCATTCCAGTTAAGCGGACAGGCAGATAAGGCTTTTAAATATGTTGTCCCGCAGTGCTTTGCATATTCCGCTGCCTTTGCCGCCTTCCGGATAAAATCTGCCGGATTCGATTCCGCTGCCGTCGCAACATACGGAATATGTGACGCAGCCATGATCTGTGCCATATCCTTTGCATAAAAAGACTTTCCGTACTGCTCCTTTCCAATATGCGAGGTAGAACTTTTTGCGCCCTTCGGCGTGGAATACGACATCTGATAGCCGGTATTCATATATCCGCCGTTGTCATACTCAAAAATTAATAGCCGGTGCCCGCGAAGTGCGGTTCCGAGCGCCGAACCCATACCAATATCAAGACCACCGTCTCCGCTGACCATGATAAATACGATATCACCTTCCGGCAATTCTCCCTTGGCCTGCTTGCGATAAGCCATCTCCGCAATTCCGCTGAGTGTTGCCGCGCCATTTTGAAACAGATTGTGCACATACGGAACCTTAAAACAGGTCTTCGGATACGGCGTTGTGATGATCATTCCGCACCCCGTCTGAAAAAGAAGGACAACCGGATCTTCAATTGCACGCAGCAGCAGATTCAGATTGACAACAATGCCGCACCCCGGGCACGCCCCGTGTCCCGGTGCTAACCGTTTTGGCATCTGTGCGGTTGCATTTACAGAGCCTCCAATCACACGCAGTTTGTTCTTCTCCTGTTCTACCTGTGTAATACCCATTTGCGTCCGTTCACGCGCAAGCGGCATAAAATACGGCTGTATCTCTTCTTTATCCACCTCACCGGGAACGACACCATAATACTCAAGTTCTCCCGGACATGCATCGTTCCCGTCAGAATTCTGATTATTTGCCATATCAAACATTTTTTTCGCATCATTTGCCACAAAGTCCTGACCTCCAAGACCATATACAATATTTGAAACCGGAATGGAACTGCCAAATCGTTGCAATGCAGCACGAACTGCCAACGACAGACTTCCACCTCCTGCCCCATAATTATCCTGTCTGTCACCGACAATGATGCGTTTCGCATTCCGACATGCACCATATAACTGCTTTGCCGGAAACGGACACAGTGTATGAACGGTTACAACGCCGACTGACTTTCCTTCTGCTCTCATATCATCCACCGCTTCGATTGCGGTCTCATAGGCTGATCCCAATAATATCAGAATGATTTCTGTATCATCCAAAAGCATCTCTTTCTCATTGTTTGGATAGCGCTCAACCATCTGATAATCTCTGCCGGATATTTCTTGAAATTCATCCAGCACTTCAGGCAAAGTCGTCCGTACCTGTTCAACCGCCAGATGCAGCTGATAGCGGTTATTCATCAAATATGGTTCATTCATATAGGAACCAACCGAAATCGGATGTTCAAAATCAAACAGTGGCATCGGTTCTTTCTTTTTTCCAAGAAAATCTCTCACACTTTTATCCGATGTAAAACGATAATTTCTTTTTTTCTGATGGCTTGTAAAAAAGCCATCATACGCCACAACAACCGGAAGTCGAACGGTTTCTGCGACTTTAAGCGCCACAATATTAAAGTCATATACCTGTTGCGCAGTATTGGCAAACAGAATCGGCCAGCCACAGCTTTGCAAATACATAATGTCACTGTGATCGCCTTTAATCGAGAGCGGGCCGGATACCGTACGGCATACGACATTCATCACCATCGGATATCTCGTGCCGGACTGTACCGGAAGCTGTTCAATCGCATAGAGTAATCCATTCGCACTTGTGGCATTGAACACTCTTCCACCGCCGACAGATGCGCCATAGCAGATACCGGCTGCACTGTGCTCTCCCTCTGCCTCAATCATCACGATATCTGTCTCTCCGGCCGCTTTCATCGCATCAAGACTCTCCGCAATCTGGGTTGACGGTGTAATCGGATAATATCCCATCAGGTCATATCCAATCTGTTTTACCGCAATCGCTGCCATCTCATTGCCTGAAGCAAATTCCATAATCTGTTCTTCCATCAGACCTCACCTCCATCCATTCTTTTTTCTGTAAGATATGCCTCTGAAGTAATATAGGCATCTGCTCCCCGCTCTTCATACTCAGCGGGAACACAAATCAATTCGCGATTGACAGTATCATACGGTTTTTCCCGATAATCCTCCTCCTTCGCAGAAACAAGTGCATTGGACGGGCAGATTGTGACACAACGCATGCATCCCTTACAATGCACATAATCAAGTCCTTGGTTCACCATCATTGCTCTTCCTTTATAAACCCCTTTTTCAAATCGAAATACCATATCGGGACAGGTTACATCACACAGCGCACAATTGATGCAGCGCTCCTTGATAAAAATCGGAATATATCCCTGTCTCGACGGCGACAGGTCATTTGTCACACTGTTTCCAAACCACGGATTGATTCCGCCAATCGGAGCCGTCTGATAACCCCATTTCACATGCGTCATCTGCTCATTTTTCTTTTCTTTCATTTCGGGTTTTCCGGTTGTCGCGTTCTTCTGTCCTGTCGGGTTCTCCTGTCCGTATAAGGCTTCCCGTCCTGTTTCTGTGTGCTTTTGCTCTGCACAGATTACTTTCGAAAATCCCATCCGCACACCTGACAGATTGTTCATAAGCGCATCCGGATACTTTTTGCCAAGCGTCATCTTACAGATTTCTTCCAATTGCGCGCACTGAACAAATCCCATAACAGACCCGATTGCACCAAGCATCACAACATTGATTCTTGAATTTGTATCCATCGCAATCTGCTGTGCAGGAACACAATATAATTGGCTGACAGGAAGCTGATACCGAATGGCTGCTTCCTCCGGTTTCAGACGCGTGCTAAGGACAATTTTTGTTTGCTCTCCGATTTTTGGTATGGTGTTCCTATTGTCCAATAATGCCTCATGGAAAATTGCAAGCAAATGCGGTTTCTCAACCGGTGCGTGCGTGCGGATTTCCTGCTGTGGTTTGCAATATCTGATGTAACCCTTAACCGGCGTTCCTGTTTTTTCCGATCCATAGCTGGAAAAACACGCACTGTTACACCCAAGGAAGGTTAGTCCTAATTCCCCGAGCATTTTTGCACAAAGATTTGCTCCCAGTCCGCCAATACTCTCCAGGCGGATCTCATAGTATCCACTTTCATTTGTGATAGGAAGTATCTGATTTTGATTCATTGTATTCATTCCTTCATTGTTTCTTTTGAAACGAGTATCTGTCATATAGACAAAAAAATACCCGGTAAAAAGATTTTTACTCTTTTTACCGGGCAACAAACAAACCATTCATTTGAAAAATTTCAATTATAATTTTCCGCCGGAAGTAGCAATACCTTCAAT
Source organism: bacterium (assembly GCA_029012425.1). Classification (GTDB taxonomy): domain Bacteria; phylum Bacillota; class Clostridia; order Lachnospirales; family Lachnospiraceae; genus W0P33-017. The sequence continues at coordinate 6,812 of JAQXMB010000150.1, read as the reverse complement.
AAACTGCTTCTGGAAGATCACATAGAGAATAATCATCGGCACACACGAAATCAATGCCGCCATCATAAGCTCCGGATACTTCTGCGCATATTGTCCGTTCATATTTGCAAGCGCAGCAGCAAGTGTTGTCTTCTTCGGATTCGGGCACACAATCATCGGCCACATCAAATCCTTATATGCAAACACCGCCGTAAAGATCGAAAGCGCTACCATGGAAGATTTTGCAAGAGGAGCCATAACAAACAGGAATGTCTGGGGTATATTACATCCGTCTAATCTGGCAGCCTCTTCCAAATCCTTCGGGAGACCCATATACGCCTGGCGGAGCAGGAATGTACCAAATGCCGTAACCAGACCGGGGAATAACAATCCAAGCGGAGAATTCGTAATGTGAAGCTTACTAACCATAATATACTGCGGGATAATGAAAATCTGTACCGGAATCATCATCTGAAAAAGTACGATACCGAACATGAAATTCTTTCCCTTGAAATTCAATCTCGCAAATGCATATCCTGCAAATGTAGCCGTAACCACTGCACACAACACACGAAGTGCAATCATAAGAATGGTGTTGGCATACAGCTTCACAAAATCCATGGCCGCGATAACTTTGCTAAAGTTTTCAACCTGCCATACCTTGGGAACCAGTACAAACGGATCTACCTGCATCGTCTCCGCAGTTGTCTTAAATGCGGTGAGTACCATCCATACGAAAGGAACAAGCATCGTAAATGCGAATAAGATTAAAATGATGTAAATGATTGTATTGCTAATTATTTTTCTCTTCATATTCTTATTTACGCCTCCTTTCTCAATCGTAATGAACCCACTTCTTCTGAGCGATTAACTGGAATACAGTTAAGACCATAATCACTGCAAGAAGTACTACAATAACCGTCGCACCATATCCCTTCTTACTCTGCTCAAACGAATACTTATAGAATAAGTATACAAGAGATTCTGTTTTTTTCAGTGCAGGATTGTTGTAATCAATAATCATGTAGATTAAATCAAATACCTGCATCGCACCGATGACTCGGGTAACCAGAACAAAGAAGATCGTCGGTGAAATTAACGGTACCGTAATGTGGAAAAACTGGGAAATACCGGTTGCTCCGTCCAATGCGGCAGCTTCGTAATAATCACCCGGCACCTCCTGAAGTCCCGCAAGAAACAGTACCATATTGTATCCGATTACGCCCCAGATTCCGATGACTGCAATCGAATAAATCGCAATATCGGGGTTAGAAATCCAGTTCACTTTAATTCCAAATATATTATTGATAAGACCAAAGTTGGAATTATACAGCCATTTCCATACCATGGCAATTGCGGCCGGAGCAACAATCATAGGTAAGAACATGATTGTTCGAAAGACCTCGCGTCCTTTCAGCTTCTTATTCAGAAATACTGCAAGTACAAGTGCAATCACAATTGAAATCGGAACCTCGACAATCGCGTATTTCACCGTGTTCCAAAGTGACTGCCATACTTCCGTATCACCAAATACCTTCTGATAATTAGCAAGTCCGACAAACTTATTGCCCTTTCCAAAATCGCCTGTCTTGAAAAAGCTCTGATAGATGGTCTGGAAGATTGGAATAATATTGAGCACAATCAGACCAATCATTGTAGGGGCAATAAAAATCCAGCTCCACATGGTTTCATTTTTTTCTCTGGGAGTCATTTTCGCTTTACTCAAAATACTTCTCCTTACTTTTCCGATGCATCATTCAACATCTTTTTCTTACGAGAAAGTGCAACATGCCGATGTCATGCTGCACTTTCCATAAGTTTTTCACATGTTATTATACACTACTCTACAAAGAAAGACTACTCTTCTGCAAGTGCTGCATTCATCTCAGCTGCGATGTCCTTACATACATCAGCTGTTGCCTTGTCGCCGGTCCATGCTTCTTTTAACTTCTCAGTCATCATATCTTCCCAAACAGTTGTAACTCTTGAGTAAGGTCTGAATACAAGCTTTGCATCAAGCATCTTCATATGTCCGTTAAGGTCGAAGCAATCTACGCTGTTAACCCATGCATCTGATGTTCCTTCGTATGCTGACATTGTAACACCAAGCTCTGCCTGCTTAAGCTGAGCTTCCTTAGAGCCAAGGTACTCGATCAATGACCAAGCTGCGTCGATGTTCTTTCCGTTAGCTGCTGCTGCCCATCCAAGTCCGTTGTAGATAGATACACGGTCTGAAGGATCGTTGGTATAAGGAAGAACTGCTACATCACAGTTAGCTGCTGCATACTCGTTATCACGATATCCTGCAAGCATCCAAGAACCGTTGATTGACATTGCAACCTTTCCTGCACAAAGGAGCTCGTTCGGAGCTGTCTCAGATACAGTTGCAAGATCCGGACAGCTGCCCTCTGCGATCATGTTGGTGAAAAGCTCCATAGCCTTGATGGTATTCGGATCATCAAATCCGGAGGTCTTCTTGTCGTCGCTGATTACATATCCGCCCATAGAGTAGATGGTGTTATAGAAACCTTCCTGGTTGTTACCGGGCTGAATTGCGTATCCCCAATGCTCATCATTGGTAAGCTTCTTAGCTGCTTCTGCAAAAGTATCCCATGTCCAGGTCTCATCCGGATAAGCTACACCCATCTCATCAAAAATGGTCTTGTTGTACCAAAGAGCGATGGTATCAATATCCTTTGGAATCGCATACTGCTTTCCGTCTGACTGATAAAGGTTTACAATACCCCCATAGTAATTTGCAAGATCAATCTTATCACTTGCTGCGATTCTGTCTGTCATATCGAGAAGCATGTCGTTCTCCATGTACTGCTGAGCTACATTGGAATGCATCCAGAATACATCGGGAAGCTCTCCACCGGTTGCGCCTGCCTCAAGCAATGTCCAGTAGCTGTTCCAGTCAACAACATTGATGGTAGCCTTCACACCTGACTGTGCGCTCCACTCATCAACGATCTGCTGCAATCCGGGTCTCTGTCCCTCATCCCAGATTGTAACGGTAAGCTCGCCCTCAACGCTTGATCCGATGCTCTCCGGCTCTGCTTCCTCTTCTGCCGCAGGTGCTTCTTCTGCTGCGGGTGCTTCCTCTTTTGCGGGTTCTGCGGGTGCATCACTTGCTGATGATCCACATCCGATAAGCGACATAGCTGTGATGGCGCTCAGTAAAACTGCAATTACTTTCTTTTTCATACTCATAATCCTCCTTTAAATATATGAAACGGTTTCCGTTTCATTAGGTTCATTTTTTTGTTTGCCTGACCGCATATCTAGATTCTAAATGGCAAGGTCAAAAAATGACATGGTATTTCGTTATGTATTTATGTCATTTTGTGACATTCAAATTCCATTCTATTCTGCGGAAAGGCGAATGATGCAGGAGCTGTAATCCTGTTCCATCGTATAGTTTCTTGTGTTTTCTGCATTTAACACAAGTCCTGCACACATAAGCTCATCTCCATAATATGCGCACGAGTTTATGTTGTAAAGTTTGTTTCTGTCCAGGCCTGCAAGTCGTATTCTGCCATCCAGTTCATTTACATTTGAGCGCATGGTATATACGCCAACCAAAGCCTTGGTCTGATCCTCCGATACTACCATCCAGGCATTCTGGTCTGTTTCAAACGGTGATACAAGCCGATAGAATTTTCCGTACTGGAGCAACTGCCTGTTTTCCTTCATGAATTTGATCTGTTCCTGTACCTCACAAAATTCTTCTTCGGAAATATGATTCAAATCCAGCTCGTAACCAAATGTTCCAAAGCATGCAACATTTCCACGGAATGCAATCGGAACGGTTCTTCCTGTCTGCTGATTCGGAACTGCCGATACATGTGCGCCTATGGATGAAATCGGATATCCGTATGAAGAACCATACTGAATCAGCACGCGGTCAACACCATCCGTGTTGTCGCTACACCATGCCTGCGGCGCGTAGTACAACATTCCTGCATCAAATCTGGAACCGCCGCTTGAACATGATTCAAATAAGATATCCGGAAATGCAGCAATCAGCTTCTCATACAATCGATAGACACCGAGTACATACTTGTGGTAGACACAGCCCTGAAGCTCTGCCGGGGTTCCATTTGAAAATACATCGGTGAGCGCACGGTTCATATCCCATTTGATGTATGCAATATTCGCTCCGTCAATCACCTGATAAAGCATATCATAGATATAATCGACAACCTCATCCTTTGAGAAATCAAGCACATACTGATGTCTTCCCAATGCAGGGGTTTTTCCTTTCACCGCGAATGCCCAATCAGGATGCGCCCGGTAAAGGTCACTGTCCGGATTAACCATCTCCGGCTCAATCCAGAAACCGAACTCAAGTCCCATCTCATTAATCTTCTCGGCAAGTCCCTTCATGCCGTTCGGAAGCTTATCGGTATTCTCTACCCAGTCGCCAAGTCCGGCGTAATCATCATTTCTCGCTCCAAACCATCCGTCATCCAAAACGAATAACTCTGCACCGGCCTCTTTCGCTTTTGCTGCAATTTTTATGATGCTCTCCTGCGTAAAGTCCATAAAGGTTGCTTCCCAATTGTTGAGAAGAATCGGGCGCGGACGATTTTTCCATTTGCCGCGAACAAGATGATTATTGTATAAAGCGTGATACGACTGACTCAGACCATTCAGTCCTTTGTCCGTATATGCGATGACAACCTCCGGCGTTGTAAAGGATGCTCCTTTTTGGAGCGGCCAACGGAAAGTATCCGGATGAATTCCCATTAATAATCTCAATCTTCCATAGGTATCCGCATCCGCTGCTGCAAGAAAATTACCACTGTATACAAAGGACATTCCGATTGCTTCACCGGCAAATTCATCCGTATTGCTTCTCTTGACAATAATAAAGGGATTCTGATTTGCGCTCGAACCGCCTCTCTTACTTTCAATTGACAGTGTGCCGGGTACAATTTTTCGAACAACAGGTATTCGCTCTCTTGCCCATGCTCCGGAAAACTGCATCCACTCATACTCCTGATCCGGCAAATCCAGACAAGCACTCAAAGCTTTATTTAATATTACCTCATCATCGCCCTGATTTATGAATTTTACATTTCTGGTTATTACCGGATAGTTTTGGAATATTGTATAAGACAATTCCAACTGTAGCTTTGATCTTGTATCCTCAAGTATAATTACAAGGCTCATCGCCTCTTCATCGGATCCATATGTTGCAGGAAGGCCTTCAAGTTTATCTTTTCCGGCAAATATCCTGTGCGAAGCATACTTGAAATTACTGACGGTTGAACCATCCTCGTACACGGCCTCATACGCATTCATGCCAAAATCTGTCCCACCAAAGCCAGGATACTCCTGTCTGTTAAGCTCCATGGAAAAATCCTCTTCGGGTGCTTCAACAGCTACCATCGGCTTCATTCTTCGATAGGTCAGATATGAAAAATCATCTCTGTCATGAATTCTGCTTCCAAAGTATAACTGGCCCATTTCTCCGTTTGGCTGAACATACATAATGTAGCTGATTTCATCATTGTACAGATGAAACTGCTTTGTTTTCTCATGCCAAATGATATTCATTTATAAGTCCTCTCTTCGTAATAATTACAATACAAAATGCATTCTGCGGTCAGCGTTTCATGCAGCTTAAGTATAGCGCATGATGGAACCGGTGATAATGTGAAAATCTGATTTTTTCATGTCAAAATGTGACATGTAGGATTGCTTTTTTGCCGAGTCTCGCTTACAATAATGGCAGAAATACTTCGTCGTATTATATCTTCTGCCCGGAGGTTGCCATGAGAACACTTGATGGATGTGATTTTTGTAAATTCGTAAACTATGAAAATTCGGACGATTTTTATCTCTATGAAGTCGGCACCTGTGCCTGTGATCCGGGCTATTCCTATGAGCATTATGTGGTAAACCGCTGTATTCTTCACTTTGTTGTCAAAGGAAAAGGGCGCTTGATTTTAGACGGAAAAGAATATAAGGTTCATGAACATCAGGTGTTTTTCATTCCTGAAAATGCCCGCGCATTTTATCAGGCAGACGAAAAAGACCCATGGGAATATGTGTGGTTTCATATTGGTGGTCCCAAGCTTATCTCGGTTCTGAAAGAAGCAGGAATCGATTACAACAATCCGATTTACACAGCTCTTGACTGTGTCAAGGAGATTGAAGATCTTGCATTTGATACGATGTACAATTATGCTCGGGAATACTATTGTATTGGAAATATTTATAAAATCTGCGATTATATGATCGCCAATTCGCAAAACAAAGAGGAGCGAACTGTCAACAGTTCACTCCTCTATGTAAAAACCGTTATTTCGTATATTCAGTTGAAATACACCGAGCCGATTAAAATTGAAGCAATTGCCTATGCCTGCGGCTTAAACCGCAGTTATTTGACACGACTGTTTAAGGATGCCACCGGGTATTCTCTTCAGGAATATCTCATCGTCTACCGCATGAAGATGGCATCAAAGTTCCTTGCTGAGACCGATCTTGCGATACAGACCATCGCCAATAAAGTGGGCTACGGGGATGCGTTCACCTTCACCAAGGCGTTTAAGCGCCACACCGGAAAGTCACCGAGTGAATTCCGGCGCATGGTAGCCCGTGAAACAGACGATGATTCTGAGTCTGATCAGTCATAATTCAATTTTGTTGTACGAATTCCCCTGCACGAACGATTTACAACTGTCAAAAGATATCGTTGCAGCAATTGTCAATTACATTTTTCGAGCTCCTGTACAAAGACTTCCATGCTCACAAAGTTTGCCGCAGCAAGCAGGAGCCTTTGCAGTATTGTTTCATCTGTTATTGAACGAACTTTATCCTTT
>JAQXMB010000149.1 GCA_029012425.1 bacterium | reverse complement strand
GTAGTACATGGTCTCATAGCCGTCCGCCATTACCTCCAGCGTATAGACACCCGGCGGCAAGATCAGAGAGATATAACCACTGTTATCTGTTATACCTGTTGCAACGATCTGTGAACCGGTTCGGTTGTTAATACCTTTTCTTACATTTACCTTCGCATTTGAAAGCAGCACCATTCCGGTTCCGGATTCGTTGTAATTCAGTGCATCTCCTAAAATGATACTGACTTCCTTATCATCCAAACCTGATTCAAACAGATAAATGCTATCCTGATAGACTCCAATCAGTTCATCACTGATTACGACACGGTAAATATCACAATCGCCATATCCGTCTTTTACCACTCGAATATTGTATTCATACGCTTCAGACGGAACATAAATACGATAAGTTCCATCTGTTTTCACACTTGCACAAAACAGCTGTTTCTCAAAGCTCTCATCATACAGTTCAATTGTTGCTTCCGGAAGCGGAGCCATGTTCTTATCGTAGACATATCCCTGAATGATTGAAATACCTTCCGCGTTCATCACCGTCTCGTAGGTATTGTATGCCGCATTCAACATGCGTTTTTCAAGCTTATCAAATTTCTTTTTCTGATCAGAATTAAGTCCGCTATACAGGAAGAGTGTGTTCTTTCCCCACTGTCCTTTCAGACGGTTAATCTCATTATTTCCGATACAAAAGTTTTTGGTTCCATTCTGATCAATTTTTCTCCAGGTTACCAGACAATCCTTGTTGAACAGAAAACGCTGTCCTTTTTTGTCCGGTGTTGCATAGGATGATACATAATTGTCCGTCTGATACTGGAATACAAAGCTCGGTTTTTTATTTTTTGTGTAATAGTATTCCGTTACCTCAATTCCATCCTCCAAATACTCAATACTTACGATCTTGTTGGCAACATTGGTCTGCGGATTGAGATAAATCTCGTAATCCATAATATTGCCTGACTCCTTGTTGATCAGTTCCTTTTTTACAAGTGTGCATTGATTTTTATTTAAATAATCATTGTGCTCGCGATAGCCTTCCAGCGTATAGAATACGGTATCATTCCACACATATGACGAATCTCTCTTTCCGGCCTTGCGCTTGATCTCATACACATCAATCATCTGCTCTTCATATGATGCGGAATTCATTTGCATAATCTCGCGCTGAAGCTTACCTTCTTTCGTATCCTCCGGTAACAGTGCAAGTTCTCCGGATTGTTCTGCATCGCCAGCCGCAATTTCCCCGGCTTCCTCTGCCGTTTCATTCTGATTGCTGTCTTCACCCTCATTTTCTGTTGTATCCGCATTCTCGTAAAACTCGCTGACATTCACCTTTTCTTGTTCGTCATCATGCGGGCGGGTTGCAAAAAATATTACTGCAATCACCAGCGCGAGACCGACCAGGCATCCTAAAAATATGATCAGCTTTGACGGTTTCTTCGGTTCTAAGCTCCCGGTTGGCGCATCACCGGAATCTGTACCTGCACCCGACAACGGCTCTGATGGCGTCTTTGGCAGTTCCGGCGGTGGCGGTGTTTCTCCTGTCGCCGATACATCTGCCCGCAGCACCGGTTGTCCGCAATTCGGGCAGAACTTGCTGCCATCCGGTAATTGCATTCCACAATTCACACAAAACATAACTTTTCCTCCCCTACTTATCGTATGTATGTCACTATTGGCACTTACATTTTATGCTAAAAATGCACTTATTTCAACAAAAAGGCATTGATTCCTCTGAAATCAATGCCTCCTGACTAATTCTATTTTACTTCTTTTTGATCGGATGTCGGATCACGGTTTTCCACTTTTCCGGTGCAACCTTTCTTGCATCAGACATGTAAATCTCGTGGTGAAGTCGTTTCTCGTTCATGTCATTCTCATATCCGTTTTCTTCCAGATATGCATCCATCAATGCCACCGTTGCAGGCTCATCATCGAACGGGCCGATATGAAGAATCTGGACACATAAGCCTTCATCAATCTCTAAAAACTCTGCCTTGCTGCAATCCATTTTTTTCTTTTTAGTTGCAGTCTCAACGGCCCAGTCGAAATCCTTCTTTGTGACAAAATCCGGGAGCCGGATTACGGATATCCAGTGAAAGGTGCTCTTATCACTGTAATCGATTCCTTCCACACCATCCTGCCACCAGAAGCCTTCCAGTGGCGGAACCACATATTCAAAGAAGCCCTCTATCTTGTAATCCGTCTTGCAGCTCATCTTGAGCGTATAAGCGACTGCATACAATACACCGACTGCCTGCTGATAAGCGCCGCCTTCATCATTCGGATTTCCGGTTCCCCGAACAGCTATATAATTCGCTTTCGGAACGGTTACTATTTCTGGTTTGTTTTTCGGCATGTAAAACTCTTTGTATTCTTTCTTAAAATCAAAAGCCATTCTTTCTACCCTCCGTTTTTCTTTACGCACCAAGTGCTTTTTTATGTGCCTTCATCTTCTTCATCGCCCAATCATAATGACTGCTCGTGACACTGATAAAATAACCGCCAATACAGCTGCCACCTACCCAGGGATAATAAGTATTTGTAAACAGCTCTTCCTGTGTAAATGTGTCGAGCGCCTCCATAACTCTTTTGTGCGAGTCTGCCAGACGCTCTAACGCCTCTCCCTCGGATATAGTCTGACAACGCTTGTAAAAAATCAAATTCATATCACCGTAAGTCTTCCAGTTGTATCCCTCCATCAAGAACGGTCTGTTGCTTCCGTCCTCACGGTTTTTTATCCACTCCAGCAGCAACAGCTGCCACTCATTCAGATGCATGATTACATCTCTTAAGTTTTTGTCTCTTCTCCAATGTGCTTCCTTTTTCTTTTCGTCCGCGGAAAAATCATAAGAATTGTCTTTTTCTGCATCTGTCCGTTTCTCAATCAGTGACATCAATTTCTCATAATTCAGATTTGCCGCTTCCATTAGTTCCTGCTTATTCCTGGGTCTTGCCATGTCGTTTCCTCCTGCTTTCATTTGTCTGTTTTCTGTTCCTTTATCACTCCTGCTTCAACTATAGCACCGCAAATATGCCATCTGCATGTCATATTTATGCAGTTTTCAAAAAAAATCATCGTTACCCTTATAAACACAAAAAAGCACCGGCCATAGCTTTTGATATGACTGATGCTTTTATCCTATTCAATTTCAAGCACAACTAAATCAACCGGTTCATAGCGGTTATGACCGGGCTGACTCTTTTTATATTTCCAACACTTAATTGCTTCTTCTAAAGATTTTCCCTGATTAGCTGCAAAAAAATCCCGTATGTAGGTGTTGTACTCGAACTGCCTGTCAATGGTTGTCTTGTTCTTTTTCTTGTCTTTTAGAATCTGATGATATGCCGCAATTGCATCTTCATAAGTCTTTCCCGCATTGCTTTTCAACCACTTTTGAAAAGTGACATTAAATGAGAAGCTCTTTCCGATTTCTTCCTTAAAAAAAGCGCGATGTGTTTCGGAGCAGACAAAATCGGGCTCAATGAGCGTACTCCTCGTAATCGTACCAATTTCTGCCTTTTTATGCTGTGTCTTTGTCGCTTTTAGAATCTCTCCGGTATCAAGAAAATGCGCAATTCGATTCGTTATCTCCGGCTTGCCTCCTGAAGTCGGAAGCTTGTTTTCTCTGCAAAATTGTACCAATTCTTCTTTTAGATAGTAGAAGCTTCGAAAAGTTGTGCTATCCAATTCACGGCTAATCGCCGGTCTTTCTATCATCCGCGTCCCTCTTTCATCCTGCAAATCCGATCTCATGAATGTCTTAGATACAATCTTAACATAAATGAAATGATTTTGCACCACAAAAAGGAACGGGCGTTTGCACTTGTGTTTCTGTCAGATTCCCTCTACGAATATGAACTAAGGAATTCCTCAATCTCCTCCTTTTGGGGCATTACACAAAGCGCACCCTTTCTGGTCGTGATAATCGATGCCGCTGCGTTCGCATATGTAAGAAGCGCTGTCATATTTTCCTCATTGATTTTATCAAAGATCGCTGATTTGTCCCATAAATCGCTGCCATCTGCAAGCTCAAGCAATTTGCCGAGGGCACAGGCACAAAAGGTGTCTCCGGCCCCGGTTGTTTCAATCGTATGTTCATTGATAAATCCCGGAACAGCAACCTCCTTATCATTCCAGAATGCCATACTTCCATCCGGTCCTAATGTTGCGAATACAAGCGGTATCTGATATTCCTCCTGAAGCATTCTGACACCTTTCCGATAATCGGTCTCACCGGTCATCAGCGTAATTTCGTTATCGGAAATCTTTAGAACATCGCAGGCGCGAAGTCCCCATGCTATTTTCTCCCTGGCATACGCTTCTGAGCGCCATAACGGCTCACGGTAATTGGGATCAAAGCTGATTAAGCATCCGGAATTTTTTGCTGCAGCAATGGCAGCCTTCGTTGCCTGCTCACCCACCTCATCCGTCATGGAAAGCGTGCCGAAGTGAAATACCTTCGCCGCCTCAATGAGAGAGGTATTTACTTCCTCTTCTTCGAGCATTGCATCCGCACCGTTTTTCCGGTAAAAAGCGAAGTCACGGTCTCCGTTATCCTTTGTCTGAACAAATGCCAATGTTGTCTGATAGCAGTCGCTTTTCACGAGTCCGGACATGTCAATTCCTGCCGCTGCTGCCATATGCTCTAACATCTGTCCAAACATATCATTGCCGACTTTTCCGATAAATGCCGCCTTGTATCCGAGATTGTGAAGCATTGCGAGTACATTGCAGGGCGCTCCTCCCGGATTTGCGCAAAACTGAGACATGCCTCTGTCATCCGGTGCACTCTCTGTAAAATCAATGAGCAGCTCGCCCAGCGCAACTACATCCTTTTCCTTTGATATCATACGGTTACTCATTGCTTGTCGTCTCCCTCTCAATGAATGAAACTCCTAAAATCGTCCGCTTCGGAACGGTTTTTCCATCTGCTGCCTTCATCAGTAATTCCACGGCCATTTCCGCCATCTCATCAATGGGTTGTCGTATCGTTGAAATCTGCGGCGATGTGAGACTCGACACCAGAACATCATCGAATCCTATCAATTTCATATCTTCCGGAATTCGTCTTCCAAGTTTGTAGCACACCTGTATCGTCTGCGCCGCAATAATGTCGCTGCTTGCAAAGATTCCATCGATATCTGTCTCCTTCGTCAGAATTCTCGAAAGCTCTTGTGTGACTGAATTGTATGTTTTGTCCTGTTCCAGTCAACCTTTCGACTGATTTCTGTGACTGGTTTCTTCATTTTCCTCTATCCAAGTCACCTTTCCGCCTAATTCCAGTGACTGATTTCTTCATTTTCTTCTATCCAAGTCACCTTTTCAGCTGGTTTCTGTGACTGATTTCTTCATTTTCTTCTATCCAAGTCACCTTTTCAGCTGATTCCTGTGACTGGTTTCTTCATTTTCCTCTATCCAAGTCACCTTTTCAGCTGGTTTCTGTGACTGGTTTCTTCATTTTCTTCTATCCAAGTCACCTTTTCAGCCTAATTCCAATGACTGGTTTCTTCATTTTCTTCTATCCAAGTCACCTTTTCAGCTGGTTTCTGTGACTGGTTTCTTTGTTTTGTCCTGTTCCAGTCACCTTTTTGGTTGATTCTGGTCACTGGATTGTTTGTTTTCTTCTAGCTTAGTCACCTTTTGAGCTGATTTCTGTGACTGGTTTGAAATGATATCACCAGAATCGCCGGATAAAAGTTTCTCGAGCGCTGCACAGTCTGACACAATAACAGTTGCCCCTTCTGCCTCAAGCACTTCGCGATCTCGAAAGCCCCAATCTACTGCAATGCAATCAAGCCCGGCATTGCGCGCAGTCCGGACA
>JAQXMB010000148.1 GCA_029012425.1 bacterium | reverse complement strand
AAAATCATCATAACATAATCCTTGACTAAAATAAATCATTTTTGTATATTCAAAACGAGCCAAACAGCAGCAATATTGCTACCATCTGGCTCATCAATTATCTTAGGATATCTAATTTACAGAAATAATTTCACACTCTCTAAAAATTTCATCCATTAAAATCTAGCAACAAGCAAAAAAGGAACCCAAATTGGATTCCTATTTTCCTTTTCAAATCCTATGTTCTATTTATATAGATTCCTTACTTGGAATTTGTTCAGCAAGCTTCTTTCTCTGCCTTCTTTCATAAGCAAGATTTTCTTGAATTTCATCCATTCTTCTATAAATGTCTGCAATTGCTTCCTGCTCATTCTGCGGATGTTCTGGAAATTTCTGCGAGTTTCTGGCAGCAATGTCCTTTTCCATGGAAACCACAGCGATTTTCTTTTTTAGATTTACCTTGGCTGAAACGCCATCTAACTCATTTAATCTGCTTTCCACACGGGCTCTGCAATGTTCACAGGTCATTCCCTCAATCATGACAGTTCTTTGCTTTACAGTCGAACTAATTCCTACGATGATAAATATAATCAGAATACATATAATGATTGCATCTGACATTTTACTCAGCACCTCCACTCTGATATAGCGTTACTAACTCGCTTATCTATATCAATTCTGGTTTCCCGGCATTCTTTCGGATACTGCTTTGCCGCCTTAAAACATAACTTTATAAGCAATGAGGAACCAATCGGCATCATTTGTTTTATTATGCCTTCTGGAAAAACAAAATGTGTGCCATGCTCATAAATAGCCACCTCATAATTACAGGAATGGGCTTTTTGCTTTAACCGCTCTTCCATACGCCTGATATATTTCGCTGTATCCCATAAAACATCGTCTTTCGCTCCGATCAAAAGAAGTTTCCCATGAATGTTCTCGACCTTAATCATTTCTTCTTCAGCGTGGGGATGTACCTTTTCAGAATCATCAAATAATTTCCACGAATTTATCATATCACCGGTTCTTTTGGTTTCCTCCTCAATCGTCTTCCAATATTCCGGATGCTGATATACAAATGGCATATATGGTAGAGGCACGCCGCGATATGTAAAGAGGGATTCTCCTTCAACCGGCCACTCCTTACACTCATCTCTTTTTCCCCGCATAAATCCCTGCCATATAAAATCACTGGGTGTCATGGCTAAGGTTAGCGTGATATCCGGAAAATAAGAAGCCGCTGTCAATGCCAAAGTTCCGGTTGTAGATCCACCTGCAATTCCGATTTTTTTTACTCCATGCCCCTTCAACCATAGAATTGCATTTTCTATCCGCTCCAGTGGATAATTATGATGACCATAGTCTTTTTTATTCGGAGATAATGACATTACATCTACGCCCAATTTATGAAACCATTTCACACAACACCTTACCATATAGTTTTCTGAATCATTACCAAGCACTACAATCATCACTGTTTCTGACTTTACTTTTGTCGGCCAGAAAACACCATGAAATCCATCCGTTTCCGGTTCAAAACATACTTTTTTCATAGCAAGCATTCCTCCACCTATTCTCATTATTAATATTATACCATATCTTGTTTGTACTTCTTTACACCAAAAGTAAAATATAATATATCGAAATATTATAAAATTTATCAAGGAAAATGTTGTTAACAATTACTTTATCCTTTAATTAGAGTAATGCTATTAATAATATTTTCAAAATATTCATCTGACCTTATCATCCTTTTGTACTGCATTCATATTTGCCTTATCTTTTAACTCACTTACATTTTCTTCTTTTATTTCCACCCATTCGTACAATACTCGAACCACAGTATCCACAGATTATTTTTCGTGAAAATGGTGTTTTGTTAAATCCATCTCCCGAATATTTCCTAATGTGACTCTTTACTGTGCCATCCTTCATATGGAAATCAATGTGTCCGTCAAATACTGTGATACGCTCTGCATTTCACAAGTCCTGCAAAGAAATCTTTTCATATCCATGATTGTCTGCGGCCTTTGCCCTTCTATTGACCCATTTGCCTTCCTCTTCGTTGATGGTAAAGCTCTTTGTTTCAGGGTTCCAATCATAACCCAAACAAAGAATACCCGTGTTTGGTTCTCCTCTTTCAAAGCGTTTTTGAACCGATTGTTTTTCTTCTTCCATCCGTTCCTTAGTCATGGCTGCCACCTCCAAATCTGTTCTCTATGTAGCACTCATGGGAACAGTACTTTCTGTTCTTATTTCCAAATGCTGTAAATGTTTTCTTACAACAGGGGCAGATGTTGCAACCACTCCGCCAAGTCCATGTCTCTTACAGTAGCCTTGCCATGGAATATACATATCTGCCCCATCTCATCCGTTCGAAAAACTGTGGAATGAACACTTTCAAGCCGCTCGAGGGTATCTCGATGCGGATGTCCGTAACGATTATCCTTACCGCACGAGATAACGGCAATTCGGGGAGAGAAAACAGTCAGCCATTCTTCACAATTCGAGTATTTCGAACCGTGGTGATTCATCTTGAGTATATCAATTTCATGCTTTTGCTCCTGATGATTCGTCTGCTTCAAATACTGTGTGTCAGATTGAAAAGCGCTATCATAGCCTTGAACACAGAGTGGAAATTCCGTTGCTTCCTCAGCTCGTGTGAGATACCGGTCAAGTTGAACGATGATCTCATGCTCAACCTCTGATGAGATATCTCCTCCGAATACCGCTCGAATCGAACAATCTTCATACAGCAAAACCAGACTGGCGTTATTTAAATCGTCCGTCTCATAATTGGCAGTCGGATGCAGACAACTGATTCTTGTCTGTTCAAACTTCAGTTGATCTGCGGTGTGCATCTCACACATCGTAATCCCGCGCGCTTCGGCAAGCGCGGACAGCTTCTCCCATTCTTTGACCTCCCCGGAGCGCACACCTGTGATAATTGTTCCTACCGGATAGCCCGCCTGCAGCACCTCAAGCAAACCATTTATATGATCCGCATCCGGATGCGAGACAAACCAATAATCAATCTTTCTCACACCCTTATACTTCAAAAAAGGCAGTATGCGATAAGTTCCAACCTTAGATACACTGCTGCTTCCACCATCAATGAACAGATTTGCTCCTTCCGCCGTATGTAGATAGATTCCATCTCCCTGACCGACATCAAGAAAATCAATCTCAAATTTTCCCCGCGGCACATACAAAAGAACCGCAAGTAGTATCACAACAAGCAATGCGCGACTCATAAACCGCCTCCAAAGAAAGAGACAATTTCCCCATCGTTCGTCCTTCGATGCCGTAATTGTGTCTGTAACAGTGCCTGCGCTCCTATCCTCTGAAAACAGGCAAAGAAGTCTCCATAATACCAGCGCATACACAATCAGTTTCCCCATACCCGGTCTTCCGCAAATGATGGTCTCATACGGTAACCGTTCACCCAGATCACATACCCACAGATACACCGTAATAATCATGTGTACCGGGTAGAGCAGAAATTTTGCAGCTGCAGGAATCAGAACACCAATCATTCCGCCGACAAGTCCAATCCCAATCACCGCTCCGAGAAACGGCAGTAAAAGCAGATTAAAGAACAGTGCATAAAGAGGGATTTCATAATAGAAATAAGCAACGACCGGAAGTGTAAAATGCTGTAACAACAGTGACATTTTTAGTGTATTCAAAAGCTTCTTTTCTCTCGTCTCTTTCTCCCTGAGAACACGCGCTGTTACAATGGCACTCAATGCTGCATAGCAGGAAAAGAGAAATCCTGTCTGATGCAACACAAATGGGTTGGAAATTAACAGAATTATCACAAGCACCGACAGCGCTGAATAGGCGTCATAATGCTCGCCCATACACGCTGCTATCAAATATATAAAAAACATACCAATGGCCCGAATCGATGACACGCCCGGCTCAATCATCCCTCCGTATCCAAGCAACACCACAACTGCTATAAGTGCCGCCAACAGATAAGGACATTTCCGTTTTCTAAGTGTTAAAAAAACCGTCATGCCAATCAACTGAATATGCATTCCGGATATCGCCAATATGTGACTGATTCCTGCATGCTGAAAAACATCTCTCACATCACTGCTTAGGAGCGTCCGCTCACCCGCCACCATAGATGCGAGTATCCCCGATTCGCGCTCCGGAAGACTCTGCTCGTAAACCAGGCAAAGCTTCTGACGCAGCTGAAAGAGCCGCTCCTTCCAGTTCAAGTGCTTCAATGGCATGCGAATTGACACAATTTGCACATCATAAATCCGTCCAATATTTCCTTTTGACTTCTGATATGAAAACTCATTGAATTGTCCTTCGTTGGAAGGCATCTTGAAAAATTGAAAAGTACCTTTGACTTCTAAGACGGAACACAACGGGTATCCCGTTTGTCCCAAAGAATTACTCGTATCACCATCTGACATTACGCAGACAATGATACGATAACGGCAGCCGTTTGGCTGCACCTCATACTGCCACATGCCATTTTTCAATTGCTTGTGGACAATTACCCCATGAACTGTTGCTGTCTGACCATCAGCGAACCGATTTGTTTCGCATTGCCATTGCCACTGCGCATACCACAAAACAGTTGCTCCAACCAACCCGGCAATAAAAATCATTGCACCGCGCACTGCACATTCCCAAAAGGCTTTCTGGTGGAACAACGGAAGTAAAAGATATCCTGCAAGTGCAATAATAACAAACAGGCGTGCTACGGTTGCTTTTTCTGCAAGTAGAACGCCTGATACCAAAGCCACTGCAATCTGACAGCTCAGTCTTCTATTCCATTGCTTCAGTTTTCTCCTCCATTAATAACAATATCATTGACTACAACCGCTTTTCCGGTCTTAGCAGTCCGTACATACGAAAGATCCTCCTCGTAAACGGTTCCAAGCGGAAAGCTCTCTCGATATACACCGGAAGTATCACCGTTTACGGAAATCTGCACTTTATCGATATGCGGTAATGCTGTCAGGGAATTCACAAGTGAATAAATAACAATCGCCTCCTGAATCTCATAGTTTTGTGTTCGAAAACCATTATCCAGACTGACATAGCACACACGGTCTGCCACTGATACATTGACAAGCGCCGTCTCCGCCGGAAGTGCCGCAATTCCTTTGGAAAGCTTCGGCCCGGCCAAAAGATGTTCAATGACAAGCTTCTCCAACGACACATTACTGTTGTAATATACTTTCTGCGTCTCAAGAACCAGTCCATCCCCGGTTGGATTAGAAAAATACAAATCCAATTCTGCCTGCTGAATGGAGTTAATCTGCTCTCCCGGATTCTCAACAAAATTCTCGGTTGTCATCCATCCAACCTCTTTTCCCTGTGAATCCAAAAGTGGCTCGCGTCCCACAAAAAACTCCAACCGTTTCACACCATCCACCTGAGTCAATGTCTGTACAAGCGCAAGTCGACACAAAATTTCCGGCACAGATTCCAATGACAAGTATGCTTCATTAAAAAATACACTCAAGTCACCATCTTCTGTAATCTGGATGCGCTCAACCTCTACGCCTTCCGGGATGGGACGAACAAAATCCACATCCCCCGAATCAGACGAAAGCACATTCAAAAGCTCCTGTACCAAAAGCATCGTATCTGACAATGCCGCATTCGGCTCATAACCCATCTTTGCAATTCTGGTCTGACTCATATCCAAATAGCTTATCATCAATGTGCCTTCCTGCGGATGCTCCTTCGAACAGCCACAAAAGACACTAACAACCATCATGAATAACAATAGAAAATATCCACATCGTTTCATCGCAGACACCTCCTAAGAAACAATATAATTCAGAGGAATACGGACAGTAAAAATTGTCCCCTCCCCTTCGGTAGAAAATGCCTTGATTGCACCGCGATGCATCAAAATAACATTTCTTGTAATCGCAAGACCAAGTCCCGTTCCGCCAATCTCCCGTGAATGTGACTTGTCCACACGATAAAATCTCTCATAAATGTGATCCAGGGATTCCTCCGGAATACCAATTCCGTTATCCTCGACCTTTACATAAAAATACTGATGATCCGCATTGAGTGAAACATGGACCCAACCATCCGGTTTCTCATTGTATTTAATTGCATTCTCAATCAGATTTGTCATTGCAAGCGACATCTTCGTCTCATCAATTTCCGCAGTAACCGGTCGGAAGCTTTCAAGCACAAGTTCTACTCCCTGTTTTTCTGCAATCGGCATCAGTCGCTTCATAATAAGCTCCAATGACTCATTGACATTGACGGATGCGATGTTAAGACTGTCAGCTGCTTTATCCATTTTAACAAGTGAGAGCAGATCGGAAATAATCTGATTTTCCCTGTCAATCTCGGATGCAATATCACTCATAAACTCCTGATACAATGCAACCGGTGCACCCTCCTGCGCAATGAGCGAGTCCGCGAGCACCTTCATGGATGTAAGCGGGGTCTTTAACTCATGTGACACATTCGAAACAAATTCCTGTCGCGACTCATCAAGCACACGCATGTTCTTGAGCAATGCATTAATTTTATCTGAAATCTGTTCCGTCTCCGTATAATCGTCAATCATTAATACATCCTCGCCATAGCCGGTCTGGATTTCTTCAATATGCTTTGACATTTTACGGAGCGGGTTTGAGTAAACATTAGCCAGCAGCACAGCAATCCCGACTACAATAATTGCTGAAATCAGCTGAATAAACAGGGAAATATCCTTCAGATGAGAAACCAGATCCCGCACACTGTCCGTAGAAACGCTCACAAGAAGTACACCAAGTACCTCCTGGGTATTGGTATCCCGAAGTGGCAGTGTCAGCTGAATATAACGATTTACAGAATCATATTTGCTCGACTCTTTTCCCTGAAAGCTCGTTGCAACCTCCTCAGAAATAATTATCTTCGAGGTGTCGAGGTCGTAAGTATCTTTCAGAATATGAAAAGTATTGTCCACTACCAGTATTCGTCCATCATATATATTACAAATATTTTCCAGTCGGGAATTAATAGAGTCATTGGCCGGTTCTTCCAGATACCTCGCGTTGACGATCTGATCCGACAGAATCCTTGCCTGATTAAGAATATCGATGCTTCGGTTGGAAACTGCCTGATTCTCATAGGCATGGATCAAACCTACACGAAGGGCAATTCCCGGAAGCAATCCGATAATGGTAAATGCAATCATCAAACGACATTGCAGACTTTTTAGAAAATTACGCAGCTTTTTTTTCGGCTTCATAACGATAGTTCCTTATCCACGATGATAGTAGCCCACACCCCACTTTGTGTGTACATATTTCGGCTCGCTGGGGTTGGTCTCAATTTTTTCACGCAAACGACGCACATGAACATCAACCGTGCGCACATCGCCCGGGTAATCAGCTCCCCAAACAAGCGAAAGAAGCTTTTCTCTACTGAACACCTTATTCTGGTTTGTAACAAAAAGCTCTAACAGCTCAAATTCCTTTGCGGTAAGATTGACCTCTCTTCCGAGAATAAACAGGCGTCTGCTGTCCGTATCCAGCTTCAGATCTCCATTTTCAATAATCGCAGTCTTTGTCTGTGCGGCCTCCTTCGTTCCTGTTCTTCGCATAATTGCTTTTATGCGGGCTTTTACCTCTAAAATATTGAACGGCTTCGTAATATAATCATCAGCTCCATACTCAAGACCAAGTATTTTATCCATATCATCGCCCTTTGCCGTGAGCATGACAATCGGCACATTCGAAAACTCACGAATGCGCTGACACACTTCAAAACCATCCATCTTCGGAAGCATCAAATCCAGCAGAATCATATCATATTGGTTGTTGGTTGCAAGCTCAAGTGCCTCAGCACCGTCATATGCACACTCCACTTCCATTCCATCCTGCTCCAAAGAAAAACGGATACCCTTTACAATCAGTTTTTCATCATCTACCACAAGAACTTTTTTTGCCATCTTACACCTCAATTCACTTTGATCAAATCTTCCAGCTTGGAAAATACCCCGTCTTTAATACCTTCTATCTTCTTCAAATCCTCTATCTTTGAAAATGCACCGTGCTCCGTTCGATAATCGATAATGCTCTGCGCTTTTGCCTTTCCGATTCCCGGAAGAGTCATCAGTTCTTCCAGACCGGCAGTATTAATATTCACCAGCCCATCCGACGCTTCCGCAATCGCATTCTGCGTCATCTCTTCCTCGGTTGGAACGACAATCATCTGGGCATCCTCTAAGAGCATTGCCTGATTCAGCGCTGTCAGAGCAGCATCCTCACGAAGTCCTTCCGCACAGTCAATCAACTCATACAGTCTGCTCCCCGCAGAAAGCTCATAGACACCGGGGCTGTTTACCGCACCGCAGATAAACACCGTAACAAGCTCTTCTGTTTCTTCGTCCACAGAATCTTCCACAGTTTCCGGCGCTTCAGTTTTCTCTGAAATCGTAATAAATTCCCCCGGAGACTCCGACTGATGTGCACATCCAAATAAAAGTAACAGCATAAGACAGCTTGCCGCTGTCCTTGCTGTTTTCCAATGTTCTTTTTTCATCTTCTGCTCCTTTCAGTCTCCAAAAGACCTCGGGCAGAGTTCTAAAAGCGCTATTTATATTTTATCGAAATCCAAACGATATTACAATACCCGTTTCACGGTTTCCATCAGATTTCATCAAGTACTTCTGATAACTTTGCAATCATCTCATCTACATGCTTTTCCTCAATGATAAGCGGAGGTACAAAACGAAGGACATCGCTTCCTGCGGTAATTACAATCAAGCCTTTTTCCAACGCTTTCGCTGAGATTTCACCAACCTTTTTGTTGCATACCAGACCATGCATCAGGCCGACACCGCGATGTGCACTTAAGCAATCGTATTTCTCTACAAGCTCATCTAATTTCTCGCCAAGAAAGGCTCCTATCTTCTGCACATGTGCTGTGATATGCTCTCGTTCCATCAGCTCAAGCACCTTCTCGACAGCAGCTCCGACAAACGGGTTTCCGCCGTAAGTAGTTCCGTGATCTCCGGGCACTAAAGACGCATCAGCAACACGCTGTGTCATTAAGAATGCACCAACCGGAACACCGCAGCCCAAAGCCTTTGCACTTGTCATGATATCGGGTTTTACGCCATAGCCCTGCCATGCAAACATATGACCGCTTCGTCCCATTCCACACTGAATCTCATCAAGAATCAACAGAATATCCTTTTCATCACAAAGTGCACGCACCTTTTTCATAAATTCCTCAGTTGCCGGATATATTCCGCCTTCGCCCTGAATCGTCTCAAAAATGATTGCACAGGTGTTTTCATTGACAAGTGCCTCGACACTCTCAAAATCGTTGAAATCTGCAAATTTCACACCCGGCATCAACGGATTAAACGGTTCTCTGTAATGCTCGTTTCCTGTCACGGAAAGTGCTCCGATCGTGCGGCCATGGAAACTGTGATTCATCGCGATAATCTCATGTCCGCCATGTCCGTCACGCGTATAGGCATACTTCTTTGCTGTCTTGATTGCACCTTCAATTGCCTCTGCGCCGCTGTTCGTAAAAAACACACGATCCATGCCACTGATTTTTTCAAGCTCCTTCGCAGCACGAATCACAGGTTCGTTGTAGTACAAATTTGAGGTGTGAAGCAGCTTATCAATCTGTGCCTTCAACGCATCATTATACTCTTTATGATTATATCCGAATGCCATAACTGCAATTCCGGATGCAAAATCTAAATATTCTTTTCCGTCTGTGTCATACAGATATACGCCGTCTCCATGATCAAGTACCAACGGAAACCGATTGTATACATGAAGCAGCGCATCATTTGCCTGAAGAATTGTCTCGTTTTTATTCATGGTAGTATTTCTGCTCCTTTTCTCCTAAGATGGCGGTTCCGACTCCCTTGTTTGTGAAAATCTCAAGCAACAGGCAGTGTGCGATTCGCCCGTCAAGAATATGTACGCGTGAAACACCCTCCTCCATCGCCTCAATACAGTTGTTGAGCTTCGGAAGCATTCCTCCGCCGATAAATCCTTCCTCAATCAGCTTACGAGCTTCGTCCAGATGTAATTCTGAAATCAGCGTGCTTCGGTCCTCCGGATCACGATAAACTCCTTCGATATCAGATAGAAATGCCAGCTTTTCTGCATTAACTGCCTTTGCAATTGCACATGCGGCATCGTCGGCGTTGATATTGTAGGTCTGATAATTATCATCCATTCCAATCGGGGCAACAATCGGAAGAAAATCTTTCTCTAACAAATCATATAAGATTTTCGGATTCACCTCGGTAATCTCTCCGACAAATCCGATATCCTCGCCGTTCGAATACTTCTTCTCTACTTTCAGAAGCCCTCCGTCTTTTCCGGTAACTCCTACACCCATAACACCAAGCTGCTGAACCATCTGGACGAGTGATTTGTTCACTTTGTTCAGTACCATCTCAGCAATTTCCATGGTAGGCTCATCTGTCACGCGGAAGCCATTTACAAAACGAGGCTCCATGCCAACTTTTCCAACCCACTTACTGATTTCCTTGCCCCCGCCGTGAACGATAATCGGCTTAAAGCCTACGAGCTTTAGCAGTACCACATCCTGAATCACACTCTTTTTTAATTCCTCATCCACCATTGCGCTTCCGCCGTATTTCACAACAATAATCTTGCGGTTAAATCGTTGTATATACGGCAATGCCTCTACCAAGACCTGCGCTTTCTGTAAAATATCATCCATATTTTCCATCTTTATCTGCATCCTTTCCTGACAGTAATTATCATTATCTGTTTTTTCCAAAATCAATCTTTTTCCATCTTATGAACGATAATCCGCATTGATTTTCACATAATCATAGGTGAGATCACAGCCCCAGGCAATTGCACGCTCTGAGCCCATGTTCATCTTTGAAATAATCTGTACATGGTCATTCGCCAAAAGCTTTGATGCCTCCTCTTCGTCGTAGGGCGCGCCTGCGCCATCCTTAAAAATGAGAATCTCTTTTTCTCCACTCTTAAAGGACATCTCAACCTTCATCGGATCAAACGCGACACCGGAGTATCCGAGTGCACATAGTTCTCTTCCCCAGTTTGCATCACAACCGTACATTGCAGCTTTTGAAAGACTCGAACAGACAACTGACTTTGCAAGGATTCTCGCATTTTCCTTTGTGTCAGCACCCTCTACGATTGACTCCATCAACTTGGTTGCACCTTCCCCGTCTGCTGCCATCTCTTTCGCAAGGCATGTACAAACCGCGCAAAGTGCTTCATACAGTTTTTCATAGGAGGCATCCTCTTTTGTAATCATCTCATTTCCCGCCATTCCATTGGCAAGAACAAGCAAAGTATCGTTGGTGCTGGTGTCTCCATCCACAGAAATCATGTTAAAGCTGTCGACAACAATTTCGCTTACTGCTTTCTGAAGCATCTCATGTGTGATTGCCGCATCTGTAGTCACATACGCCAGCATCGTGCACATATTCGGATGAATCATTCCGGAACCCTTTGCCATACCACCGACCGTCACCGTTTTTCCATCGATTTCAATTTCAAAAGCCACTTCCTTTTTGTGGGTGTCTGTCGTCATAATTGCCTGTGCAGCCTCGCTGCCCGCCTCAATTCCACTTTTAAGAAGCGTTGCAAGCTTCTTTGCTCCCGCCTGCATTCTGTCAATGGGGAGCTGCATACCGATGACACCGGTAGAGCCGAGAAGCACATCGTCGGTTGCAATTCCAAGTGCCTGTGCGGCCGCATCAGCGGTGAGCTTACAGTAACGGTCTCCCTCTTCTCCGGTACATGCATTGGCAATGCCTGAGTTTACCACTACTGCCTGAGCAGTCCCTTTTCCTTTTACAATATTTCGATCCCAGATAACAGGTGCTGCCTTAAACACATTGGTTGTAAATGTTCCCGCTACAGTTGCCGGAACCTCACTGAAAACCATTGCCATATCTGTTCTGTTTTTATACTTAATCTCTGCCGCGGTTGCAGCTGCCTGATATCCTTTTGCCGCGGTTACTCCGCCATCAATCTTTTTCATCGTCTCATCCTCCTTCTATTTATTAAACTGCGTGATATTCTCATCATTCAGTGTAAAATCATAGTAGTTCAAATCCTCGCGGAAAGTCCATCCGACACTTTTCCAAAACCGGTTTCCGACCTCATTACTCTTGAATGCAACCAGGCAGACCTTGTTGATCTGCTCCTTCTGAAGCTCCTTCATACATGCAACCGCCATGCTTTTTCCAATTCCGTGCATGCGGTAATCATTATGTACACACACATGATAGAAGCATCCTCTTCGGCCATCATGCCCACAAAGGATTGCGCCAACAATACGCTCGCCGTCTGTTGCAACCATACTGGTCGTCGGATTCCGTCGAATAAAACGCGTCACGCCCTCTTTCGAATCATCCATGCTCCGCATGCCCAAGCCTTTAATTGTCATCCAAAGCTCATATACTTTTTCATAATCAGCTTCTGTCATCTGACGAATTTGAAATGTTTCTTTCATTATATATTCTTCCTCCATCTCTTACGGGAAACAGGGAACCAGTTCAAGTCCTTTCTTCTCATCGAGACCAAACAACAGGTTCATATTCTGTACTGCCTGACCGGCAGCTCCCTTTACCAGATTATCCAGTGCACCCATCATAATCACTCTTCCGGTACGCTCCTCAACAGCAAAACCGATATCAACAAAGTTACTTCCCTCCACCCATTTTGTCTCAGGGCACTGACCCTCGGGAAGAAGACGAATAAAATACTCATTTCCAAAGTGTTTCTCATATGCTGCCCGAATCTCTTCAGCGGTTGGATAGCTTCCGTCTGCCTTCTTCAGCAAAGAAGCATACTCTGTAACAAGAATTCCCCGATTCATCGGAACAAGGTGCGGTGTAAAGGTAATTGCAACCGGCTCGCCTGCTGCGTAGCCAAGCTGTTCCTCGATCTCAGGTGTATGACGATGTGTCGTCACACCGTACGCTTTGATATTCTCGTTCACTTCACAGAATAAATTTGCCACTTTCGCGCCACGACCGGCTCCCGAGGTTCCGCTTTTTGCATCAACAATCAATGTATGCGGATCAATCAAACCTTCCTTAATCAGAGGGTATGCGGTCAAAATTGAACAGGTTGTATAGCAGCCGGGATTGGCAATCAATCTTGTGTTCTCATGAATCAGGTTGCGATTTATCTCGCACAGTCCGTATACGGCCTGCTCAATTAACTGCGGTGACTGATGTGTAATCTGATACCATTTCTCATACACGGCAACATCCTTGATTCTATAATCCGCACTTAAATCCACAAACTTTACTTTCTTTAATAATTCTTCCGTAAGAATGCCTCCGAGATATCCCTGCGGAGTTGCTGTAAAAATAACATCCACCTCATCCGCAAGTTGTTCAATATTATCATCCAAACAGGTATCTTCCACCAGTCGGAACATATTTCGGTATACGCTTGCATATTTCTCATCAATATAACTTCGTGATCCATACCACTTAATCTCTACTTCAGGGTGTCTGAGCAAAATACGAACCAGCTCTCCACCTGCATATCCGGTTGCTCCGATAATACCTGCTTTAATCATAATCATATCTCCTTTCGACCATCCGTTTTTCTCCACCAGGGAATGGTCACTTTCATATAGTAATACTTATTTCTCCAAAGGTAAAGTCTTTTCTTATTTTTTTACATAATTTATGCATATTTATACATATAATGCTTGTTTTATGCATTTCTTTTGCATATTTTTTCAGTTGCAGTGTTTAAAAAAAAGTTGTATGATGGTAACAGTTAATAATAAGAACGAAGAAAGGATTATTTCACCATGAAAGAAAAAGTAATATTAGCGTACTCAGGTGGATTGGATACAACCGCTATCATCCCCTGGTTAAAAGAGAACTATGATTATGATGTCATCTGCTGCTGCATCGACTGTGGACAGGAAGAAGAGCTTGACGGTCTTGAAGAGCGTGCAAAGCTCTCAGGTGCTTCGAAATTATATATTGAAGACATCACGGATGAATTCTGTGACGAGTACATCGTTCCCTGTGTCATGGGAAGCAGCGTATATGAGCACAAATACTTACTCGGAACTTCCATGGCCCGTCCCGGAATTGCCAAGCGTCTCGTTGAGGTTGCAAGAAAAGAAGGCGCTACTGCTATTTGCCACGGTGCTACCGGTAAGGGTAATGATCAGATTCGTTTCGAGCTTGGTATCAAGGCACTTGCTCCCGATCTTAAGATTATCGCTGCATGGCGTGATGACAAGTGGACCATGGATTCCCGTGAGTCTGAGATTGCGTACTGCAAGGCACATGGCATTGATCTTCCGTTCTCTGCTGACAGCAGCTACAGCCGTGACCGTAATTTATGGCACATCAGCCATGAGGGCTTAGAGCTTGAGGATCCTGCAAACGAGCCGAACTTTGATCATCTGCTTGTACTTGGCACTACTCCTGAGAAGGCTCCCGAAGAAGGCGAGTATGTTACCATGACCTTCGAGGCCGGTGTACCGAAATCTGTTAACGGAAAAGAGATGAAGGTATCGGATATTATCCGTGAGTTAAACCGTCTCGGCGGAAAGCATGGTATCGGAATTGTTGATATCGTTGAGAACCGTGTCGTTGGTATGAAGAGCCGTGGCGTCTATGAGACTCCCGGTGGTACGATTCTTATGGAAGCACACGATCAGCTTGAAGAGTTAATCCTTGATCGTGAGACAATGGCAGCAAAGCTTGAGATGGGAAGCAAGCTTGCTCAGATTGTTTACGAAGGAAAATGGTTTACACCCTTACGCGAGGCAACTCAGGCATTCATCGAGTCTACACAGAAATATGTAACCGGTGAAGTAAAGTTTAAGCTCTACAAGGGTAATATCATCAAAGCCGGAACTACTTCTCCGTACTCCCTGTACAATGAATCTTTAGCAAGCTTCACAACCGGTGATCTTTACGATCATCATGATGCACAGGGATTTATCACTCTGTTTGGTCTGCCCTCCAAGGTTCGTGCAATGAAGATGCAGGAAGTTGAAGGAAAATAATGATGATACCTACAGAAAAAGGGATGTCGAAATGACATCCCTTTTTTGCTGTCCAAAACTTATACTGCTTTTTCAAACTGACTGAGATACAGTTCTGCATAGAAGCCATTCTGTGCAAGTAACTCGTCATGCGTTCCCTGCTCAATGATATCTCCATCCTTCATAACCAGAATCAAATCTGCGTTCTTGATGGTGGACAGGCGATGTGCAATCACAAAGCTGGTTCTTCCTCTCATCAGGTTATCCATCGCCTTTTGGATTCGCTGCTCGGTTCTCGTATCGACAGAGCTTGTTGCCTCATCCAGAATCATAATCGGATTATCTGCAAGAATTGCTCTGGCAATCGTAAGCAGCTGTTTTTGTCCCTGAGAAACATTGCTTGCTTCCTCATTCAACTCCATCTGATAACCACCCGGCAGTGTCTGAATAAAGCGATGTGCATGTGCTGCCTTTGCGGCTGCAATGACCTCCTCATCCGTTGCATCCAGTCTGCCGTAACGGATATTTTCCATGATGGTTCCCTTAAACAGCCAGGTATCCTGAAGCACCATTCCAAACTGAGAACGCAGATCATCGCGATTAAAATCCTGAATATTCATGCCATCAACATAGATTGCTCCCTTGTTGACATTGTAAAACCGCATGAGCAGCTTCACCATCGTTGTTTTTCCTGCACCGGTAGGTCCAACAATCGCAACAGTCTGTCCCGCTTTCACCTCGCTGCAGAAATCATGAATAATTATCTGCTCCGGCTTATATCCAAACTGTACATGGTCAAAGGTGACATTGCCTGCGACCTTCGTCACGCTGACCGGATGTTCTGCAACCGCACTCTCTTCTTCCTCTTCAAGGAATTCAAATACGCGCTCTGCCGCTGCTGCCATCGACTGGAACATATTGGAAATCTGTGCCATCTGTGTAATGGGCTGCGTAAAATTACGCACATACTGAATAAATGCCTGAATATCTCCGACCTCAATCACCCGTTTTGCTGCAAGCATACTTCCGGAAATGGCAACCGCCACATAACCGAGATTTCCGACAAAAACCATAATCGGTTGCATCATTCCTGAGAAAAACTGCGATTTCCATGCAGACTCATACAGCTTCTCATTTGTCTCATCAAAAGTCTTTTTTACATTACCCTCACGATTGAAAGCCTTGATTACCATATGTCCCGAGAAGCTTTCCTCCACCTGTCCATTCACCTGACCAAGGTATTCCTGATGATCCTTAAACTGTTTCTGAGAAAACTTCATAACAAGTAACATCAGAAACATTGAAATTGGCAGAATAACAAGCGCGATCAGCGTCATGAGCGGGCTGATGGTAAGCATCATGATAAACACGCCGATGATCGTTGTCACCGATGTAATAAGCGGTGTAATCGACTGATTAAAGCTCATTCCCATGGTATCCACATCATTGGTGATACGGGAAAGCACTTCTCCAACCGTGCGTGACTCAAAGTACTTCATGGGCATACGGTTAATCTTTTCTGATATTTCTTTTCTCATGCGGAAAGTCAGCTTCTGAGCAATATCCGTCATGATCCATCCCTGAATAAACGAAAAGAGCGAACTTACCCCGTAGATGCAAAGCATGAAAATTAATATCCGACCGATTTTTCCGAAATCAATACCGG
This sequence comes from bacterium, assembly GCA_029012425.1. Taxonomy (GTDB): domain Bacteria; phylum Bacillota; class Clostridia; order Lachnospirales; family Lachnospiraceae; genus W0P33-017. The sequence continues at coordinate 17,309 of JAQXMB010000148.1, read as the reverse complement.
TTCCTCCGGACAACTTGCTGATGAGTCCATTGAATAATTCGGTTGTCGCCTTGCTTAATATCTTGGGCCCAATTACATTGAATACGGTGCTTGCCACAGCAAATAAAACAATTGCAAATAATGCAATCTTATAACTACCCATATATACGAGCAGCTTTTTCATGGTTCCCTTAAAATTTTTTGCCTTCTCTACGGGAGCTCCAGGGCCGTGTCCGGGTCCGCCTACCGGTCCTCGTCTCGGTCTTGTATGTGTCTGTGCCATCAACGATTACCCCCTTTCAATTCTTCCTCAGATAACTGTGAGCTGGCAATCTCCCGATATGCATCACAGGATGTAAGAAGCTGTTCGTGTGTTCCTTTTCCGACAATCGCACCATCTTCCAGCACCAGGATCTGATCCGCATGTAAAATGGTGTTGATACGCTGTGCAACAATAATCACAGTTGCATCCTTGGTTTTCTTGGCAAGTGCCGCGCGAAGTGCGGCATCTGTCTTATAATCAAGCGCAGAAAAGCTATCGTCAAAAATCAATATTTTCGGCTGCTTTGCAATTGCTCTTGCAATCGCAAGACGCTGTTTTTGACCTCCCGAAACATTTGTTCCACCCTGTGAGATCTCACTTGCAAAGCCCTGCTCCTTACTCTCGATAAACTCCATTGCCTGAGCGATTTCAGCCGCTTCTTTCATCTGTTTATCGGTAATGTCATCTCCGCCGAACTTTAAATTCGATTCAATATCACCGGAAAACAGTACACCCTTTTGCGGAACCATTCCAAGCATGCTGCGAAGCTTTTTCTGGCTAAGCGCACGAATATCAATTCCATCAAGCGTAATACGACCCTCTGTCACATCAAAAAATCTCGGAATCAAATTGACCAGTGTCGATTTACCACAACCGGTACTTCCGATAATCGCAGTTGTCTTTCCGGGCTGCGCCACGAACGAAATATGCGTAAGTGCATCCTCACTTGCTCCTTCATAGCGAAAGCTGACATCCTCAAAGGCAACTGTACCATTCCACTCCTTTTTCTCGTCATCTCGTACCTGCGGGGCATCATGAATGGAAGAAACCGTCTGAATAACCTCATCAATACGATCAGCCGCAACTCCTGCCCGTGGCAACATGACGGAGATCAGTGTTAACATGAGGAACGACATAATAATCTGCATCGTATAAGTAATGAAAGCAATCATATCTCCGACCTGCAGATTACCCATATCAATTCCTTTGCCCCCAAACCATACAATCATGATTGACACACCATTCATAATCATCATCATAAGCGGCATCATAAAGGTCATGACACGGGTGGTAAAAAGAAGCGTATCCTTCAGTTCGCTGTTTGCCACATGAAAGCGCTTCTCTTCGAATTCTTCACGGGAAAACGCACGAATCACCGGAAGTCCGGTAAGAATCTCACGCGAAACAAGATTCAAACGATCAACCAAAGTCTGCATCAGTTTGAATTTGGGTAATGCAATCTTCATCAGAATCAGAACGATTGCGCTGATGGTTGCAACTGCAAGGAAAATGATCCAACCCATCCCCGTTCTTGTGGATACAACCTTAATCACACCGCCGATTCCGAGAATCGGGGCATAAAGTACCATGCGAAGCAGCATAATACTGACCATCTGCACCTGTTGGATATCATTGGTACTTCTCGTGATTAATGACGCAGTGGAAAAGTGGTTCATCTCCGTATTGGAAAATCCAAGAACATTCGTAAACACTTTGCTTCGAAGTTCCATACCGATCTTTGCACCTGTGCGTGCAGCCAAAAAGCCACTGCCAATTGCAGCAATCAGCATCAGAATAGACAGCAATAGCATTTTAGCACCTGTCACAAGCAGATAGTTTCTCTGCATCACATTTAAATCAATTCCAAGCGCTGTATACTCTTCACTCACAAATTGAACCGCCATCTGTGTGATAATCGCATCACTAACCTGCGCCATCTTCTCCATCATATCTGCCGAGGTAACATCTGCCTGCTGCACATCCGAAGCATGCATAGAACCATAACACATCACTTCCGGAAGCTCTAAGGCTTTTGAAAGCTCTGTTCGTTTCTCTTTTGAAATGTCCTGTAACTCATAAATGTCTTCCTGTTCGTTCAGCACATAACTGTCTGCAAATAATGCGCGCTCCTCCTCAGACTTCATCATCATAAGAAGTGCATCACCGGTTTCGCGACGCATCTTTTTCATGACACAGTCTTCAATTCCATACTGTTGCAAACCTACATCAACAATCTTTGATGTGTAGCTCGGAAGCGACAGATCACAGACTGCCTGCAAGATTAAAAGCAGTGTAATCAAAAGCACCGATCCCTTGTGCCGAAACAGATTTCCAAAGATATGTTTCATATGTCTCTCCATTTCTATATCTCTCATTATTCCTATGCGGATATTCCCATAGCAGGAACATTATCCCACAATAAGTACTTATGGTATTTTAGTATTTCAGTTTTTTCTCGTCAATATTGTAAATATGAAAAAAATGTGAACAATTATTACCTTCATTGTTAGCACTCATTTCAAAAGAGTGCTAATTTTTTATTGACTTTTCGTTTTTTCAGCGTTAAGATATATCCAAGTCAAAAAAATAATAAGGAGTGATTATATGAGCAACAAACATGGAAGTCTTTCCATCAACAGCGACAATATTTTTCCTATCATTAAAAAGTGGTTATACTCAGACCAGGATATCTTCTATCGCGAGCTCGTTTCCAACGGCTGTGATGCAATTACCAAATTAAAGAAACTTGATATGATGGGAGAATACACTTTACCCGCTGATTACAAGGCAAAAATCTCTATCGTCGTAGATCCCGAGGCCAAAAAAGTAACAATCACTGATAACGGTCTTGGTATGACAGCTGACGAAGTCGAGGAATACATCAATCAGATCGCATTTTCCGGAGCTACCGATTTCATCAGCAAGTATAAGGACAAGGCAAGCGAGGATCAGATTATCGGACATTTCGGACTTGGTTTCTATTCTGCATTTATGGTAGCCGATGAAGTTCATATTGATACCCTTTCCTATAAAGAAGGTGCAAGTCCCGTACACTGGGAGTGCGATGGCGGTACGGAATTCGATATGACTGACGGAATCAAGGATAGTGTCGGAACCACCATCACCCTGTTTTTGAACGAGGAATGTCTCGCATATGCGAACGAATACCGCGCAAGAGAGGTTCTTGAGAAGTACTGCTCTTTCATGCCTACCGAGATTTATTTGAGCAAGGCAAATGCTCCCGAGGAATATGAGACCATCGACCCTGCGGACAAGCTGGATACTGACACCGTTGTTGAGACTATCGTTGAGGAGGCACAGACCGAGGAGAAGGAAAATGAAAACGGTGAAAAAGAAATCGTGGAGGTTCGTCCCGCTTCCGAGAAGCTTAAGATTGTAAAGCGTCCTGTTCCGTTGAATGAGACTGCTCCGCTTTGGACCAAGAACCCGAACGACTGCACGGAGGAGGAATACAAGGATTTCTATCGCAAAGTATTTCAAGATTACAAGGAGCCCTTATTCTGGATTCATCTGAATATGGATTATCCGTTTAACCTGAAAGGAATTCTCTACTTCCCGAAGATTAATACAGAGTACGATTCCATTGAGGGAACCATCAAGCTTTACAACAATCAGGTATTTATCGCCGATAATATTAAGGAAGTAATCCCCGAATTTCTGATGTTATTAAAAGGTGTCATTGACTGTCCTGATCTGCCGCTGAATGTATCACGAAGCGCTCTTCAGAATGATGGATTTGTAAAGAAGATTTCTGAGTACATCACCAAGAAGGTTGCAGACAAGCTCATCGGCATGTGCAAGACTGAAAAAGAAAGCTATGAGAAATATTGGGATGACATCAGTCCCTTCATCAAGTTCGGCTGCTTGAAGGATGAGAAGTTCTGTGACAAGATGAATGATTACATTCTCTTCAAGAACATTGATGACAAGTATCTGACACTTCCTGAAATCCTCAAGCCCGTTGAGAAGACGGAAGAATCCAAGCAAGAGGAACAGCCCACGGACACTGACACAGAGGAAAAGTCTGATGGCACCGCTGACGAATACAAGGATGAGCGTTCCATCATCTACTATGTAACAGATGTGAACCAGCAGGGTCAGTACATCAGCCTGTTCCGTGAACAGGGAATGGATGCTGTGATTCTCGATCACAACATTGACAGCTCGTTCATCACACAGCTGGAGCGTCGCAATGAGAACTATCGCTTCCTCCGTATTGATGCCGATCTGACAGATGCATTAAAGGAAGAAGCTTCTGATGATCTTGCGGCTGCAACAGAGACTCTGAAAGATATCTTTAGCAAGGCTCTGAATAACGACAAGTTGACCATTCAGGTTCAAAAGCTGAAAAACGCTGATATTCCTTCCATCATCACGCTCTCAGAGGAAGGTCGTCGTATGCAGGATATGATGAAGATGTATGCGATGGGCGGCATGGGAATGGATCCTTCGATGTTCGGCGGAGACTACACCCTGACACTGAATGCAAATCATCCACTCGTAACCTACATTCTTGAGAATAAGGATTCCGAGCATGTAACGATGTTCTGTGAGCAGCTCTATGACCTCGCAATGCTTAGCAATCAACCGCTTTCTCCGGAAGCCATGAGCAAGTTTGTAAAGCGCTCGAATGAAATCATGTTATTGCTTGCAAAATAAATAGTAAAATATATCAAAGCCCCTGATTTCACATCAGGGGCTTTTTAAATAATCCGCAAATCCGATCACTGCAAATACTTCTCGCTAATTCTGTAAAAGTCTGCTGTCTGATACTGTGTCATCTCGTCAATGGAAATGGATGCTAATGCAGTTTCGTTGAGTTTTGAGTGCACTGTTTTTACGAATGGCTCGTAAACGACAGCAAATGCATCATCCTTTCTCTGCTTTACAATATCTGCTTTTCGTTCTTCGGTTGCAGCTTCGTCAAACTTATTCTGACAATAGAACAGATAGTAACCATTCTCCGTCTGAATGAGCGGTGAAGTTTCTTCATTATCGAGTGAAAAAACTACCGACTCCACCTCTGGCGGAAGTTGTCCGCGAGTAAGTTCCAGCTCAATATTCTCTGCCATATTATAATTAGCAGCCACAGAAATAAACTCCGTACCACCTTCAAGCTCTGCTTCTGCTTTGGCTGCGCGACTTTCATCCTCCATATAAATCTGCATCACGCGCATCACGCGAGCCTCATCGTCACTTACTTCCTCATTAACATTGGCTACTACACCATTATAAAGCTTCTGTGCGACTGCGTACTTCGTATAGATATCTTCTAAATCTTCCTGCGTAATATCAAGATACTCTTTTTCCGCATCACTGAGCGTGCGGAAATAGTCTTCCCCCGCCCACTGTGCCAATTCTAATTCATCCGGACTCAGTTCAATCTGCTGCTCCCCGGCAAGTGCGAACATACAGTAAATGCGTGTCAGTTCTTCCATACTGATATCTTCCACATACTGTCCCAGTCTTTTTTGTACCTTCAGATCATCGCTTTTTAGCAAATCAATCCCGTAACTCTCACTGTGCAGATTCAAATTGTTTATCATCAATAGCTTCATCACCGAAACCTTACACACCTCGTCTCCAATGATAAACAATTGATCATCACTCATCTTTCGACTAATTGTAACCTCTTCATTCCCAAATTTACATCCGGTAACAGAAGCTGCCATCACAACTGCAAGCCCCGCCGCAATCAGTCTACACTTTATCCTATTTCCTCGTTTCATATATTCTTCCTTATGCTTCTAATATGAGATAGCGCCCTCCGGATAACGCAAACACCTCCGGTTGCTCTAAGATTTCCTGCATAGACATTCCATGAATGTCAACACCCACCTCATCCAAATATTCCTTTACCTCTTTTTTGTTGCTACATACGACTGCCATACAATCCTCTAAGAAATACTCTGCTTCCTCAAGCGAATCTGCAACCGGCTCCGGAAACAACTGTAATTGATTTTCTAAAAAGGTTTCTAAGTCTTCCTGCTTATATGCTGACATAATACCCCCCATGAAAACACTTGTTTTGTGCGATTCGTTTTCAAACTCATATTATCGAATATTGTCTCAATTGGCAATGCCTAAATCACATAGTTCGTGGTAAAGTCTTGCAACCGGAAGTCCAACAACCGTGTTATAATCTCCTTCGATTGCTTTCACATAGACCATTGCCTTACTCTGGATGCCGTATCCTCCGGCTTTATCCAATCCATCCGGATCGAGCGCATAGGCATCCAACTGTGCCTCACTCATCGGAAAAAAATAAACCTTCGTCTCTTCCGCAAAGGAATGCTCCATCCATGCTCCGTCTTTCCAATAGCAGATTGCTACTCCGGTATAGACACTGTGACAGTTTCCCTGTAGCTTCTCCATCATCCGACGCATATCCGCTGCATCCTTCGGTTTTCCAAGAATCATTCCATCCTTTACAACGATGGTGTCTGCACCAATGATTACAACATCTTCTCCCTCATGTTTTTTGCTAATCTCTTTTGCTTTTGCCTGTGCCAGCTTTTGCACAGCAACGGAGGGGTGGTCATTCGTGAGCACCTCTTCTCCTTCTACCGGCTCGATCAAAAATTCCGGTATTATTTTTTCAAGCAATTCTTTTCTACGCGGTGACTGTGAAGCCAGAATATATTGCATAAAAAATCTCCTATTATCTATAATTGAATACTTTGATCCAACCGGAACGCATAGATGAACTTTTCTTTCACCCTTTTTCCGGTTGCCTTCTCAAGTGCCTTTGCATACAGATTCATCTGCGTCTGATATCGTTCAATCAACTGTTTCGCCTCCGATACAGCGTCCGTCTTGTAGTCCAGCAAAACAAGCTGTCCGTCGGTATCCTCGAAATACAAGTCAATAATACCCTGTACCAAAACCAACTCCTCGCTTTGAATCGTTGCATCTGTCTCATTTGCCGGGAGTCCCATAACAAAAGGCTGCTCGCGGAAAAGTTTCTCATCCCGGTCTGCCCTTGCAATTCTGCCGGCAAGCGGTGTTTTCATAAATCGTGCAATTTTCTCACAATTAACCAGTGATGCATATTCTTCGCTCATCTTTCCATCCTGCTGTAATTGCTCAAGCTGATTTTGAATCTGCGTTTCATTCACCGCAGATAAATCCATCTCGTAGTTTAAATACTCCATCATACGGTGCATTGCGCTTCCCCGAAGTGCACCCTGATAATTGTCTGCCTGACGCTCTTCCTCTGTCTGAAGAAACTTCGCAGCAGCAAGCGTCTTTTCCGTTGGACGGGCATACCATTCTAAGGACTGCTCCTCCATCGGATCGATCTGCATGGCACGATGTTTCAGTTCTGATACAGACACTTTCGTTCGAAGCATAACCTCTTCCTCGTAAGGATACGGCCATGTCAGCTTCTCGTCAAGCTCCTGTACAATCAGTTCGTCCGCATCATCCACACTCTGTAAAAATAAATCCTTCTGTACAAGATTCTCTGTTATTTTCAATTCATCCTGAATATGAAAATCCTCTGCTCTGTATATTTCCACAGCAAAATACTCCGGATTCGCAAGTGCACAGGGAAGTACCCACTGCAGATAGCCGGTTGCTCCCGCACGATCTAAATAGGAGACATTGCTTTCCTTTTTCAGTTCGGCGGTCATCAACACTGTATCGATGTTCTTGCTTGCTGCAGTTAATATAAGCTGTTCTTTTGCTCTTGTCATCGCAACATAGAGAACGCGAAGCTCCTCTCCCATATTCTCAGCGGCAATACGCATAGACATCATCTTCTTTAACAAGGTTGTCTTTTTCCGCCGTTTCTCACCCTCGATGCAGGTAAGTCCTACACCATATTCATAGTCGAGAATCATCTGTTTCTGACTGTCCTTTTTATTGAACTCCCGTCCGAGTCCGGCTACAAATACAATCGGGAACTCCAAGCCCTTGCTTTTATGAATGCTCATAATACGAACAACATCTTCGCTCTCGCCAATTACATCCGCCTCACCAAAGTCTACTTCATATTCCTGAAGCTGCTCCATGTAACGAATAAAATGGAACAGTCCTCGATAGCTTGTTCGCTCAAAGGCAACCGCCTGCTCGATTAACATCGCAAGGTTTGCCGCACGCTTTTTGCCTGCCGGCAGCGCACTTACATACATCAGATAATGATTCTCCTGCATCAGCTGCTCAAGAATCGTATGTACCGGAAGGTGTCTCGATTTCTCTCTGTAATCATCGATCACCGAGAGCATATGTGCAGTCTTTTCCCGCAGCGGTTCGAGCGCTCCGCCTGCGGCATACTCTGTCATACAATCATAAAACAGAACCTTCTCACTTGCGGTTCGGATCCTCGCAAGCTCCTCATTGGTAAAACCAAAAAACGCAGATCGGGCAGCTGCTGCCAGCGGGATATCCTGCAACGGATTGTCAATGACATGACACATAGCAAGAACAGTTTGAACCTCAGTGGCACTAAAGTACCCTTTCTGAGACAACTGATGCGAAGGAATTCCATAATCCATCAGTGTACTACTCAATTCATCTCCCCACCCCGAAGGACTTCGAAGTAAGATCACAATATCCGACAACCGCACCGGTCGAAGGGTGCCATCTTCTCCCGTGACACGACCATCCGCTAACAGCCTGTGAATTTCCTCCGCAATGATAATTGCTTCCTGCTGATTATTGCTTTCCGCCCCACTTATCTCTCGCGCTTCTTTTCCGCTATCAGCAAGCAGCAGCCGCGTCTTGAAGAAATCATCCGCTCCGCACTGCGGATACGATGCTCCCGGATACAATGCAGCGGCTGCATCATAGGTCACGCCTCCGACATCCCGTTTCATGATACGGTAAAACAACGCATTTACACTATCCAATACATTGGTACGGCTTCGGAAATTCTGATCAAGACAGATTTTCCGATTTCTTGACATCTTCTCCGTATAGGAATCATACTTTTCAATAAACAGTTCAGGTCTTGCAAGACGAAAACGATAAATACTCTGCTTGACATCACCGACCATAAAACGATTCTCCCTGCCGTCTTTGCCTGCAATTGCCGTAAGGATCTCCTCCTGCACATAATTCGAGTCCTGATATTCATCAATCATGATTTCATCAAAACAGTCCCGAAACTCATGTGCGATTGCCGAAGGCTCCTTCGTTATCGGATCCACTAAAATCTGCAGAGCCATATGTTCGATATCAGAAAAGTCCAGCAACTTTTTTTCGCGCTTCTTCTCAGAAAATGCAATCGTATATGCTCTTGTTACACGAGCAAGCGTTTTTACAGCCTTTCCCACAAGACGCATATCCTGTAGCTGGTCTTGCAAAGGAAGTGCAAAGCTTTCCTTGTATATTGCATCTAACTTCTTTTTTGCATCTTCCCGAATTTTTTTTACAAGCTCCTGAACCTTCTTGTCTCCTTCAAAATTTTTGCGGACCTTCAGCCTTCCAAAGTCAAGATTTTTGAGTGCGAAACCTAATTCGTCAAAGTCTTCGATGTCCTCAAAGTGATTCATCTGCTCAATGATGGCTTCTATCGTTTCCAGATACATATCCGGTCCATCCGGAAGAAGACAAAGCTCCTTCGCCTGCAAAAGCTGGTCCTTGTATGAGCCAATAATATGTTTTAGTTCTTCAACCAGCTGACTTAACCAGCTGTTGGAGGACTTTAAGTTTGATAAGTCCAATGCCTGTTCATCATAGCTGTCGCCAAGTCCCTCCAACCACTCTAACGGCCAGGGCGCACTCTGCGCATACTCATACAGTTGGCTTACCATCTCAACAATTGGATTATCGTTCTTCGCATTGGAGTAGGAGTCGGAAAACGCCAGGAAGTTCTCATCCTGCGCTTCATACAGCTTCTCAAGCACTTCACTCAGTACATCCTGACCTATGAGTGAAAGTTCTCCGGGATCTCCCACACGAAAACCCGGTTCCAGATCAATGACATGAAAATAATTCTTTACGATATACAGACAAAAACTGTCAATGGTAGTAATCTGGGCATGATGAACAAGCGTATACTGTCTCTGAAGATAAGGGTTATCAGGTTCCGCATCCATACATTTTTCAAGTGCCTGCGACACACGCTCTCGCATCTGTGCGGCGGCTGCCTTCGTAAAAGTCACAACGAGCATGCGATCAATGTCAACCGGATGATCGGGATCTAATATTTTTTGTATGATTCGCTCGACAAGAACAGCGGTCTTACCGCTTCCTGCCGCTGCCGAAACAAGCAGATTCCCGTTGCGGTGCTCAATGATCTGCTGTTGGTTTGGTGTCCATTTCACTCCCATCGCCTACTCCTTTCCGTCTGACTTTTCTTCCAGTTTTTCATGTATTTTGTCCAGCAATTCCTTCTCATCTTGAAACTGCTCTAATTTCTTGTAGCCACAGCCTGACAATTGTTTATCAAATCCACATACGCTTTTGTAATTACAATAACTGCATGCATTCGCATCCTTGAGTTCATATGGTTCGATAGAAATCTCGCCGTTTATCATGCGTTCCCCAAGCTCTTTAATGACCGTATTCACATAGTTACTGATATCTTGAAACTGTTCTTTTGTGTATGCTTTTGATTTTTTTGATAAACTTCCATCTTTATTGCGGGCAATGGGAATTACATCGGATTTATCCGTCAAAGATTCATCCATCGCCTCATAGACTTCCGGTTCATTATTTACAATTCCATCCAGACGCAGTTTTTCAAAAATGCTCTGCCATATTTCTTCTTCACTCATCTGTGCATCTGCTTCTACAATCGGCTCGTCAATATGATAGTAAAAAATGCCGGCTGGAGTCACATTCGTACAATCCTCGCTTTTTCGAATGTGTTCCATCGCAGCATTCAGATATACTACCAGCTGCAGCTGCAATCCATGATACAGATTCAATAGAGAAAACTGTGTCTTTCCCGACTTATAATCAATGATTTTCACATAAGTCTCCCCGTCCGTATGCAACACATCAACACGGTCAATTCGGCCGCGAAGTCGCATCTTTTCCTCTTCACTCAGCGAAAATTCCATCGCGCTCAGGGAATCTGCAAAACCAAATCCAAGCTCATAATTGCTTGGAACAAATCGCCCCTTTCGAACCTGCGCAGTCAGTGTGTCAATGGTCTGTCCAAGCAGTCGTTTGATACGGGTCGTCAGATAACGATTCTTTGCTGAAGTAAACAGCGCATCATTACGGCTCTGTTCTAACGCTCTCCTGAGAGCCTCATCGCCCAACCGTTTTGACTCATCCTGTGGTACATCAAACCATGTATACGCACTCTTTGCAAGTTCAACCGCATAGTTTTCAAGTGCGGTGTGAATAAGATTTCCAAAATCCATCTGTTCAAAGTCGTTCTGCTCACGCGGCATAAGCCGTAATCCATATGACATAAAATGTGCATATGCACAGGCGGCAAAACGCTCCAGCCGTGTTACAGATGTCTCTAACACGCTTCCATATAACAAACGGCTTACATCCCTCGGAAGCGTCTCCTGTTCAAACCGGAAAAACGAAGCATGCATCAGTTGCTCCAACGAATCGGACCATGTTTCATGTTTCATATACCATGCCAACAATGCCCGCCATGTTTCGCTTGCTTTTCCAGCCTTGGCAGTCTCCATTCCGGCTGCAAGGTAAGAGAAAGCAGCCTTTGGACGCTCAAGCATACGCAAAGCGTCGCTATCCGTCTCATCGATCACGGAAAGATCAGGAAAAATCCGATTGAGCATCCCAATCAGATAAGAACGCCTAAGCGCAGTACCGTCAGAACCGGTTCTTGCAAAGGAGAGATATAGACGATCTTTCGGCTTTGTCAGATTCAGATACAAATAAAATCTCTGTATAAATGCGCGCTCTCTTGCAGTCGGAGCAAGCTCATACTGAGCATTCGCAAGTGTCTGTCTTTCTAACTGTGAGAGAATTCCTCCATCATTTTGGCTTTTCGGAATGATTCCATCGTTCACGCCGATAAAAAATAAAACCCTGATGTCTCCAAGTCTTGTTCTTTCAATGTCTCCGACAAGCACTTGGTCGAATCCCGGAGGAATGATTGCCACTTCAGCCGCATCAAATCCGGCTTCAAGTATTTCTTGATATTCTTCCGGAGGAAGTACCTCCTCGCCGAGAAGTCCTACCAGTTTGTCGAAAAGTTCAACAAGCGCTCTCTGAATTCGAATCGACGCATCGTCTTCAATTGTCACGAGTGATAGCATTTCATACAACGCCCCGGTGCGTTCACGAACCGTTGTCTTATCATCAGCCATCACAACAAATACCGGTTCAAACAATTCCATCAATTGCGTGCGCAGGACATTCAACTCATCTAGCTGCTCTGCACTCAGCCACTCAGGATTGCGAACCCATGTGTGTTTCCATGCCGCCTCTCCCTGAATGCCATATGCAATCAAATAGTTTTCCAACAGATCAACCTGTCCGATTGGAATAGGCAAAAGCCCCGTTTTTAGCACACGCATCATCGGTTCAAACAATGCTCCGTTCACAGACAGCTGTAATAAGCTTCGAACATATTCAATCAACGGATGATATACAATCGGGTCCGTCTGGTCGATAAAGTACGGCAATTCATACTCGGTGAATACCGGATCTACATAGTGTGAAAAACCGGATACATCTCCTGTTACAATTGCGAAATCACGGTACCGGTATCCCTCGGTTCGAACGAGTCTTCGTATTTCCTGTGCGGCAAACACCAACTCGTCCTTCGGTCTTGCAAAAGAACGGATGGTAATCTCATCCGACGCTTTTCCAACATACTTGTTCATTCCAAGCCGAAACAGATTCGCCTCCAGATGTGCAAGCTTTGGTGCCTTAACAAATCGTTTCTTTGCACCATCGCGCATAATTACTGCATCATCAATCTCAATTCCCGCATCCTGCGCCAGTTTTAACAAGGTCTGAATTGTCTTCTTAGACAGATAAAACAGATTCTCAAGCTCACAGGATCCATAAAAATCTTCCCGCTCATCAATCGTTACTGCAAAAATACTTTGTGTAACCATCGGAAGGACTGCCTGTAAAAAACTCTGCTGAACCGGCGTAAATCCGGTAAATCCGTCAAAAATTAAGACTGCATCATCAAACAGTCTTGATTTTCCGACAATACCGGCAAGATACTCTGTTACCTCCTCCGCAAGCAGATAATCGCCGCTCAGATAATCCAAAAATGACTCATAAAGTAAACTGATATCTTTTAATTTTGCCTGCGTCATAGGCGAATTCGTGCCTTGTGCAGCCATTTCGCGAAGCATATCCGGGCTGATTCGATATTGGGTCAGCTCCGTGATAAACGATTTTATTTCATCGATATAGCCTGCCCGGTGCAAGTTTCCTGAAAGCACAGAAAGCTTCGGGGCCAGTTCACCAACCAGCCGCCGAAGCATAAGATTTTTTCCCGTATCTTCCAGAATCTGTGTATGATCCTCACCCAGCTCTTCAAACACTCGAAATGCAAGACGCTTAAAACTGAGCACATCGATATTTAGTATCGCATGCCCCCTAGAGCGCACGACAAACTCTCGCTGAACCGCCATCGTAAACTGCTCCGGTACCAGAAAATAGTATCGTCTCTTAGGATTCTTCTGCGCCTGCTTCAATGTCTCCTCATATAGATAATGTGATTTCCCTGAGCCTGAGCCCCCCAAAACCAATTGTAATGCCATTATTCACTCCTCAAAGCGTCAATCGGATTCAACTTCGCCGCCTTATTTGCCGGCATATAACCAAACAGCAAACCGATACCTGCTGATACACCAAATGATAGAATAATCGCCCGCATCGACGGAGCACAATTCATTCCAATCAAATTACCCAGCAAGGTTGTTGCCAAACCTCCAAGAAGGATTCCGATTCCTCCTCCGATTGTACTTAGTGTTCCTGCCTCAATCACAAACTGACGCATAATATCTTTTTTCTTCGCCCCAAGAGATTTTCTGATTCCGATTTCTCTGGTTCGCTCACTTACCGATACAAGCATAATGTTCATAATACCGATTCCCGCTACCAGCAATGAAATGCCTGCAATACCGACAAGAATCTTTTGCATCACGCCGGTCATATCCTGCATCATATCAAGAAGCTGCGCCATATTGGTAATCATATAACAGTCTGTGTCATGAAAAACACTATACAGATAGTCTTCCAGCAATTTTTGTGCATCTTTCGAATGATCCGGATCCTTCATCTGTATATAAAGCATGCTGGGACTCGACATACCCATCTTACGACCGATCACACTGTACGGTGCAAAAATACAGTCGTCAAGCGAATTTTCGGTTGAATCAACCTTCTCTTTTAACACGCCTACAATCTGATAGGTATCCGTTCCAAGACGAAGTGTCGCTCCAAGCGGCTCCGTCTCACCAAAGTAATGCTCTGCCGTATATGAACCGATGACACACACTCTGCTTCGGTTCACAATATCTGCGTACGCCAAAAATCTTCCTTTTTCAACTTCAAAAGAATTCATATCCGCATAGTCTTCACTGACACCGATAACCGAACTTTTTTTCTCGAGTTCCTGCTTACTGCGCACCGAAATATTCATATTATAATACGGTGACATATCACCAAACTGCTCCGGATACTCACCAATAAAATCATAAAACTGCTGTTCTGTTACCTTCTTACTTCCATAATTCGTAATATTGACTGCAAGCAGATCCGTTCCCATATCCTGAAACTGATCTGTTGTATAGGCAATCATTCCGTCCATGAGACTAATCATGGCAATTACTGCTCCAACTCCAATAATCATGCCGAGCATCGTAAGAAATGCACGCATGAGATTGCTTCGCAGACTCGAAAATGCCATTCCAAATGCCTGTGATATTTTCATCCTAAAACCTGCTTTCTGTATTCCTGGGCTTCACCGTCGAATACTACCTGCCCATCGTGAATTTTTATGATTCGCCTTGCCTCAAGTGCGATGGAATTGTCATGTGTGATAATGATGATCGTATTGCCCTCATTGTTCAGTTCCTTAAGAAAATCAAGCACATCACGACTTGTTCGCGAATCCAATGCTCCGGTCGGTTCATCTGCAAGAATTAAAGAGGGATTGCCAACAAGTGCTCTGGCAATCGACACACGCTGCTGCTGTCCGCCGGATAACTGATTCGGAAGATTTTTCCATTTATCTCCCAGTCCAACACGCTTAAGTGATGCCATTGCCCGTTCTTTTCGCTCATAATCACCGACTCCCGCATATAACAGCGGAAGCTCAACATTACGAAGCAGATTCATTTTAGGGAGCAGATTATACTGCTGAAAGATAAAACCGATCTGCTTATTTCGAATCACTGCAAGTTCGTCATCACTCATCTGGGATACATCAATTCCGTTCAGAAAATACTTCCCACTGGTAGGCACATCCAATGCCCCGATAATATTCATAATTGTAGATTTACCGCTGCCGGACTTTCCGACAATCGCAACCATCTCTCCGTGATCAACCGTAAATGAAATTCCGTCATTTGCACGAACCTGCGTATCGCCCATCTGATAGATTTTATGAATATCATCCAATACAATTAAATGAGATTGTTCTTCCATTCCCTTTACTCCCTAATGTTTCCGACATCCTGATCTTCCACTGTATCGCCTCCGCCCATCATCATTGCAAACGGATCAACGGATTGCTTCCTTGGCACATAAACAAGATCAGATTCTGTCAAACCGGATAAAATCTGAACATACGCTTCATTACTGATTCCAACCGTTACTTTTACCTCATGATATCCGACAGGGATTCCATTTGCCAGATCTTCCTGCGTCTGTTCTTTCGATTTTCCGGATTCCTGTGCCTCCGGCGCATCCTGCACATAGACAATATCTCCGCGCATCAGGGCATCAACCGGAATACAAAGCGCATTCTTTTCTTCATTCAAAACAATCTTGGCATTTACATTCATTCCGGGCAAAAGAGAGCCAACTTCATCCATCTCAACTGTGACAGGATACTCTGTCACTCCGCCTGTAATACGGCTTTCAAGACTGATATTCGTAATATGTCCTGTCATCTGGACACCTTCTAATGCATCTGCCGTCACATTCACTTCCTGACCGATTGAAAGCTTCAACACATCCAGCTCATCAATCATCATCTGGAACTTCACCTTCGACAAATCGTAAATTACTGCAAGCGCATTCTGATAGGTCGCATTAATATTGTCACCTTCCTTGGCATTTTTCGTAATAACGGTTCCTGCAATCGGAGCCTCAATACAATAATCATCCAGACTTTTCTGGGCAGACTCCAACTGATTTTGCGCATTCTCAAGTGAAATCTCGGCACTTGCAACACTGTCGGAAACGGACGAATCTTCAAACACAAGATAAACCTCATCCTTCGACAAATAGTCTCCTTCTTCCACATTCAGGCTTTGAATCGTACCACTTGCGCCTGCACTCAACACGCCTTCTGATTTCACTGCAAATGTTCCTTCTGAATTACAGTCTACACCGTCAATACTTGCAGTGGCTTCCATTCCTGCGGCAAGTGCCCCGGGATTTTTCACTTCAATTGTAACATTCTTGGTGACCATATTTCCGGCCTGATTCTGCGTAGTCGCAGCAACCTTTGTCACTTTTCCTGAAATACTCTGTGCCTCATCGGACACATATACCTTCGCAGTATTGCCAACCCAGCTGCTTTTCACATCCGCAGCGTTAAACGGAACGGTGAGTACCATGCGGGTATTATCATACACATCCGCCACCTGTGTTCCGGCTGTAATCACATCGCCTTCTTTTACATAAAGCTTACTCACATATCCGTCAATATTCGACTTTAACGAAAGATTTTTCGTTGTTTCTGATTTCGATTTCTTCGCATCACTTACGGTAAGTTCCGCCTGACGGACACTCAGATCGGCATTCTTGATTGTATTTTCAACACTGTCTGTTGAGAACTGGTAAAGCACCTGATCTTTTTCCACGATATCTCCTTCTTCAAATGGAGCATCAACAATTTCTCCCTGCACCATGGCAGTGATTGAATACTGATCATTTGGCTGAATGGTGCCGCTTCCGGATATGTACTCCTGCAAATCAATTCTCTCAGGATTTTGGGATTGATACATATCTGCCAGTAACTGATCCGCCTTTCCTCTAATCATTCCGGGGAGCACGACACCTACCAGAATAATCAGTACCAGTAAAATAATAAGTCCTTTTTTATGGCGTTTTATAAATTCCAAAACTTTGCCTTTCATACGATTCCTTCCTGCTACTCTTTTGACTTTGCTACAATTACACGAATTCTTCC